>NZ_DASVNZ010000143.1:0-36031 GCF_036486225.1 Roseateles sp. | reverse complement strand
CACTGTCTCCACCATGGCCGTGCGCAGCGCGTGGACGCGGCGGCGCGCGACCACGCCCATCAGCGCCAGCCCGCCCAGCATCAGCGCCCAGGTGCCCGGTTCGGGCACGATCTGGAGGATGGGCAACTCCAGCGAACGCGCATAGTCCACGCCGACCTGGTTGACGGCGGTGAAGGCGTCGATGCGCTGTCCGTCCGCGGTCGACACGCCGGTGATGCCGTCCCAGTACATCTGGCCGTAGGCGCTGATCTGGTTGACGATCGCATCGAAGCTGCTGGTCTGGTCCTCGCCGGAATAGACGGCGCCCAGTACCGCTGCGCGCAGGCTCATGTCGATGTGGATGGGCTGGCCGAAAACGAACCGGATCGACAGCTCTTGCAGCCCCGCCGAGACGCGCGGGCTTTCTTCGATCCGGCGCTCGCCGTTGCGTTCGGTCTCCAGGAAGTAATAGTCCAGACCCAGCCGACCGGGATTGGGCGGCCCGGGCTGATCGGGCGGAAAGGGATCTGGCACGCCGTCGGCGCGGATCTGGAAGCTGCTCGACCAGTTGATGTCGGCGACATAGCCGCTCAGCGCGGTGCCGGGCACGGTCGTCACGACCTCGCGCAGTCCGCCGCCGCCCCAGTAGACGCGGAACGACAGGCTGCCGATCGCGCCGGCGGTGCAGCCGGCGCAATCGATGACGAAGCTGTCGCTCATCGCGTTCGTGGTGTCGGCATGCAGGTAGGTGCTCTGATTCGGGAACTCGGTCCGCATGCCGGTGAAGCCGAAGCTCGTCGAGTTCACGTGACCATAGGTGGCCAGCCCACCGCCGCCGAGCTGCGTCACACCGGTGGCGGGCAGGCCGCCGGGCGTGACGATGGACTCGACATAGAAGAGCGGGCTGTCCGGTCGCACGGCACCGCTCCACACGTCCGCGCGATTCACGCCGGGCACGGCCATCTCGTACTGGTAGCCCGCCGTGAACGTGGTGGCGGCGACGGCCGGAACCATCGCGATCTGAGCTAGCAGCGCACACAGCATCGGCAGCGCGGACAGGCGGAGGATGGAACGCATGGCATGTCTCCCTGCGCGGCGTGGGCGCCGCCGTGTCCGCGACGGTACGGCCAAGCGCCTTCTTTCGCGGCCCCCTCTTGGCAGGACCGTGGGCATGCCGCTTGCGCGGGTCCAGGAGCGATGTTTGCTGCGGGCCCGGCGGACGAGAGGAGGCACGGAACTTGCGCGGCCTCCGGTGTGAAGCCGCCGCCCGCCCCCGTCGCCAGCCCGCCGCCCGAGCATGCCGCGCATGCAGGCTTGCGCGTGCTGCTCATCGACGACGGCGCGCACCGCGTCGACCTGCTGCGCGACGAACTGGTGCGACAGGGCTGCGAGGTGGTCGGCGTCATCGAGCAGGCCACGCTGATCCACGACTGCGTGCTGCGGCTGCAGCCGGACGTGGTCATCGTCGACGCGGAGTCGCCCACGCGCGACACGCTCGAGAACCTCGCCACGCTGTCGACGAGGATGCCGCGCCCCGTGGTGATCTTCGCCGAGGACGAGGACCGCGCCCCGATGCGCCGCGCGATCCAGGCCGGCGTCAGCGCCTATGTCGTGGCGGGTCTGCAGACGCAGCGCCTGGCGCCGGTGCTGCACGTCGCGATCGCGCGTTTCGAGCAGGACCTCGCGCTGCGCGAGGAGCTCAGCAAGGCGCAGGCACAACTCGCCTCGCGCAAGCTCGTCGACAAGGCCAAGGGCATCCTGATGCGCGAACAGGGCCTGGACGAGGACCAGGCCTACCAGCGCCTGCGCAAGCTCGCCATGGACCGCGGCGAGGCGCTCGCGCAGGTCGCGCGGCGCGTGATCGACGCGCACGAGCTGCTGCGCGGCTGAACGGCCGGACGCACCGCAACGGCGCATCCGTGCCGCGAGACAGTGCATCGCACCGGCCCTCGATGCCGACGTCCGCGGGCTTCCCTCTGGACCGCGTCGCGTCCACCGCGTGGCACGCTTCCTGCAATGTCCTGCTCGTGCCCTCGCAACGGCGTGAGGGTCACACTGGAAGATTTGGGCAAAGGCGTCCGATCGGTTCCGCTTCGACGAAGCGGGACGGTCGCGACGCCTTTTTGTTTTTCCGCTGGAGTTCTTCGTTGGAGATCGGGATGCAACACGGTTCGAAGGAGGGTCTGATGAGCGCTGAGCGTCGCAAGCTGCTGGCCGCCGGCGCGGCGCTGGGCGGGCTGTCCGCGCTGCCGGGCGGCGGCGCGTACGCCGCCGGCTCCGACAAGCCGGAGAAGGAGGAGGTCCGCATCGGCTTCATCCCGCTGACCGACTGTGCGTCGGTGGTGATGGCCGCCGCCTTGGGCTTCGACAAGAAGTACGGCATCAAGATCGTCCCCACCAAGGAAGCCTCCTGGGCCGGCGTGCGCGACAAGCTCGTCAACGGCGAGCTCGACATGGCGCACGTGCTCTACGGGCTGATCTACGGCGTGCACCTCGGCGTGGCCGGTCCGAAGAAGGACATGGCCGTGCTGATGACGCTCAACAACAACGGGCAGGCGATCACGCTGTCGAAGAAGCTGGCGGATGCGGGCGCGGTGGACGCGGCCTCGCTCGCGAAGGTCATGGCCAAGGACAGGCGCGACTACACCTTCGCGCAGACCTTCCCGACCGGCACGCATGCGATGTGGCTCTACTACTGGCTGGCCGCCGCGGGCGTGAACCCGCTGAAGGACGCCAAGGTCATCACCGTGCCGCCGCCGCAGATGGTGGCCAACATGCGGGTGGGCAACATGGACGGCTTCTGCGTCGGCGAGCCCTGGAACCACCGCGCCATCATCGACGGCATCGGCATCACCGCGGCCACCACGCAGGACATCTGGAAGGACCATCCGGAGAAGGTGCTGGGCACCACCGGCGACTTCGTCAAGAAGTACCCCAACACCGCGCGCGCCGTGATCATGGCGGTGCTGGAGGCCGGCCGCTGGATCGACGCCAGCCTGTCCAACAAGCAGAAGATGGCCGAGACCATCGCCGACAAGGCCTACGTCAACACCAGCGTCGACGCGATCAACCAGCGCATCCTGGGCCGCTACCAGAACGGCCTGGGCAAGACCTGGGACGACCCCAACTACATGAAGTTCTTCAACGACGGCCAGGTCAACTTCCCCTGGCTGTCCGACGGCATGTGGTTCCTGACGCAGCACAAGCGATGGGGGCTGATCAAGGAACACCCGGACTACCTCGGCGTCGCGCGCCAGGTGAATCAGGTCGAGCTCTACAAGCAGGCGGCCTCGGCGCTCGGCGTGTCGGTGCCGAAGGAGACGATGCGCTCGGCGAAGCTGTTCGACGGCGTCGTGTGGGACGCGAAGGATCCTGCGAAGTACGCCGATTCGTTCAAGGTCCGAGCCTGACGAGATCTCTCCCAGTTCCCTTCTGATCGATGCAGGAGTCCCCCATGGTCAGTGCTGTCTTCCATTCCCCGGGTGACGTGAACGGCGAGCCGGTCACCGTCTCCGTCGCCACGCCCTTGCCGCTGGCGCGCGACGCGGCCAACGAGCCGGTCGCCGCGCCGGTAGCCGCAGCGAAACCGCCGCGCGCGGGCATCGACTGGCGCGCCGTGTGGATGCGCGTGCTGCCGCCGGTGTGCGGCCTGGGCCTGCTGTGGCTGGTCTGGCAGGTCGCGACGATGAAGGGCGGGGCCTTCCCGACCCCGGGCGCGACATGGGACGCGGCGGTCAAGCTCTTCGCCGACCCGTTCTATCGCAACGGCCCCAACGACCAGGGCATCGGCTGGAACATCCTGAACTCGCTGCAGCGCGTGGCGCTGGGCTTCGGTCTGGCGGCGGCGGTGGGCATCCCGCTGGGCTTCATCATCGGCCGCTTCGAATTCGCGAGCCGCATGCTGTCGCCGCTGATCAGCCTGCTCAAGCCGGTGTCGCCGCTGGCGTGGCTGCCGATCGGGCTGCTGGTGTTCAAGAGCGCCAATCCGGCGGCGATCTGGACCATCTTCATCTGCTCGATCTGGCCGATGGTCGTCAACACCGCGGTCGGCGTGCAGCGCGTGCCGCAGGACTACCTGAACGTCGCGCGCGTGCTGCGGCTGTCGGAGTGGAAACTGGTGACGCGCATCCTGTTCCCCGCCGTGCTGCCCTACATGCTGACCGGCGTGCGGCTGTCCGTGGGCACCGCGTGGCTGGTGATCGTCGCGGCGGAGATGCTGACCGGCGGCGTCGGCATCGGCTTCTGGGTCTGGGACGAGTGGAACAACCTCAACGTGCAGCACATCATCATCGCGATCTTCGTGATCGGGATCGTGGGGCTGATGTTGGAGTGGCTGTTGATGGCGCTCGCCAAGCGCTTCAGCTTCGATGATTAGGACCACCCCCTACCGGCTTCGCCGGCCCCCTCAAGGGGGCGAGCCCGGTGGCCTGGCAGAGCCAGTTCCACGGGCTCCGCTTGATATGTCGGCCCGTTTCCGGGCCTCCTGATTCAAGGAGATTCCGATGAGCACTCCCTTCATTCGTGTGCAGCAGGCCGAGATGGTCTTCGCCAGCCGCAAGGGCCGATTCCATGCGCTGCGCGAGATCGACCTGGACATCGCCAAGGGCGAGTTCGTGACGCTGATCGGCCATTCGGGCTGCGGCAAGTCGACGCTGCTGAACCTGATCGCCGGGCTGCTGCGGCCCACCGACGGCGGGCTGCTGTGCGACGGCCGCGAGATCGCCGGGCCTGGGCCTGAGCGCGCGGTCGTGTTCCAGAACCATTCGCTGCTGCCGTGGCTGACCTGCTTCGACAACGTGCTGCTGGCGGTGGAGTCGGTGTTCGGCGGCCGCGAGCTGCGTCCGCGTCTGATGGCGCGGACGGAAGAGGCGCTGCACCTCGTCGGCATGAGCCACGCGATGTTCAAGCGGCCGCATGAGATCTCGGGCGGCATGAAGCAGCGCGTGGGCATCGCCCGGGCGTTGGCGATGGAGCCCAAGGTGCTGCTGATGGACGAACCTTTCGGCGCGCTGGATGCGCTGACGCGGGCGCATCTGCAGGACGAGCTGCTGAAGATCGTCGCGGCGACGCACAGCACGGTGGTGATGGTCACGCACGACGTGGACGAGGCGGTGCTGCTGTCCGACCGCATCGTGATGATGACCAACGGCCCGGCCGCCACGATCGGAGAAATCCTGCCCGTCACGCTGGCGCGTCCGCGCGATCGCGTCGCGCTGGCCGAGGATCCGACCTACGTGCATGCGCGCAAGGCGGTGATCGATTTCCTCTACACGCGGCATCGGCACGTGGAGTCACGGGCCGCTTGACTGCGTGCCGTGGAAGTCCTGAAGCCTTCAGCCCAGGATGATCTGCAGACTCTGTTGGTAATGCACCGTGAGCAATTCCAGCCGATCGAGCATCACCTCGCTGCTGCGCGCCAGCCCTTCGGCCGCTTCGCGGCCGTGGGTGACGCGCACGCTGCGCATCAGCCGCAGCCATTCGGCGCCGACTTCGGCAAGCAGTGCGCGGATCGCGTCGCTCGACAGCGGCGAAGACTCCAGCTCCGCGAGGCCCGCGGCAAAGCGATCCAGGCTGTCGAGCAGCACGACCGGATCGCGACCCGGCAGCAGGTCCGCGAGCAGGGCCTCCTTCGCCAGCTGCTGGCTCAGCATGCGCTGCCGTCCGCAGACGTTGACGACGTGCAGCGGCTTGCCGCCGCCCGAGGCCGCAAGCGCCGTCGCCAGCGCGTCGGAGTGCGTCAGCAGATCCTGCGCGGCCGCATCGGCGGCGGCGAGCGCTTCGGTCGCGGGCTTGCCGATCAGCAGGGGCTCCAGCCGATGCCAGGCGTCGATCACGGGATCGACGAGCTGGATCGGTGCGCCGGTCGACGGCGGGAGGCCCGTCACCAGCGCGGGTAGCCGCGCCAGGTTGGCGTTCACACGGACGCAGGACTCATCCTGCAACGCCTTCGCGCGTTTGACCTCGATGCCGGCGGCACGCTGCGCCATCAGCTTCAGCAGCCGCTGGCTGAGCATGCGCTGCTGGCCGGCGAGGTTCACCGCTTCCGCCAGCTGCGCCGACTGCACGACGGACCGCGCCACCTCACCCAAACGCAGGTGCGCGTGCATGGCCGCATCGCGCAGCAGGCGGAACGCGCTCTCTTCATCCAGCTCGCGAGCCGACATCAGCAGCCCCTTCGCGCGGTCGGTCCACTTGCGATCGTCCAGTTGTGCCCGCAGCGCCGAGAAGCGGTTGAATGAGCCGATGGCCCAGCGCAGCTGGCGACGTAGCGCCGCGGGTTCGGGCATCGATTCCAGGAGCACCTGCACGCCGAGCGCCATTGCGCGCTGCTGGAAGTCGACGGGCAGGCGGTCGGCGTGCGGCGCCACGCAGACGCCCGGCAGGTTCAACGGGGCCGCTTCGAGTGCGTCCAGCCAATCGGAGGTGTTCGACCGGAAGGCGTCGCTGAGGTC
This sequence comes from Roseateles sp., assembly GCF_036486225.1. Lineage (GTDB taxonomy): Bacteria > Pseudomonadota > Gammaproteobacteria > Burkholderiales > Burkholderiaceae_C > Roseateles. The sequence continues at coordinate 29,600 of NZ_DASVNZ010000143.1, read as the reverse complement.
GAGCACGAACGCCTCCGCGTCCCGTTCCTGTGCGGTGTGCACCAAGCTGTCGCGCTCCGGGTGGTGCATGGCCGCTGCAATCCAGTGCGCGCCGGGGTCGTCGGCCAGCGCATCGGCGCCCAGCAGTAGCACCCGACGCGGCAATGTCGCGTCGTCATCGGGATCGGAACCGGTCGGTGCGTGGGGATCGGACATGGCCTCGGGCAGGGGCTGGAACCAGGGCGTGACAGAGGAGGGCGGCAGCGAACGACGGATGTGCGTCGCAACGCCGACGAAGCGCCGCAGCATAAGCCTGCAGCGCTCCGGCGTTGAAGAAATCCCGACCGTCGCGCTCGCTGGCATGCGACTTGCGAAGTCTCCGGCGTGGCGCAACGACGCGCCGCACCCTCGCGGGGCCACGGTCCCGCGGTCTTCGCTTCGGATCGCCTGCGATCCGTTGCCCCATCCGTCAGAAGGCCTCGCCGAGCCCCGTGCTCGACGCGGCCTTTTTTCGTTTCCAGCCACCCACAGCACTTCCGCCATGGCAGCGTTCCGCACCTTCCTGCGCTCCGGCCACGCCCCCACCCTGGGCGCGGCGTTCCTGTACTTCGCCTGCTCCTGCTGCATCTGGGTGCTGAACGGCGCGCTCGCGCCCTTCATCAGCGAGGCCTACCAGCTCACCGCCGCGCAGAAGGGCCTGATGCTGTCCATCCCCATCATGGCCGGCGCGCTGATGCGCTTCCCGCTGGGCGTGCTGTCGCAGTACATCGGCCGCAAGAACGCGACCCTGGTCGAGATGGCGCTGATCGCCGTCGCCATGAGCTACGGCTACTTCATGGTCGAGAGCTACGGCGATCTGCTCGCGATGGGCGTGCTGCTGGGCATCGCCGGCGCGAGCTTCGGCGTGGCGATGTCGCTGGGCTCGGGCTGGTATCCGCCGAAGTACAAGGGCCTGGCGATGGGGCTGGTCGGCGCCGGCAACGTGGGCACGGCGGTGTCGGTGCTGGTGGCCCCGCCGCTGGCGCAGTGGCTGGGCTGGCAGAGCGTCTACGCGATCGCCGCCGCCGCGATTGCGGTGCCGATGCTCGTGATGGTGGTCTTCGCGAAGGAGCCGCCCGACGTCGACACCCACGCCGGCCTGCGCGACCACGTCGCCTGCCTGTTCGAGAAGGATGGCTGGGCCTTCAGCCTGCTGTACGCGGTGACCTTCGGCGGCTTCATCGGCCTGACGACCTTCCTGCCGACCTACTACCACGACCAGTTCGGCGTCTCCAAGGTGGCGGCCGGCCAGCTCACGATGCTCGCCGCCTTCATGGGCGCGGCCGTCCGCGTCGTCGGCGGCGCGCTGTCGGACCGCTGGGGCGGCATCAACGCGCTGACGACGGTGCTGGCGGTGGTGACGGCGTCGCTGCTGCTGGTCGGACTCGCCGACGGTTCTCTGGTGCTGACGACGGCGCTGCTGGTCGTCTGCTTCGGCGCGCTGGGCGCGGGCAACGGCGCGCTCTTCCAGCTCGTGCCGCTGCGCTGGCCCGCCGCCACCGCGGTGGCCGGTTCGATGATCGGCGAGATCGGCGCCCTCGGCGGCGGCGCGGTGCCCAACCTGATGGGCCTGTCCAAGCAGTGGGCCGGCACCTACGCGTGGGGCTTCGCGGCCTTCGCCGTCTTCGCGCTCGCGATGCTCGGCCTGCTGCGCGTGATGCAGGCCCGCTGGACCCGCACCTGGGTCGGCGCCGGCGGCCGCGCGCACCCCTCCGAGTCCACCACCACCCCAACCCCTGCTACCGCTGCCACCGCCGCGCGGGCACCCCTCTCACTCCCTCTCCCGCTTGCGGGAGAGGGCAGGGGTGAGGGCCGGGCTCTCCCGAACGCCAACTTCCGCATGGAGCGCTCCGCATGAACGCCACCACCGAACTCGCGCCTCTGAACACCCCAGCCGGAGCACCCGCCATGAAGAAGATGAAGCTCGTGATGATCGGCAACGGCATGGCCGGCGTGCGGACGCTGGAGGAGCTGCTGAAGATCTCCCCCGATCTCTACGACATCACCGTTTTCGGCGCCGAGTCGCATCCCAACTACAACCGCATCCTGCTGAGCCCGGTGCTGGCCGGCGAGCAGACGCTGGACGAGATCATCCTGAATCCGCTGTCCTGGTACGAGGACAACGGCATCACGCTGCACCTGGGCAAGGCGGTGAAGACCATCGACCGCATCAAGCGCAAGGTGATCGCGGAGGACGGCACCGAGGCCGAATACGACCGCCTGCTGATCGCCACCGGCTCGAATCCCTTCATCCTGCCGGTGCCCGGCAAGGAGCTCGAGGGCGTGATCGGCTACCGCGACATCACCGACACCAACACGATGATCGAGGCGGCGACCAAGTACCGCCACGCCGTGGTCATCGGCGGCGGGCTGCTCGGCCTGGAGGCCGCGAACGGCCTGATGCTGCGCGGCATGCAGGTCACCGTCATCCACATCGCCGGCTGGCTGATGGAACGCCAGCTCGACGACCAGGCCGGCGACCTGCTGCGCAAGTCGCTGCAGGAGCGCGGCCTGCGTTTCCGCATGGGCGCGCAGACCGAGGCCCTCATCGGCGACAAGGACGGCCGCGTGATGGCGGTCCGCTTCAAGGACGGTGAAGAGATCCCCGCCGACCTCGTCGTGATGGCCGCCGGCATCCGTCCCAACACCGCGCTGGCCGAGAGCGCCGGCCTCCACTGCCACCGCGGCATCGTCGTCACCGACACGCTGCAGACGGTCACCGATCCCCGCGTCTACGCGGTCGGCGAATGCGCCGCGCACCGCGGCATCGCCTACGGCCTGGTCGCGCCGCTGTTCGAGCAGGGCAAGGTCTGCGCGAACCACCTGGCGCAGTTCGGCATCGGCCGCTACCTCGGCAGCCAGACCAGCACCAAGCTCAAGGTCACCGGCATCGACCTGTTCTCCGCCGGCGACTTCATGGGCGGCGAGGGCACCGAGGAGATCGTGATGAGCGATCCCTTTGCCGGCGTCTACAAGAAGCTGGTCATCAAGGAGGACCAGCTCGTCGGCGCCTGCCTGTACGGTGACACCGTCGACGGCAGCTGGTACTTCAAGCTGCTGCGCGAGGGCCGCAAGATCGGCGACATCCGCGACAAGCTGATGTTCGGCGAGAGCAACATCGGCGACGTCGGCCACCAGGGCCACAACAAGGCGGCCGCGATGGCCGACAGCGACGAGGTCTGCGGCTGCAACGGCGTCACCAAGGGCGCCGTCTGCAAGGCGATCAAGGAGAAGGGCCTGTTCACGCTGGAGGAGGTGCGCAAGCACACCAAGGCGAGCGCGAGCTGCGGGTCATGCACCGGCCTGGTCGAACAGCTGCTGATGTTCACCGCCGGCGGCGACTACTCGTCCGCGCCGAAGAAGAAGGCGATCTGCGGCTGCACCGAGCTGAGCCACCAGGAAGTGCGCGACGCCATCTTCAAGGACCACCTGATCAAGCTGGGCGACGTCTACGCGCACCTGAACTGGAAGACGCCCAACGGCTGCGCGACCTGCCGGCCGGCGCTCAACTACTACCTGCTGTCGTCATGGCCCAAGGAGGCCGTCGACGATCCGCAGTCGCGCTACATCAACGAGCGCAGTCACGCGAATATCCAGAAGGACGGGACCTACTCGGTGATCCCGCGGATGTGGGGCGGGGAGACAACCGCCGATGAGCTGCGTCGGATCGCCGACGCCGTCGACAAGTACAAGATCCCGACCGTCAAGGTGACCGGCGGCCAGCGCATCGACCTGCTGGGCGTCCGCAAAGAGGATCTGGTCGACGTCTGGCGCGACATCGGGATGCCCAGCGGGCACGCCTATGCGAAGGCGCTGCGCACGGTGAAGACCTGCGTCGGCTCCGAATGGTGCCGCATGGGCACCCAGGACAGCACGCAGATGGGAAAGGACCTGGAACGCGCGATGTGGCGGATGTACGCGCCGCACAAGGTGAAGTTCGCCGTCAGCGGCTGCCCGCGCAACTGCGCCGAGGCCGGCATCAAGGACGTCGGCATCATCGGCGTGGACTCGGGCTGGGAGATGTACGTCGCGGGCAACGGCGGCATCAAGACCGAGGTCGCGCACTTCCTCGTCAAGCTCAAGACCTCGGAAGAGGTCATGGAATACACCGGCGCGTTCATGCAGCTCTACCGCAAGGAAGGCTGGTACCTGGAGCGCACCGTGCACTACGTCAGTCGCGTGGGTCTGGACCATGTGAAGCGCCGCATCCTCGATGACCACGAGGGACGCAAGGCGCTGTGGGCCGAACTGCAGTTCGCGCTCGACGGCGAGCCGGACCCGTGGTTCGAGTTCGCCAAGGCACAGGTCGACGTGCGGCAGTTCGAGCCCGTCGCCACGGTCCAGTCCGGCGTTCAGCCGACCGTTCAGCCGGCGGTTCAGCCTACCGTTCAAGCCACCGTCCAAGCGTGAGGAGCACCCGATGACGAACTGGATCTCCGTCTGCACCGTGGCCGACATCCCCGTGCTGGGATCGCGACGCGTCGCCCGTGAGAAGGGACCGCAGGTCGCGCTGTTCCGCACCGCCGACGACCGCGTGCATGCGCTGCTCGATCGCTGCCCCCACAAGGCGGGGCCGCTCAGCCAGGGCATCGTGTTCGGCAACGCGGTCGCGTGTCCGCTGCACAACTGGACCATCGCGCTGGAGAACGGCTGCGCCCGCGAGCCCGATGAAGGCCGCACGCCCGTGTTCCAGGTGAAGGTCGAGGACGGCGTCGTGCTGCTGGACCGCGAGGAGCTCGACACCGTCGGGATCGATCTGCCGGCGGTGAAGGCCGGTCCCTGCACGCGCGTGGCCTGCTGAGCGGCGCGGACGTGGTCGCCGAGCCGCTGTCGACGATGAACCCGGACATCCGCACCACGCGCACGACGCGCTCGACCTGCCCGTACTGCGGCGTGGGCTGCGGTGTGCTGATCGATGCGACCGGGGACGGCGCACAGGCGCAGATCGTCGGCGTGCGTGGCGATCCGGAGCATCCGGCGAACTTCGGACGCCTCTGCACCAAAGGATCGACGCTGCATCTGACCGCGACGCCGCTGGTGCGCGCGCAGCAGCGGCTGCTGCAGCCGGCGTGGCGGGCGACGCGTGATGCGCCGCTCCAGCCGCTGGACTGGGACACGACGACGCAGCGCCTCGCCGATCGGCTGCTGGCGATCCGCGCGGAGCACGGTCCGGATGCGATCGGCTTCTACATCTCGGGGCAGTTGCTGACCGAGGACTATCACGCGTTCAACAAGCTGGCGCGCGGACTGATCGGGACGAACAACATCGACAGCAACTCGCGCCTGTGCATGAGCTCGGCGGTCGTCGGCTACAAGCAGTCGCTGGGCGCGGACGCGCCGCCCACCTGCTACGAGGACCTGGAGCAGACGGACTGCCTGTTCATCGCCGGCGCCAACACGGCGTGGGCGCATCCGATCCTGTTCCGCCGCATCGAGGCAGCGCGCGCCGCGCGGCCGGGGATGAAGATCATCGTGGTCGACCCCCGTCGCACCGAGACGGCCGAGTTCGCCGACCTGCATCTGGCGCTGAAGCCCGGCAGCGACGTCGCGCTGTTCCACGGGATGCTGCACGCGGCGATCTGGGAAGGCTGGATCGATGCCGCGTTCATCGCGCAGCACACGAGTGGCTTCGATGCGCTGAAGGCGCTCGTGCGCACGATGACGCCAGCTGAATCAGCACGGCTGACGGGACTGAAGGAATCGGACATCCTGCAGGCCGCGCAGTGGTTCGCGCAGTCGCCGGCGAGCTTGTCGCTGTACTGCATGGGGTTGAACCAGAGCAGCAGCGGTGCGGCGAAGAACACGGCGCTGATCAATCTGCATCTCGCGACGGGGCAGATCGGGCGCGCGGGCGCGGGGCCGTTCTCGTTGACGGGCCAACCCAACGCGATGGGCGGCCGCGAGAGCGGCGGCATGGCGACGCTGCTGCCCGGTCACCGCGACCCGGGCAACCCGGCGCATCGCGCGGAGGTCGCCGCGCTGTGGGGCGTGGACGCGCTGCCGGAGCGGCCGGGCAAGACGGCGGTCGAGCTGTTCCAGGCGGCCGCGCGCGGCGAGGTGAAGGCGCTGTGGATCGCGTGCACGAACCCGGCGCAGTCGATGCCGGATCAGGCGCTGGTGCGCGCGGCGCTGGAGCGCTGCGAACTGGTGATCCTCCAGGAAGCCTTCGCGGGCACGGCGACGGCTGCGTTTGCCGACGTGGTGCTACCGGCGGCGACCTGGGCGGAGAAGGAAGGCACCGTCACCAACAGCGAGCGGCGCATCAGCCGCGTGCGCGCGGCGCTGCCGCCGGCCGGCGATTCCCGCGCGGATTGGCGCATCGTGCGCGACGTGGCGCGGCGTGTTGAAGCGGTGCTGCGGCCGACGGGTTCGTCGCTCTTCGCGTGGGATCGCGAGGAGCAGCTCTGGCTGGAGCATCGCGAGGCGACGCTCGGGCGGGACCTGGACATCGGCGGCTTGAGCTATCCGATGCTGGAGGAGGCGCCGCGCCAGTGGCCATGGCCAGTCGGCGCGAGCGGGGCCAAGGCGAGGCTCTACGAGGACGGAGCGTTCGCTCATGCGGATGGACGGGCCCGCTTCATCACGAAGCCCTTCGCATCGACCGCGGAGGTGCAGGACGCGAAGTTCCCGCTGGCGCTGAGCACCGGACGCCTGCGGGATCAGTGGCACGGCATGAGCCGCAGCGGCACCGTGGCGAAGCTCTTCGCCGGTGAGCCGGGACCGGCGGTGACGATGCATCCGCAGGACATGGACCGTCGCGGATTGAAGGCGGGGACGCTGGTCCGCGTGCGCTCGCGGCGCGGCGAGCTGATCGTGCCGCTGCGTGCGGACGACGGAGCCGGCGCACAGCAGGCCTGGCTGCCGATGCACTGGGGCAGCGAGTTCCTCGGCGGGCGCGGCCTGTCGGGCATCAACGCGCTGACGCAGCCCGCGTACTGCCCCGATTCCCGGCAGCCTGAATTGAAGTTCACCGCCGTGGCCGTCGAGGCGGTCGACCTGCCGTGGCGGGTGTTTGGCGCTGCGTGGATCCGGCCCGGCGAAGGCGCCGCCTTGCGGAGTCAGCTGCGCGCGCTGATGGCGGAGGCCGATTACGCCTGCTGCCTGCCGGGACCAGCGCAGGAGGCGATGGAAGGGTGGAGTCTGGAGCTGGCGTTTGCAGAGCCGCCGCCGGCGCCTGTCGTGCAGGCGCTGGCGGCGGTGCTCCAGCTGAATGGCGTCGGCGTGCTGCGTTATGCCGATGGACGTCGCGGACGCAGTCGCTCGTTGCGACTCGACGGCGAAGGCGCGGAGGCGCGATTGCAGGCGTTGATGCGCGTCGGCGAGGGCAGCGAAGCCGAGTGGCTTGACGCGCTCTGGCGCGAGCGCGCGCCCGTCGCGCCGTACGGACGCCGCCTGCTGGCGCCCGATGCGGAGCAGCCTGCGGCGGCGGTCAGTCCGCAGATCTGCAATTGCTTCAACGTGCGCGAGGACGCGATCGCCGCGTGCCTCCGCCGCCGGCCGGACGAGACGTCCGAGGCTCGCCTCGCCGCCCTGCAAGGCGAGCTGCGCTGCGGCACGCAATGCGGCTCGTGCCTGCCGGCGTTGAGGCGCCTCGTGCAGACCGTCGGATCAAAGACCGCCGCCTCATCGCCGTCGCCGCCGATCCCTGCGATGCCCGTCTCGAATCAAGTGAAGGAACCGACATGAGCCCGCTCGATGCCAGCCCGATCGCCAGTCAGACCACCCGACCTCTTTGTGTGTCCCTCGTCGGCGCGGGTCCGGGCGATCCAGAGCTGCTCACGGTCAAGGCGCTGAAGCGCCTGCAGCAGGCTGAGGTCGTGCTGACGGATGACCTCGTCGACACGCGCGTGCTGGCCTGTCTGCCGGCTTCCGCGCGCGTGCTGCGCGTGGGCAAGCGCGGCGGCTGCGTGTCGACGGAGCAGCGCTTCATCCACGAGCTGATGATCCGCGAGGCCCGGTCCGGCGCACGCGTCGTCCGATTGAAAGGCGGCGATCCGTTTGTATTCGGACGCGGCGGCGAGGAGGTCGATGCGCTGCGCGAGGCCGGGATCGAGGTCGAGGTGATCAACGGACTGTCCGCGGGCCTCGCGGCGCCGGCGTCGGTCGGCGTGCCGGTGACGGACCGGCGCTGCACACCGGGCGTGGCCTTCGTGACCGGCCACAACGGCGAGCACGGCATCGCGCCGGATTGGGAGGCGCTGGCGCGCAGCCGGCTCACGCTCGTTGTCTATATGGGTCTGACGCGCGCCGCGGTGATCGCGCAGTCATTGCAGCACGGTGGTTTGGCCGCGGAGACGCCCGCCGTCATCGTGAGCGCTGCCTACACGCCGCGTCAGCGCGAGTGTTTCACGACGCTCGCCGACTTGCCCGCCGCCATCGAGCGCGAGGGACTGCCGAGCCCGGCGCTGCTGGTCATCGGCGAGGTGGTGGCGTTGTCGCCGCAATGGCGCGCGGATGTCGGCCTCGAGCGCAAGATGGGCTCGATGACCGACATCGACGACTCACGCGTCGCCGCGCGCTTCCAGGCTGCGTAGTCTGAGCATGATCAGCATGCCGACGGTGAGCACGGCGGCGGTCAGCCAGAGTGAAGCGCGGTAGCTGCCGCTGGCTTGCGCCATCGCGCCGGCGAGGGCGGGCGCCGTGACCTGCGCGACGCCGTAGCTCAGCGTGAGGCGCGCCATCGCCTTCCCCGGGTTGCCGGGCGAGCGCCGGCCCACGAGTGCGAGGGTGAGGCTCACGAGGCCGATGAAGGTCGCGCCGTAGAGCAGCGCGCCGGTGAGCGCAGCGACGAGGCTGCCGGACAGCATCGGCAACACGACGGAGACGATCTGCAGCGCGAAGGCGGCGAGCAGCGCGTTGAGATCCCCGAAGCGTCGCGCGACGCGGTCCCAGAGGAAAACGGCTGGCGTGGCGGAGAGTCCGACGAGCAGCCAGGCCCACGGCCCCTGGCCATGCAGCAACGGTTGGCGCTCGACGATGGTGACGATGAAAGTGGCGCTGATGACGAAGCCCCAGCCGGCGCAGAAGTAGCCGGCGATCATCCAACGCATCCACCGGGAACTGGGCGCGCCAGTGCCAAGCGCGGCTGTGGCGGGTGGCGGCACGGGCGGACGCCACCGCCAGGTGATCGCGAGCAGCGGCACGCCGATGACGACGAAGCCCCACCAGTGTCCGGCCCAGTCGAGCGCGAGTTGGTCCATCGCCATCGCGCCGATGGCGGAGACGACGATGCCCAGGCCGAGTCCCATGAAGTGGACGCCGAGTTCCGGACGTCTGCCCGCACGCATCAGGAAGCCCAGCACGAGGCCGGAGCCGAGCAGCATGCCGGCGGCTCCGCTGAGTCCGCCGAGGTAGCGCGAAACGGCCCACAGTGCGAGGTTGGGCGCAAGCGGCATCATCGCGGTGGCGACGAGCCCGAGCAGCATGCCCCAGAAGTAGAGCCGCGATCGCCAGCGCGGATCGTCGATGAGCGCGGCGAGGACGGCGCCGCTCATGTAGCCGGCGTAGTTGACGGCGGCGAGCGTGCCGCCCATCGCGTCGCCGAGCCCGGCTTGATGCTGCATCAGCGGCAGTACCGGCGTGTAGGCGAAGCGGGCCAGGCCGATGCTCAGGATCAGGCCGGTGATGCCGCCGGCGGAGACTTGCCAGGGATGGAGCGAGTCGGCGCTGCGCATCGCTCAGGCGGCCAGCGCGTCGATTTCCTCTACCAGCTGATCACCGTGCGCCTGCAGGATGACCTCGATGTCGTACTGCGCCTGGAGGTTGAGCCAGAACCGCGGATCTACGCCGAACGCGAGACCGAGCCGGACGGCAGTGTCGGCAGAGATCGAGCGTTCGCCTGTGCAGATCTCGTCGATGCGGCGCTGCTGCACGCCAATCGCCTTGGCAACGCGATAGCGGGTCAGGCCGAGCGGCTCGATGAACTCCGCCGAAAGAAGGGTTCCTGGATGGACCGGGTCGAGCCGGCGCCCGGTCGCGATGTCGTTGTAGTCGATGTGATCCAGCCGGCTGCGTGGAATGCTCATGGCGCTAGTCTTTCGATGCTCACGAATCGATGAAGGATGTCAGTCGCGGCTAAGGCATTGCGTCTTGTCACGACGCTCGTGAATCACGTCGATCACGCGTACATGGTCCTCGGTCTCAATATAGAAGACCTCCTGCGGGAACTTGTGCCCGACCCGCCAATGTCGAAGCCGCGTCATGTTCAAGGCCTCCGCCCAGCGTCGGGAGCCGATGGCGGGCGAAGTGCCGATCTGAACGATGGCCCGGTGGAGTACGCCGTGGAAACGAGCCGCCGGAAGCAGGCCGCCCTCTCGCACGTAGAACGACATGATCTCGCTGATGGACTTGCGTGCATCGACCTGGAGGATGATGGGTTTAGCGTTCATCGCGCGCCCCCTTCCTGAGCCTGGCATCTTCTGCCTCGGCCTCCTCAAGCAGTTCCTTGAAGTACTGGTCGTCCGCGAAACCGGCCGGACCGGACTTGATGCTGTTGATCAGTCGACTCTTCAGCGCTTGCCTTTCGCGATGCTGATGGAGAACCTCGACGACGTATTGCGCGCTGTCGTCGTGTCCGTGCGCAAACGCCTGCTCGTCGAGATAAGCCAGCAGGTCGTCGGGCAATCCAAGATTCAGAGTGGCCATCGTGGCGAAGTGGCGGTCGGGGACTGGAGAGGGGGCATCGTCGGGATGCGGGATGAAGTGCATGCTACGTCCGCAGAAAGTTGGAGAGGGCAGTCAGCCTAATCCGGACGCGGACGTCCAAAACCCATTCCCAAAGCAAAACGACCTCTATTCAAGAGGTCGTTGCGCTAGATCAAAAAGTCTCCCAATCGCCGTCGGGAGCCGCTGTTGCGCTGGGTCCCGACGGGGTTGGCACCGGCGGTTTTGGTGTATGTGTCGCGGCGGGTGCTTTCGGCACGGGCGCCTTGGTGACAGGCTTTGCCATCGGCTTGGGCGAGCTGGCCTTGCTCGCGGTCTTGGCCATCGGCATCTTGGTCGCAGTCGATGGCTTCGGAGCCAGCGGCTGCTTGGCGACCGGCGTTGTCGCAGGACGCGGGGCGGCCGCGGCTCTTGCAACCGGTGCCGTCGTGCGGGCGATCGGCGCGGGCGCCGCTGCGACGTTCATCGCATCGCCCGGCTTCGGCTTGGGATCGCTGACCTTGAAGTGCCCCACCAGCGCGGTGAGCTTGCGCGCCTGCTCGCTGAGCGATTCGGCGGCGGCCGCCGATTCCTCGACCAGCGCGGCGTTCTGCTGCGTCATCTGGTCCAGCTGCGCCACCGACCCGTTCACGCTGCCGATGCCCTGACTCTGCTCCACTGTGCTCGCGCTGATCTCGCCGATGATGTCCGACACGCGCTGCACGCTGGCGACGATCTCGTTCATCGTCGCGCCGGCGTCGCGCACCTGCTGCGAGCCGACCTCCACCTTGGTCACGCTGTCGCCGATCAGCGCCTTGATCTCGCGCGCCGCACCGGCGCTGCGCTGCGCCAGCGCCCGGACCTCGGACGCCACCACCGCGAAGCCCTTGCCGTGCTCACCGGCGCGCGCCGCCTCGACCGCCGCATTCAGCGCCAGGATGTTGGTCTGGAACGCGATCCCGTCGATGGTCCCGATGATGTCGTTGATCTTCTTGGCCGACGCATCGATCTGCGCCATCGTGCCCACCACGTCGCCCACCGCCGTGCCGCCGCGCTGGGCCACTTCGGCCGCGCTGCCCGCGAGCTGGTTGGCGGTGCGCGCGCTCTCGGCGCTCTGTTGCACCGTGCCGGTCAGCTGCGACAGCGATGACGCCGCCTGCTGCAGGTTGGACGCGGTCTGCTCGGTGCGCTGGCTCAGGTCCTGGTTGCCGCTGGCGATCTCCTGGCTCGCGGTCTGCATGCCGTCGGCGCTCGCGCGCACTTCGCGGATGACCTTGCGCAGCGAGCTCTTCATCGCGGCTAGCGCGCGTTGCACGTCGCCGATCTCGTCCTCGCGGTAATCGCGTTCGACGTGGAACAGGTCGCCCTCGCCGATGCGCTCAGCCTCCGACATCAGCGACTTCAGCGGCGCCGAGATGGTCCGCACGAAATACGCGGTGGCCGCCGCCAGCAGGCCGACGATCACCGCCATCAGCGCCGCCACACCCCACACGGTGCGCATGCGCTCGGCGCCGGCGGCTTCGCGCAGCGCCGCGGAGCGCTTCTGCTGCAGCACGACGAAGTCCTGCTGCGCGGCCAGGTACTGCTCGATCGCGGGAACGACTTTCTGCTTCAACGCCTGGTGCGAGCCGTCGTTGTCGCCGCCGGCCTTCAGCTTGTTGGCATCGTTGCGCACGGCGATGTAGGCCTTGCGCTGCTCGGCGATCTTCGCCATCGCGGCCTTGTCTTCATCGCCCTCGGCCAGCGCCTCGAGCTGCTTCTGCACCTCGTTGATCGTCTCGGTGGTGCGGGCGATGTCGCCCTTCATCGCGTCGGCGACGGCGTTGTCGTTGGCCGCCAGCCCGGCCTGCACGCGGCTCGCGTTGGCCTCGGTCAGGCCGCGCCAGCGCAGCGCGAGCTCGAAGCGCTGCTGCTGCCGCTCCTGTGTCACCTGGGCGACTTCCAGCAGGGAACGCGTCCGGGATGCCGCTCCCAGCGTCATGACGACGGTCATGACGGACATGACGGCGACGGGGATCCACAGTCGCGTGGCGATGGAGAACTTCATCGGTCCGGAGCCTTGTTGTTGTGTCGACGGCGTCGCCCCGGGGTGGTGCGACGAGCCTCGATTCAATCCTAAATCGGCTGTCCGGTGCACCGGCTTGAGGACAAACACTGCTAACCTGCCGCCCTGTCCCTCACGGCACTGACATTTCCCAAGTACTCCACACTTGCTGGCATCTCCCCCATGAGCTTCCTGGCCATCGACATCGGCAACACCCGCCTCAAGTGGGCGCTTTATGCCGGCCCCCAACCGGGTAGCCCGATGCTGGCGCACGGCGCGCAGTTCCTGGAGAACATCGAGACGCTGGCCGAGAACGACTGGGCCAAGCTGCCCGCGGCGCCGGGCAGCATGCTCGGCAGCAACGTCGCCGGCGATGCGATGCGGCATCGCGTCGAGGAGCAGATGGAGGAGATCTGGGACATCGAGCCGCGCTGGGTCGCCTCCTCCGCGCAGGCGGGCGGTGTGACCAACGGGTACGACCATCCGGGGCGCCTGGGCGCGGACCGTTTCGTCGCGCTGATCGGCGCGCGGCACCACGTGCTGGCGCGCGGACGAGGGCAGGCGGCCAAGCCGGCGCTCGTCGTGATGGTGGGCACCGCCGTGACCGTCGATGCGCTGGACGCGGACGGACGTTTCCTCGGCGGTCTGATCCTGCCGGGCCACGGGATCATGCTGCGCTCGCTGGAGGGCGGCACCGCCGGCCTGCGCGTGCCGACGGGCGAGGTGCGCGAGTTCCCGACCAACACGTCGGATGCGCTCACCAGCGGCGGCAACTACGCGATCACCGGCGCGATCGAGCGCATGCACCGCCACATCCTGAAGCGCTGCGGCCAGGCACCGGTCACGCTGATGACCGGCGGCGCGGGCTGGAAGGTCTCACCGTCGCTCGATATCCCGCACGAGCTGATCGACTCGCTGATCTTCGACGGCCTGCTGGCGTTGCAGGCGCACCGGCTGGCGCTCTGACTCGCGCAGCAGGCGCCGTGGCGCTCACACGTCGACCTTGAACCCCAGGTCGATCTCCGACGCCGGCACGCCGCCGCGCAGTCCCCAGTTCTCGCGCTCGACTTCGTTGAGCGTGATCGTGATGTGATCGGCGGGGATGTCGAGCGCCCCCAGGCGTTCGACGATGCTGCGATAGAGGCGACGCTTCGCCTCGATCGTCCGCCCGGCGAAACCGGTGACCGTGACCAGCGTGTAGCACTCAGGGCGCGACAGACGCGGTGGATAGATGAACCGGTGCGGCTCGTAGGCGATCAGGCGTACGCAACGATCTTCCGCCGGGATCCTGAAGCCCTCGATCAGCGCGTCCTGTACGGCTTCGATCAACTGGACTTCCTGCTCCTGCGAATAGGCGCGGCGGACTTCGATGAGGGGGCTCGGCATGGGCGTGGCGGTGGCGGGCGACGGGGCTCCAAGCTTATCGCGGCCCATGCGGAGGGAGACGTGGAAGTGCGGCATGACGGGATCGATGTCCACTCGTTGAGGAGAGGCCAGTCTCGTCATGCCAGTCGAAGACAGCATGAGCGCAAGGTGAGGTCGATGTGAAGTCGAACGTCGCTTGCGGAGCTCGAGGTCATCGAGGCATCGAGATCCCCGGACCGTCAGCGGCTCACCACCTGCTTGCTCTGGAAATCGACCGGCACGGACGTGTGCTGATGGACGACACGCCACCTGCCGCCGTCGTTGCGCAGGAGCACCGTGAGACGGTTCTCCGTCGCGCGCAACGGCTGGCCGTCGGCGTCGAGCGCCGCGAACGCCAGCGTTGCCGAGCCTCCGGCAACCTGTCCGCCGTGCCAGGCCTTGACGTCCTTCGCCGTGACGCGCACGCGCACGTCCTGGATGCCGCCGAACCAGGCGGCGATCATGCTGCCCCAGTCCTCGCGGCCGGCGTACTCCCAGCGGTCCCAGCTGTCGAAGACCTGGACGTCGTCGGCGTACAGGTCGAGGAAACGCGGCAGATCGCGGTCGAGGACCGCAGCGGCGTAGTCGCGCAGGAAGGTGTGGACGGGGTCATCGGTCATCGCGGGCTCCTTGGCGTTCATCGAGGGTAGACGACGAACGACGAACGAGGCCAGCGGTTATCGACAGGCCCCGTCCGGGTCACGACGCCATCCGCTGCTGATGCCGCGCCCACTCGCGCTTCCACGACACGATGTTGTAGAGCAGCACCGAGGCCGAGGTCGCCCAGAACATGCCGAACCAGATGCCGACGACCTTGAGCGTGAAGGCCATGTCGCCGTCGCAGCGACCGGCGGCGTTGCAAGGCGAAGGGACGTAGACGTCGATGAGGAGCGCGGTCGAGACGTTCCACACCAGCAGCCCGATGAGCACGGAAGCGAGAAAGCGGTTCATGGCGGGACGGGTCCTTTCCTGAAGGTGAAGGACCCAGTCTCGCCACGCGTTTCGAGCTCAGGATGAGCCCTGTGTGAACTCAGGGTGAAGTCGGAAAGTCCGTCGACACCGCCAGCGCTCGCCATTGGGCGAGTTCCCCGGCGACGAACGCGTTCTTCTGCTCGATCGCCGCGACGGTGTCGGAGCCGAACGGCATGCGCAGCGGCGGCTGTTCCGCATCGACCACCTGCAACAGCGCCTTCGCCAGGCGCGCTGGATCGCCCGGCTGCTGGTGGTTCAGGTCGGCGGCGATGCGGCGCACCGCGCCGACCGGCGTGTCGGCGTAGTCCGGGATCGTGGACGGCGTCGTCGTCAGTGAGCCGCCGTCGAGGAAGTCGGTGCGGAAGTAGCCCGGCTCGACGATCGTCACGTGGATGCCCAGCGGCATCACTTCATCGGCGAGCGCCTCGCTGATGCCTTCGACGGCGAACTTGGTGGAGGCGTACACGCCGAAGCCCGCCGCGCTGCGGTAGCCGCCGATCGACGAGATGTTGATCACATGACCCGCGCGCTGCCTGCGCAGCTGCGGCAGCACTGCGCGCGTCACCGCCAGCAGGCCGAAGACGTTGGTGCGGTAGACCGCCTCCACGTCCGCGGCGCTGGTCTCCTCGATCGCGCCCAGCACGCCGAAGCCGGCGTTGTTGACGACCACGTCGATGCGGCCGAAGCGCTTGACCGCCTGCTCGACGGCGGCGCGGGCCTGCGCCTCGTCGGTGACGTCGAGGTTGGCCGCGAGCAGCCGGGGGTGGTCGCCGAACTTGTCGACGATGGCGCGGGCGTTGCGGGCGGTGGCGACGACGTTGTCGCCGCGCTCCAGCGCTTCCTTGACGAACAGGGTGCCGAAGCCGCGCGAGGCGCCGGTGATGAACCAGGTCTTCATGGGGAACTCCTTGTGGGGAATGAGCGGGTGAGGGAGGGAATGCGGAGGGCCGGGGAGGGAAGGCGGGAAAGGTGGGGAAACGGGGGAACTCAGTTCGTCGCGATCGGGTTCTGCCGCCAGAACTCGTCGAAGGCGATGCTGTCGAAGAAGGCCGTGACGCGGACGGCCTTGCCGTCGCGCATCGTCAGCATCCAGACGTAGCGGTTCGCGTAAGGCTTGCCGGCGTTGGTCGTGCCGGCGGCGGAGAAGTGCGCGACGACGGTGTCGCCGTCGGCGTAGACCGCGTGGATGGTGCGCGGGCGGAAGCGGTCCTGCGACTGCGCGAAGCGCGCGCCGAACGGGCCGAGCACGTTGCGGTTGAGCTCGTCGCGGCTGCGCGTCGTGCCGGCGACGAGCGAGTGGCCGGCGATCGTCCATTCGATGTCGTCGGCGAGCATCGGCTGCAACGCGCCGTAGTCGCCGCCCATCCAGCGGCGGAGCATCGAGTCGACGGCCGCCTTGTTGGCGGCGGTCTCCGCGCTGACGGCGCTCTTGTCGCTCGTGGCCTGGGCCTTCTCCTGAGCGGCGGCGGTCGCTGCGCGGGCCGCGGGAATCGCCATCGCGAGCGATGCGATCACGGCGCCCGTCATCACGGCGGAAACAAGTCGGGTGCTGGTCATGGTGCGGTTCCTTTGCTGGTCGTGTCACGGCGCCTGGTGGAATGACGGCGCGGTGTGGAACGAACTCTAGGAACCGGCGATTGATGCGTCTATGCTCAGGAATTGAAACGAGCTAGTGGGGAATCTTCATGAATCAGCGCGCAGAGGGGGCTCATGACTGAGCGCCCCAGCCTGGCGGAACTGACCGCGTTCTTGGCCATCGTGCGTCACCAGTCCTTCCGCGCGGCGGCGGACGAACTGGGGATGTCGCCATCCAGCCTCAGCCATCTGGTGCGGGGGATGGAAGAGCGGCTGGGCGTGCGGCTCTTCAACCGCACGACGCGCAGCGTGGCGCCGACGGACGCCGGACAGCAGCTCGCCCGCAACGTCGGGCCCATCCTGGCGGAGCTGGACAACGCGCTCGGCGATCTGGGCTCGCTGAGCGGGCGCACGTCGGGTCGGTTGCGGATCAACGTCTCGGAGATCGCGGCCGGCGAGCTCATGCGGGACATCGTGCCGGCGTTCGTCGAACGGCATCCGGACGTGCAGCTGGACCTGGTCACCGAAGGCAAGCTGGTCGACATCGTCGCCGAGGGCTTCGACGCCGGTGTGCGGCTCGGCGAGGCGCTGCCGCAGGACATGGTCGCGGTGCCCTTCGGCGGTGACGTGCGTTTCATCGTGGTGGCGTCGCCGGACTACCTCGCGCGGCACGGCACGCCGCGCACGCCGGAAGCGCTCGCCGATCACCGCTGCATCCGCTTCCGCCTGCCGAGCGGCAAGATGTACCGCTGGGAGTTCGAGCGCCAGCGGCAATCGTTGAAGGTCGACGTGCCGGGGTCGTTGACGCTCGATCACATCGGGCTGATGGTCGAGGCGGCGGCCAAGGGGATGGGTCTCGCCTATGTCTGGTCCACGAAGGCGGAGGCGGAGATCGCCGCAGGGACGCTGGTCACCGTGCTCGACGACTGGACGCCACCGATTCCCGGGCACCACCTCTACTACCCGAGCAGCCGCCTGATGCCCGCGGCGCTGCGCGCGTTCATCGAAGTGATCCGGGAGGTGGAGGCGCAGCGCGCGCCGGCGAAGGCGCGGGTGACGGCGACGTCGGCGTTGGGGAAGGTCAAGCGAGGCAGCGAGCTGAGGACGAAGCGATGAGGCCCTCTCTCTCAATGGGAAGGGGCGGTGTCTCGCAGCGCGCGCACGAGGCGGTCGACGACGTCCCCGGGGGAGCCGGTAGAGACCGTCAGATCGAAGCGACCGCGATCGTCGCGTAGAACGATCACCGCGCTGAAGAAGGCATGCATGATTCGCGATTCCTGCCATCCGGCGCTGTCGGTGATCAGGATCCGCGGCCCGTCGAAACCTAGTGCCGCCTTCTCGACACCCAAAGGTGCCTCGCGGGCGTGCGCTCGCAGGACGGAACACAGATCCCGATCCCGATCGGGTGGGATGAGAACGGGGTCATCAGTGCCGGAGAACGTCAGCATCAAAGGGCCATGCCAGCCGTTCAAAAGGGTCCACAGCGGGGGAGAATCTTCCGACGGCAGGACGTTGAGCATCGATGACGTCCCGTCGAGCACGACGGCGATCGCTGCCGGAAAGATCGTCGCGAGATGGACTTTCAGGGCTACCAGTCCCGCACCCTCCGGCTTGACGTCGCCGAGGGCCACGCATCGGTCCAGGAGTGCGCCGACGTCGTCCGTCGAGGCCTTCTCGGCAGCGGTCTTGATCGCCTGAGACATCCCGGCCGGCATCGTTCCGTAGTTGGCTAGCGCCACGAAGGCCCGCACATGAACGGCCGCGTAGTCGTGCACAGCCCTGGCGAACTCCCCCTTCTTCCCATTGCGGTACTGCTTGGCTTCGAGCACGTACACCACTTCGCCGCTGCGGTCGTTCTTGATCACGTAGTCCGGCTGAACGGAACTCACACGACTCTTTCCCAGCAAGGTCACGTCGTCAGGGGCTGCGGTCTTGCATTCGGCCATCAGGCTGAAGCTTGGACCGTCCGTCTCGATCTTGGCGACGAGCGTTTCGCAGAACGAGAACCGGAGGCGCCCGTCGACGGGCTGAAGCGTCATGCGCGCCTGACCGGGAAGGGCGCCGTCCACCACCGTGACCAGCCAGATTGAATAGAGTTGGTGACGGTACTGCCAGAGTGGCAGGGCCAGCAGCTCTTCGAGTGCCTGCTGCGGCGAGGGGCCGATGACAGGGTTCATGAACTGCGCGATGTCTCCAGCCAGAACCGACGCCAGCGCTGCCCGTGCAGCCAGTTCCTTGGGCGCCAAGTCGTGCAGCTGCCATAGCCTGTGCAGCAGGAACGGCGTCATTCGATCGTGCTGTGCGGCCAACACGCGGGTCAAGGACCAGGCAGTGAGCGACAGGCGGTGGTTCGTATTGACGGTCGGGTCACTCTCCTCCCGCCGGCGGACATCGACCAACTCTCGCCAGCTCGAATAGCTGGACACCCGCGCCGAAAGGATGGCGATCGCCGATTCGATCGGCTGGACGATGGGTTGAAGAGGATCGTCCGGATCCCATGCTGGAAACGGCGGTGCCTCTTCGAAAGGCCACCGTTCGTGGACGCGTTCCTCGCTGTGTGGCAGAAACCCGAGCCAATGCCGCGCATCAGGCGAATCGGGCGGATGGCCTTCGTGCTGCTCGACGCCTCCCACGCGTGCGATGGACTGTCGAAAGTGCGAGTCCATGTCGTAGTCGAGGCCATGCGACGAGGCAAGGCGGGCAGCCATCATCCGCCCCAGTTTGAACAGCGCTGTGTCGCTCGTGTGGATGTCCTGGATCGAAGCGCCTAACCGTTGCCTCGCCATGCGGGCCCGCTTGAACTGCTCCGCGTCGAACGCCAGCGAATGCTCCGAATCGAACTCGAACTCGATCAGGACCTCACCATTGCTGGCCTGCACACCCTGTCGAGCGAACAGGTTCAGCACATCGGCCATCATCCGGTCCCAGGGCTGGAGCGCCGCGAACAGCGCCAGCACGAAGCGGGTCGTCGACACCGTGTCGAGCTGACTGGCGATTGGGCGAGAGGTGTCCAGCTTGAGGTCGCTGATCACCGAGTCGACCAACAGCTTGTCGTAGGTGTCAGGCTGCAAGCCCCCCTCGTTCTGAAGCGTGGTCCACAGGTCGGCCGACGAGCGGATCGGGGAGGCGCTGGTCGCACTCTGGGTGCTCATGGTGGGGTGCCCGGTTGAAAAGCCAGAGCAGCAGTCTCTCGCAAACACCGTCCGCGCTCAGCGTGCTCATCCCACAGCTTGAGGAAGCTTCTTGTGCGGGCGATTGGAACTCACGCGCCGCCCCACGACTCACGCAGCACCTGACGGAAGAACTCGGACAGCAGCGGCTCGACTTCCGGTCGATCGTTGATCGGCAGCTCCAAGGCCTCGATCCGGTCCAGTTCGCGCTCGATGAACCGCTGGATGGGCACGATCTGCGCCGACACGCCGACCTCTGAGGTATGGCGCTTGAGCTCAAGGAGGTCGTGGATGGCGGCCAGCACGTCCGATTCGTCGTCGACCGTCTGCAGCAGGCGATGGAACTCGATGGGGGCGGGCTGCCGTTCGCGCTCCAGCCAGCGGACCGCGAGGAGCGGCCGCAGCACGTAGAAGTATTTCTTGAGCTTGACCTCGTCCGCTTGCAGGTGCGTGCGGAAGGTCGTCTTCGCCATGCTGCGGTAGTGATGGACGCCGCGCACGATCGAATACACGACCGGCAGCAGCTCACGGGCACGCGCGTGGAAGCTGGTGCTGCTTTCGTAGACGATGGGCGACTGGATCCACTCGACGAAACCCGGATTGGATCCCCGGAACAGCCGAAGCGCCTTGCGCAGGTCCCAGCCGTTGATGTCCATCTCGTCGACGATCGGGTACTCGATGACGTCGCGCTGCTCTTCCAGGCCGACCGACAGGTACCAGTCCGTCCGGTTTGCGTAGATGAAGCGCGCGTCGAAGTCGCTGTCAGGCGACGCAAAACCCCAGGCGCGGCTGCCGGACTCGACGGCCAGCAGGACGCGCACACGGTGTTCGGATTCGGCGGACCGGAGCCGGGCATGGATCTCGGCCCGGGTGGGCTCGGGGATCACGGCGATGTCGGTGGAGGGTGCGGTACTCATGGCGACATTCTCAGCTGTTCGCGCGACGGCATCGGCGCACGCGTCCGCCGGAGGGATCCCGTCGACTCAGCGCGCCGCGGCCTTGGCGGGACGCGGCGCCAGCGCCGGCGCCGGCGCGCCGGACAGGCTGGTCTTCGCGCCGATCTCCTTCATGACCACATGCTCGTCGAAGAGACGGAACGGACGCGTCGTGCAGTGGTCCCTGAAATCGGCCTGGCGGCCGTTGATGACGTCGACCGCGGCGTTGAACACGTCGCTCTTCTCATTGATGGCCACCACCCGCTCGTCATGCGCCTTGGACTTGGCGTTGAACTCGTTCACGGCCGTCTCGTCGGTCTTGTCGACCTTGCGCATCTCGGCGCTGAGCGCCCGGGCTTCGGCGAAGACCTGGGCCTGTTCCTGCCGGAAGGCGTCCTGCCTCGCGAAGTGGGCCTCCCTGTCGCGCTCCACAGCGTCGCGCTCCCGGAAACAGGCGCGGATCTCGTCGCGCGACATCGCCTTCGGCAGGGGGACGGGCTTCGTCGCCGCGCCGGCCGCCCATCCCTGGGACGGAGCGAAGGCGCCGAGTGCGGCGATGGTGACGGCGAGCAGGGGAGCGCGAGCGACAGACATGAAGCAGTTTCAGTTTCCGGGACGGGGCCGGAGGCTACCAGCCTCCGACGACCGCTGCTTCGGGGTCTGCCCGGAAAGTGCGCGCGCCGTGACGGCGACGCGACGCCGTCAGCGCTGCTGCACCGCGACCTTGAGTCCGAGCGAGACGAAGATCGTCCCGATGATCTTGCCCTGCCAGCGGTTGAGCCACGCCACCCGCTTGAGCATGCGTCCCAGCGGCTTGATCGACAGCGCGACGGCCGTCGTGTAGAGGCTGCTCATGACGACGAAGATCGCGCCCAGGACGGCGAACTGCACGAAGCTCGAGCCCTTTTCCGGATGCACGAACTGCGGCATGAACGCGAGGAAGAACAGCGCCGTCTTGGGATTGAGGACCTCGGCCGGAATCGCTTCCAGATAGGCGCGCAGCGGGCTGATCGGCGCCAGCGTCGGGAGCGAGGGATCGGACGGCTTGGCCAGGAAGGCCCGGATGCCGAGATAGACCAGATACGCGGCGCCGACGTACTTCACCACGTTGAACGCCAGCGCCGAGGTCATCAGCAGGGCCGAGAGGCCGACCGCGGCGAACAGCGTGTGGACGAAGTCGCCGGTGGCGACGCCGAGGCCGGTCATCACACCCACCTTGCGGCCGCCCTGCACGGTGCGGCTCAGGACCAGCAGCACGGCGGGTCCCGGGATCAGGAACAGGCCGAGAACGATGACGACGAAGGTCGCCAGGGTGGTGACGTCGAACATGGCACTCCTCGAAGCCGCGACGCTGCGGCTCGGCGGAGTCTACGGAAATCCCGCCGGTCCTGCAGTGCGCGGACGTCCAGGTTCCCGTCCACCCCCTCGTCTCGCGACGAGGGGCGTGGCCCTCAGAGGATGAACCGGCTCAGGTCCTCGTCCTGCGCCAGCGCGCCCAGCTTCTCGTCGACCTGCGCGCCGTCAATGGTCACCGTCGTGCCGGCGTGCTTGTGCGCGTCGAAGCTGATGTCGTCCAGCAGCCGCTCCAGCACCGTCGCCAGCCGGCGCGCGCCGATGTTCTCGGTGCGCTCGTTGACCTCGTAGGCGATCTGCGCCAGCCGACGGATGCCGTCGGCGCTGAGCTCCAGCGTCAGGCCTTCCGTCGCCAGCAAGGCCTGGTACTGCTTCACCAGGCTCGCGTGCGTGCTCGACAGGATGGCCTCGAAGTCGCCCACCGACAGCGACTTCAGCTCCACCCGGATCGGGAAGCGGCCCTGCAGCTCGGGGATCAGGTCGCTGGGCTTGCTCAGGTGGAAGGCGCCCGAGGCGATGAACAGGATGTGGTCGGTCTTCACCATCCCGTACTTGGTATTCACCGTCGTGCCTTCGACCAGCGGCAGCAGGTCGCGCTGTACGCCCTGGCGCGACACGTCCGCGCCGCCGCTGTGCTCGTTGCGGGTCGCCACCTTGTCGATCTCGTCGATGAAGACGATGCCGTTGTCCTGCGCCATCGCCAGCGCCGCGGTCTTGATCTCGTCCTCGTTGACTAGCTTGCCGGCCTCTTCCTCGACCAGCAGCTTGCGCGCCTCGGCGATCTTGACCTTGCGTTTGGTCTTCTTCTCCTGCCCCATCTGCGAGAACAGGCCCTTGAGCTGCTCGGCCATCTCCTCCATGCCCTGCGGCCCGAGGATCTCCATCGAAGGCTTGCCCTCGCTCAGCTCGATCTCGATCTCCTTGTCGTCCATCGAGCCTTCACGCAGGCGCTTGCGCATGACCTGGCGCGCGGTGTTGTCCGCGCCGCCGCTCTCGGTCGTCGCGGGCGCGAAGCCGGTCGAGGACCGCGGCGGAGGTACCAGTACGTCCAGGATGCGCTCCTCGGCCGCATCGTCGGCCCGCGCGCGCTGGAAGCGCATCTGGCGCTCGCGCTCCTGCTTGACCGCGATGTCGACCAGGTCGCGCACGATGCTGTCCACGTCCTTGCCGACGTAACCGACCTCGGTGAACTTCGTCGCCTCGACCTTGATGAAGGGCGCATCGGCCAGCTTCGCAAGGCGGCGCGCGATCTCGGTCTTGCCGACGCCGGTCGGACCGATCATCAGGATGTTCTTGGGCGTGATCTCGCCGCGCAGCTTCTCGTCGACCTGCTGACGCCGCCAGCGGTTGCGCAATGCGATCGCGACGGCGCGTTTCGCGTCGGCCTGGCCGACGATGTGCCGGTCGAGTTCGGAGACGATTTCCTGCGGGGTCATGCTGCTGCTCATTCGTGTGCTCCGCGCCGGATCAGTCCAGCGTCTCGATCGTGTGGTTGCCGTTGGTGTAGATGCAGATCTCGCCGGCGATGACGAGCGACTGCTTGACGATGTCGGCCGCGCTCAGCTCGCTGTGGTTGAGCAGCGCCTTCGCTGCGGCCTGCGCGTAGGCGCCGCCGCTGCCGATGGCGACGATGCCCTGCTCGGGCTCCAGCACGTCGCCGTTGCCGGTGATGATCAGTGAAGCCGTGCGGTCGGCCACCGCCAGCATCGCCTCCAGCCGCCGCAGCACGCGGTCGGTGCGCCAGTCCCGCGTCAGCTCCACGGCCGCGCGCACGAGGTTGCCCTCGTACTTCTCCAGCTTCGCCTCGAAACGCTCGAACAGCGTGAAGGCGTCCGCCGTCGCGCCGGCGAAGCCCGCCAGCACCTGGTTCTTGTGGAGCTTGCGCACCTTGCGCGCCGTCGACTTGACGACGATGGTGCCCAGCGTCACCTGGCCGTCGCCGCCGATCGCGACCTGGTTGCCGCGGCGCACGCTGACGATGGTGGTGCCGTGGTACGGCGGCAGCGGGGAGGAGTGGTCTTGAGACATGGTGGATCCGACCTCTGGAACGCGTTGGACGTCTTGAACGTCATGACACTCTCACGTGGGTTCCCTCGCGGGAATCACAAGGTGGAGAGACGGTGCGGAAAAGCCTGCGGCATCGCGTGTGCGAATGCCGGTTGACGACGATGTCGATGCAATGTCGATGCAATGTCGATGATCGGACATCCGAAAGCACAACGGGGCCAGAGGCCCCGTTGATGCGAAGGTCAGCGATGCTGAAGCGGCCATGCGGCCACGGCGCTCAGACGTGGCGCACCTTGACCCGCGCGTGTTCGTTGATGCCCATCGCGCCGAAGAACAGCGCCACCAGCCGGTGCGCATCGCTGAACTGCACCGCGCGGTTCTCGCTGCGTCGCGCCAGCACCCAGTTCAGCAGGTCGCCCGCGGCCATGAAGTCCAGGCGGATCAACTTGGGGCAGGCGATCGTCACCAGCGAGGCGCCGCCCAGCTGCTCGGTCATCAACGCCAGCGTCTCGCTGATGTCGCCGCTGAGCTGGCCGGACAGTTCCATCAGCGCCGCGGTGTTGACCGCGTCGGTCATCGTCGACTCGAGGAAGGCGATGCCGGTGTCCATCGCCGCCGGCTGGATGGACGACGGCGAACTCGTCGACAGCGCGTTGCCGCTGATGCGGACGTGGCACAGGGCCTTTTCCCAGCTCGGCGGGGAGACCTCGTAGGTCACGCAGTAGTCGATCGCGACTTCGTCGAACTGGTCCGGGCGGTTGGCCAGGCGCAGCGCTTCGAGTCGCAGCATCCAGAGGATGGGGTCCGCGTCGCGGCTGCCCACCGGCGCCTGGTCCCGCAGGACCTGGAAGAAGTGGTCGCCCGACAGCCAGCGCAGGTCCAGCGCCTGTTGCGCCCAGGCGCGGAACAGGTCGCGCAGCTTGGCACAGGCCTCGATGTCGATCTGGCGCAGCGGCGCCCAGTCGATCACCCAGGGCATCGGCAGGTTCTCGCAGCGCGTGCGCATCTGCGTCACCGCCTCGACGTCCAGGTACTCCGGGGTGGTCCAGGAGACGCTGCTCGCGCGGCCGCGCGGGGCGCGTTCCGCCTGCACGGCCTCGGCCACCAGCTTGGGCAGCGAGAACCATTGCGGCGACGACAGCCCGAACTGCTGCGCGTACTCGTTGGCCAGGTGCTCGAACTTGCCCTGCTGGCCGGTCGCCCGGTACAGGTCGAACAGCACCAGCCAGGTCTCGGCGTGCTCGTGGCGCGCGCCGCCCTGGCGGGTCAGGTCGATCAGGCTGCGTTCGCAATGCTCGTAGTCGGCGTTGGCGAAGGCGATGACCGCCTCGTCCAGCTCGGCGTCGTGGACGACCTCGCTGACCTCGACCTGCGGATCCGCGACACGGAAGCTCAGTGTCGGGATTTCCTTCTTCAATTCGGGGATGGGCGCCGGCGCGCCCGCCGGCGACGGCGGCGCCATGCCGCCGCCCATCGAGGCCGCAGCCGGCGCGGGCGACAGGTCCAGGCGTTCGATCTGGGCCGGCGGCGCATAGTCGGAGACGCGCGCGCCGATCTGGTCCGCCGGCTGCGTGGCCGCGAAGTTGACCGGCCGGGTGCTCGTCTCGAAGAAGCCGGGCGGATGCTGCCCCTGGACCTGCGTCGGCACGAAGCCCTCGCCGACCATCTGCTGCTCGATCTGGTCGATCTTGGCCTTCACCGTGCCGTCGTCGCGCCGCACGCCCTGGATCTCGCTGATGCGACCCAGTTCGTCGATGCCGGAGGTCGCATGGCCGCCCAGGGCGGCCAACTGCTCGGGGGTCAGGCCTTCACGGCGGATCTTGCGCAGCATGTCGAGCTCGCGCTTGCGCACGAAGTCGTTGCGGCGCTTGCGCTCCACCATCGCCCGCAGCTCGGCCTTCGCGGCGTCGGCCTCGGGGTCGTCCTGGCGCGAGTTGATCTCCGCCCAGTCGGTCGTCGGATTGGCGACGAATCGCGCCACCTTGCGGAAGAAGCTCTCGCCTTCTTTGGTGCCGTCTTTGGGGTCGGACATGCTCACGCGGACCTTGCTTATCGCAGTAGTGGCGGTGGTACTGGCGGTACTTCCTGATTCTCGGCGGACGCGGGACTCAGTCCCCGAACATCTTCTGCTTCAGCTCGCGGCGCTGCTGCGCCTCGAGCGACAGCGTCGCGGTCGGGCGGGCGATCAGACGACCCAGGCCGATCGGCTCGCCGGTCTCGTCGCAGTAGCCGTACTCGCCGGTGTCCAGGCGCGTCAGCGACTGCATGATCTTCTTCAACAGCTTGCGCTCGCGGTCGCGGGTGCGCAGCTCCAGCGCGTGCTCTTCCTCGATCGTGGCGCGGTCGGCCGGATCGGGGACGATGGAGGTGTCCTCGCGCAGGTGCTCGGTCGTCTCGCCGGCGTTGGACAGGATGTCTTCCTTGAGCTGCGTCAGCTTCGCGCGGAAGAAATCGACCTGCTTGTCGTTCATGTATTCGGTGTCGGGCATCGCGAGCACTTCGGCATCGGACAGTTCGGCACCGGCCTTGGTTTTCCAGGCAGAGGAGAGTTTGGGGTCGGCTTTCACGGCAGGTCGGCTGTTCTGGTTCGTTGATGTCGGGGTCGAGGGCCGGACGGGGCTGTCCAGCAGTGAGACCGTGCTGTCTGGCGCGTCCGCGTCAGCGGACTTGCCCTCCGCGGTGGCCTTGGATCCCTTGGCGGGAGCCTTGGTCGCTGCGGTCTTGGAGGCCGGGGTCTTGCTCACGTTCACTCTCCTAGCGGCTCTTTATACCTGCTCGACATGAGAAGCCGGGGCTTCCCGCCGTTGGCGCAGGGGCCTGGTTCGGGCGCGGCGGATTGTAGCCACCTCCGCCGCCGCGCCAGCGATGGCTGTGAACCATCATTCAGTGTGGCACTAAGCCAGACACCCTTCCAGCCCCTGCATGAGGATGTCCTTCGGCAAATCGATACCGATGAACACCATCTTGCTGACCTTCTTTTCATCCGGCATCCACTTCGGACCGAGATCCGAACCCATCAGCTGGTGCACGCCCTGGAAGATCACCTTCTTGTCGGTGCCGTTCATGTTGAGCACGCCCTTGTAACGGAGCATCTTCGGACCGTACACCTGCACGATCGCCCCCAGGAAGTCCTCCAGCTTGGCCGGATTGAACGGCCGTTCCGAGCGGAAGACGAAGGACTTGACGTCGTCGTCGTGGTGATGGTGGTGCGGATGGTTGCAGGCCTCGCCGGGGGCGTGGTCGTGGCCTTCGTGGCCGTGATCGTGCCCGTGCGCATGGTCGTGGCCATGGTCGTGCGAATGGTCGTGATCGTGACCGTGGTCGTCCACGGCCAGGAACTCCGGATCGATCTCCAGCTTGGCGTTCAGGTTGAAGCCGCGCAGGTCGAAGACGTCCTTGATCGGCACCTCGCCGAAGTGGACCTTCGATTGCGGCGCGCGCGGATTCATGTGCTTGAGGCGGTGCGACAGCGCGTCGACCGCGGCGGCGTCGACCAGGTCGGTCTTGCTCAGGAAGATCTGGTCGGCGAAGCCCACCTGGCGGCGCGCCTCCTGGCGCGTGTCGAGCTGGTCGTTGGCGTGCTTGACGTCGACCAGGGTCAGGATCGAGTCGAGCAGGAAGGTCTCCGCGATCTCGTCGTCCATGAAGAAGGTCTGCGCCACCGGGCCGGGATCGGCCAGGCCGGTGGTCTCGATGACGACGCGCTCGAAATCGAGCTCGCCCTTGCGCCGTTTCGCGGCCAGATCGGCCAGCGTGGTGCGCAGATCCTCGCGGATGGTGCAGCAGACGCAGCCGTTGCTCAGCTGGATGATCTGCTCCTGGGTCTCGCTGACGAGGATGTCGTTGTCGATGTTCTCCTCGCCGAACTCGTTCTCGATGACGGCGATCTTCTGGCCGTGCGCCTCGGTCAGCACGCGCTTGAGCAGCGTGGTCTTGCCCGAGCCCAGGAAGCCCGTGAGGATGGTGGCGGGGATCAGGCCCGTGGACGGGTTGGCGACGGAGGCCTGCGCGGCGGTATCAGGAACGGACGACATGGTGAAGACCAATCTGTAAGGGAAGCCTGGGCCCGGCAACTGAGGGCGGATGACTGTGTTTCAAGCGAATGTCAATGTCAATCGGTTATTCTGGCGCCTCTTCAACGACGGCACACACCCCAGTGTCTGAACCTCAGCCTAGTCGGCCCGCCAAACACGGCGGGCGTGGCAATGAACAACGCGGCCTGCTGGAACGCGTCCTCGAATTCCTGCACCCCGGGCCCGACTCGACCAGCGAGCTGATCGAGAACTTCGCCGAAGCGGAGGAGCGCGACCTGATCGCGCCCGAATCGCGCCAGATGCTCGAGGGCGTCCTGCGGATGGCCGAACTCAGCGCCGGCGACGTGATGGTCGCCGCGCCGCGGATGGACCTGCTGGACATCCAGTGGACCCCCGACGACCTGCTGGCCAACGTCATCGACACGGGCCACTCGCGTTTCCCGGTCTACGACGGCCAGCGCGACAACATCATCGGCATCCTGCTGGCCAAGGACCTGCTCAAGCTCCAGCGCGCGCCGGAACTGAACCTGCGCGCCCTGCTGCGCCCGGCAGTTTTCGTGCCCGAGAGCAAGGGCCTGAACGAGCTGCTGCGCGATTTCCGCTCCAACCGCAATCACCTGGCGATCGTCATCGACGAATTCGGCAACACGGCGGGCCTGATCACCATCGAGGACGTGCTCGAGGAGATCGTGGGCGAGATCGAGGATGAATTCGACGTCGGCGACGGCGACGCCGGCATCTACACGCTGGCCGACGGCAGCTACCGCGTCGCCGGCGACGCCGACGTGGCCGCGGTCAACGAGTCCTTCGGGCTGTCGCTGTCGGTGGCGGACTTCGACACCATCGGCGGCCTGGTCGCGCACGAGCACGGCCGCGTGCCGCGCCGCGGCGAGACCGTCGAGGTGGCCGGCCTGCGCTTCTCGGTGATGATCAACCGTGGCGGCGCCGTGCGCTGGTTCAAGGTGACCCGCGCGCCGGCCTCCGAGGCCGACGACCACAGCGGCTGATGCGCCGCGGGGTGTCCTGGCTGCGCCATCCCGCGCTGGCGCTCGTCGCCGGGGCGGGGCACACGGCCTCGTTCTCGCCCAGCCCCGCCTGGTGGCTGCAGCCGCTGGCGCTCGCCTGGCTCATCTGGGCCTGCGACGGCGTGCGGCCGCGCCGTGCCGCGCTGAACGGCACGCTGTTCGGCGTCGGCTGGATGGCGTCGGGGCTGTGGTGGCTCTACATCAGCATGCACGACTTCGGGCACCTGCCCGCCGTCGTGTCCGTGCTGGCGGTGTTGGCGCTGGCGCTGTTCCTGTCGCTCTACTACGCCGCCGGCATGGGGCTGGCCGCGCGCTGGTCGGCGGGCGCCGCGCCGTGGCGCCGCGCCGTCGCCTTCGCCGGGCTGTGGCTGGGGGCGGAACTCGTCCGCGCCACCTTCCTCACCGGCTTCCCGTGGATCGCC
>NZ_DASVNZ010000117.1:0-5941 GCF_036486225.1 Roseateles sp. | reverse complement strand
CTCCCGGAGGGTCGCGACGTGGTCAATGTTGACCCCCAGCTTGAGTGGCATGGCTACTTCCGGACGGGCGCCGGCGCCGCCGCCTTGTTCCGCTTGAGATCCTCCACGCGCACCACCGGCGGGCGGGCGATATGATGCGGAAAGGCCGGGCTCTCCAGCCACATCGAGAGCGTCGCCAGCTCAAACCCGCTGAAGCCCAGGCGGGACTTGCGGATCAACGTGAGCTCCTGCGGCGACGTCTGGGTGATCTCAGTCACGGCGTCGCCCAGCAGCGAGACGATCGCGCCCAGCCACTTTTGGGAGGGCGTTTCGATCGACGGCGGGGTGCGGAGATTGAAGATGCTGCCCAGCTGGTAGAGCTGGCGCGCATTGGCCACGCGGTTCGAAGTGATCTCCCAATCGTAGTAGAACAGGTTGGTCCGGCCGCTAAACTGCGCGAACAGCTCGGGGGGCGGCGGCGTGCGATTCGGCAGCAGCGGGAACAGCCGGGCGTAGACAAATTCCTGGCCGCCCTGCGAGTAGATACCCAACGTCGGCGAGATGCCCGGCAGGCCTCCGCCACGAAGACCAGCCGGTCGCCGCGCAGCGCGGGCTGGCGGTAGAAGCCGAGCGAGGGATCGGTGACGGCCGGCCGGGCGGGGGCGCCGCGGGCGACGGCGTCGGCGGTGCCTGCGGCAGCGGCCGCAGTGGCGGTGGATTCGGCGGCGATGGCGAGGGTGGCCATCGAGCAGGCCGTGGCGATGGCCAGGCGACGGAGCGTGATGCGCATCGTGGGTCTTCCTTGTGGGAGTCCGGGGCGGAGCGTCGGAGCGTGGAGGGGACCGGCCTGACGGCAGCCGGAAGTCATGCGGCGCGGATTCTGGCGCCGCGGGCGGCGTCAGCGGTTCGTCACCCCCATGGCCACGTGCCCGGCGGGCACATGCGGGACGGCGTTCTGGACGTGGCCGTGCTGGTCGTCGAAGAAGAAGTCGGGCTCGAATTCCCGGAGGAATTCGCCCTTGGGCAGGCCGCCGAGGAACATGGCCTCGTCGACCTCGACGTCCCAGTCCATCAGCGTGCGGATGGCGCGCTCGTGCGCGGGCGCGCTGCGGGCGGTGACGAGGACGGTGCGCAGGCGCATGGGCACGGCGGGCGCGTCCTGCAGGCGCTGCAGCTCATGAAGGACCTGCTTGAACGGACCGGCGGGCAGCGGGGTCAGCTTGCGGGCGATCTCGTGCTCCTGGAAAGCGTCGAGTCCGTCGCGCTGGAAGATCTGCTCGGCCTCGTCGGAGAAGAGCACGGCATCCCCGTCGAAGGCGATGCGCAGTTCATCCGGATAGGCGGCGGAAGCGCGCGCCGACTGCGGGAAAACACGGGCCGCCGCAACGCCCGCGACGAGCGCTGATCGCACGTCGTCCTCGTTGGCGGAGAGGAAGAGCTGCGCCTTGAGCGGCTTCAGGTAGCGCCACGGACTGTGGCCGCGGGTGAAGACGCCGCGTTCGATGTTCAGGCCGTAATGCTGCGCCGAGCGGAACACGCGCATGCCCGAGATCGGGTCGTTGCGCGACAGCACGACGACCTCGACGCGGGGCGTCTCGCCGGGCACGTTGAACGCCAGCAGCTTGCGCACGAGCGAGAAGGCGGTGCCAGGTTTGGCGGGCTCGTCCAGGCGCTGCTGCTGCAGGCGCATGTAGGCGCGGTCGTCGCTGTTCTCGAAGAGCTGGTTCTCCTCTTCGAAGTCGAACAACGCGCGGGAGGAAAGGGCCACCACCAGGCGGCCGTCGAGAGAGGCGGGCATGGGCCCGATGATAGGCGGCCGCTGCCCGGCGTCGGCACATCGGCGCGCGAGCGCCGGCTCGGCGCCTTACTGCGCCGCCAGCTTGTTCATGTCGATGATCGGCAGCAGCACCGACAGCACGATCAGCATCACCACGCCGCCCATCGCCACGATCAGCAGCGGTTCCAGCAGCGTGGCCAACGTCATCGCGCGGCGCTTCACTTCATTGCCGAGCTGCTTGGCCGCGCGCTGCAGCATGTCGGGCAGTTGACCCGTCTGCTCGCCCAGCCGCGCGAACATCGACAGCAGTCCCGGGAAACGCTTCTTGCCCGCCAACGCCGCGCCCAGCGGCGCGCCCTCGCGGACCTGCGCCAGCGCGTCCATCGCGTCCGCGCGCATCGCCTGGTTGGACAGCGTCTCCGCCGCGGCCTGCAGCGCCTTGAGGATCGGGACGCCCGCGCCCGCCAGCATCGCCAGCGTGCCCGAGAAACGCGCCGCGTTGTACCCGCGCGCCAGCCGGCCCAGCAGCGGTAGGTTCAGGAAGGCGGCATCGAAGCGCTGTCGCGGCCCTTCGCGCTTGAGCAGCTGCCGCGCGCCGATGAACCCGCCGGCCACGACGATCACGATCACCAGCCCCCAGTTCCGGAGTACGTCGGAGATGCCCATCATGATCCGCGTCAGCAGCGGCAGCGTCTGCCGCGTCTGCGTGAACACCGCCGCGACCTGCGGCACCACGTACGTGAGCAGGAAGCTCACCGCCAGCACCGCGATGATGCAGACGATCACCGGATACGCCAGCGCGCCGAAAAGCTCCGAACGCAGGCGCTGCTGTTCCTCGAGGTCGTCCGCCAGGCTCTCCAACACCGGCCCGAGCGCGCCGCTCTGTTCGCCCGCGGCGACCACCGCGCGGTAGACGTCGTCGAACTCGCGCGGCGCCGTTCCCAGCGCCCGCGCGAACGACGAGCCGGCGTTGACCTCGGCCTTCAGCTGCGACATCAGCTCGCGCTGGCGAGGATCTTCGGCTTCATCGGCCAGCGCCGCCATCGAGCGTTCCAGCGGCAGGCCCGCGGAGACCAGACCCGCCAGTTGCCGCGTCCACACGGCGAGGCCCGCCGGCTTGAACGCGCGCCGCGCGAATCGGGCCTGCTTGCCCGGCTGCGCCGCCACCGCCTTCACCTCGAGCGGCACCAGCCCCTGCGTGCGCAATTGCGAACGCGCGGCCTTCAGGGTGTCCGCCTCCAGCAGGCCCGTGCGGGATTTGCCGGACGCATCCAGCGCGTCGTACTTGAAGGCGGGCATCGCTAGGAACCTCGTGTCTCTACTGCTCGTGCGTCCGGGTCATCACCGCGATCACTCGCGCGTGACCCGCAGCACTTCCTCTTCGGACGTGACGCCCGAGGCCACCAGCCGGTCGCCGTCCTCGCGCATCGAGCGCAGGCCGTTGGCGCGCGCCGCCGCCAGCAGCTCGGACTCCGGCGCCTGGTTGTGGATCAGGCTGCGGATCGCGTCGTTGCTCACCATCAGCTCGTACACGCCGGTCCGGCCCTTGTAGCCGCTGCTCGAGCAGGCGGAGCAACCCACCGGGTGGTAGCGCGTGCCGCCGCCGGGCAAGGGCTCGGACGACTTGCACACCGGGCACAGCTTGCGCACCAGCCGCTGCGCCAGCACGCCCAGCAGCGACGAGCTCAGCAGGAAGGGCTCCACGCCCATGTCGGTCAGCCGCGTCACCGCGCTCACCGCGTCGTTCGTGTGCAGCGTCGCGAGCACCAGGTGACCCGTCAGCGAGGCCTGGATCGCGATCTGCGCCGTCTCGTAATCGCGGATTTCGCCGATCATGATCACGTCCGGATCCTGACGCAGGATGGCGCGCAGCGCCTTCGCGAAGGTCAGGTCGATCCGCGAGTTCACCTGCGTCTGCCCGATGCCGGGCAGCTCGTATTCGATCGGGTCCTCGACGGTCAGCACGTTGGTCGTCGAGGTGTCCACCGTCTGCAGCGCGGCGTACAGCGTCGTCGTCTTGCCCGAGCCCGTCGGACCCGTCACCAGCACGATGCCGTGCGGCTGTTGCACGACGCGCTGGAAGCGCTCCAGCCGCTCGCCGTCCATGCCCAGCGCCGCCAGCGTGAAGCGCGATTCGGACTTGTCCAGCAGACGCAGCACCGCACGTTCGCCGTGCGCCGAGGGCAGCGTGCTCACCCGCACGTCGATCGCGCGGCCGCCGATGCGCAGGGAGATCCGGCCGTCCTGCGGCAGGCGCTTCTCGGCGATGTCGAGCTCCGCCATGATCTTCAGCCGCGAGATCAGCGCGGCGTGCAGCGCGCGGTTCGGCCGCACCACCTCGCGCAGCGTGCCGTCGACGCGGAAACGCACCGAGCTCTCGCGCTCGTAGGGTTCGATGTGGATGTCGCTCGCGCCGTTGTTCGCGGCCTGCGTCAGCAGCGCGTTCAGCATCCGGATGATGGGCGCGTCGTCCGCCGCTTCCAGCAGGTCCTCGACCGCCGGCAGGTCCTGCATCAGGCGCGACAGGTCGACGGCGTTCTCGACCTCGCCGATCACCAGCGCCGCGTTGTCCTCGCCGCCCGCATAGGCGGCCTGGATGCGCGTGGAGAGTTCGGCGACGCTCAGGCATTCGATGCGCGACGGCGCGTACACGCGCTGCAGCTCGGACAGCACCGGCAAGGTCAGCGCGGGCGGCGCCCACAGCGTGCGCTGCTGACCGTCGTCCTCGATCAGGAGATGCTGCGCCTTGGCGACGGCGTAGGGAAGGGGATGGCGGCTGGCCATGGTGTCTCCGGGCTCAGCGGCCTTGCGGGCCGCTGGCCGCGTCGCTCGGCGCCTTGGCCGGGCCCGGCACCGGCGAAGACGCCGGATACACGGGCAGCGGCAATTGCTGGGGCAGCGCGCCGCCAGGCGTGGACGCCGGCTTCTCCGGCAGCAGCGGGGCGCCGGTATCCGGCAGCACCAGGGTGCTCTTCGGTTGCACCTCCTGCTGGTAGGCGCGGATCGCGTCGTAACGGTCGGCGGTCAGCGAGGCCGCGTTCTCCGGCGTGCGCAGCACCACCGGGCGCAGGAAGATCATCAGGTTGGACTTCACGCGCTTGCGGCTCTGGCTCTTGAACAGGTTGCCCAGCAGCGGGATGTCGCCCAGGCCCGGGACCTTGTCCTCGCCGTCGGTGTACTCGTCCTTCATCATGCCGCCCAGGACCAGCACCTGGCCGTCCTCCAGCGTCACGCTCGTTTCGACCGCGCTCTTGTCGAAGGTCGGGCCCTGCGTGGCCGCAGTCACCGTGGCCACGACGCTGGAGTTCTCCTGGTACACCTTCATCCGGACGGTGCCGTTCTCGCCGACGGTCGTGCGGACCTTGAGGCGCAGACCGACGTCGCGACGGTCGAAGGTCTGGAAGGGGCTGGTCGTCGTGCCCGACGTCGTCGTCGAGTTGCCGGTGATCACGGGCACGTTGCTGCCGATCAGCAGATCGGCTTCCTCGTTGTCCTGCACGACCAGCGAGGGGGTCGACAGCACGTTCGTGCCGGAGATCTGGCCCAGCGCATTGGCGACTGCGCCCAGCGTGTAGAAGTTGCCCACCTTCTTGAGAAAGCCCAGGTTCAAGCCCGCCGGCACCTGTCCCGAAGACAGGGCGGCGGTTGCGCCCGTCGTGCCGGTGGCGACAGCGCCTGAAAGATTCAGGATATTGCTGTATCCAGTGCCGAAGTTGGTGCCGAAACCCGACACCGTCGAGTCACCCTTGTTGCCGAACAGCTGCGTGAACTGAACGCCGAACTCGCCCAGCTTGCTGGCATCGACCTTGACGACGAGCGCCTCGACATAGACCTGGGCACGGCGCGTGTCGAGCTGCTCGACGACTGCGCGGATCTGGCGGTACATCGGCTCGGGCGCCGTGATGATCAGCGAGTTGGTGGCCGGGTCGGCCTGCACGAAGCCGCCGGTGCTGACCTGGGCGGTCTGGCTGACCTGCGTGGACGCGCCGCCGCCGCTCGAGCCGCTGCTGCCCGAGCTCGACGAGCCGCCGCCGCCGAACGAGGTGCTGTTGCCCGCGAAGCCGCCCGACTGGCCGGCGCTGCCGGTCTGCGCGCCGGCGAAGCCGCCGGTACCGCCCTGGCCGCTGTTGGAGCCGCCCGCGCCCGGACCCGCGTTGTTCGTGTACGCCGCGCGCAGCACCGTGG
>NZ_DASVNZ010000116.1:0-5593 GCF_036486225.1 Roseateles sp. | reverse complement strand
GGGCCAAACGACTAGAACGATCGGGCCATCCAGGTCGTCAGCGCCGCGACGGCGGGCGCCCGTACTTCGCCCGGAAGAGCCGGGCGAAGTAGGACGGCGTCTCGAACCCGACCAGCAGCGCCGCGTCCATCACGCTGGTCCGAGGATCCTGCAGCAGCAGCTGCGCGCGCTCCAGGCGCTTGCCGTTGAGGAAATCGATCATGCTGTGGCCGGTGCGCTCGCGGAACAGCCGCGTGAAGTGCCGGCGCGACAGCAGGAACTGCGCGGCCACGTCGTCCA
Source organism: Roseateles sp. (assembly GCF_036486225.1). Taxonomy (GTDB): domain Bacteria; phylum Pseudomonadota; class Gammaproteobacteria; order Burkholderiales; family Burkholderiaceae_C; genus Roseateles. The sequence continues at coordinate 5,314 of NZ_DASVNZ010000116.1, read as the reverse complement.
CCGTCAACTGCTCGGCCATGTGCGCCTCGAGGTAGGCGACGATCTCGTGGATCAGCAGCGCATCGCGGCCGCGATGCGCCGGCAGCGCGTTCGCCGTCGTCAGGGCCGTCGTGATGCACTCGGCGGCGATCAGCCGCTCGGTCGCCTGCATCCGCGGCGAGTCGCGGTGTTCGGCGTCGACGCCGGCGAGTTCCTCGCGCAGTCGCAGCATGTGCACCAGCGAAGGACTCATCCGCCACACCCCGCACGACGGCGGTGCGGACGGTGCGGACGTTGAAGACGTGACGGACGACGCCGACGACGAAGCCGCGCCGGCGATGCGCCCGGCGCAGTCCTCGACGAAAGCCTGGTCGACATACAGCGCCAGGTGTTGCTGCTGCGGCCGGGTCGCCGCCGTCGCGTGCTCGACGCCCGGCGCCACCAGGGCCATGCAGGCGGCGTTGATGCGGAAGGCGCTCTGCTCCTCGCGCACCCGCACGACCATGCCGCCGGAACGCGGCATCAGGATCATGTACTCGTCGTGCGCGTGAAACTCGGTCTCGTACGACGGCGTGCGGCTGTCGACGATCTTGGCGGTGACCTGGGGCGCGAGGTGGCGGCGACGGGTGTGGAACATGGCGCCGCCATTCTGGCCCGTCGCCCGGCGACACGCCCGGGCGGGTATCGCAAACAGTCATGCCGCCGACCGGGATCCGTGCTTCAATCGCCGCACTGACACACGCGCCCCCGGCGCCATCGGCCTTCGAATGCTCATCGATCTCCCGCTCGAACAAAAGAGCGGCACGCTCGCAGAACAGTTCCTCCGCAGCACTTTCGTGCAAGGCCGCGCCGCCATCGACTATCAGCTCTACGTCCCCCCGGGCGACAGGGATGAACCCCGTCCCTTGCTGGTGATGCTGCACGGCTGCGGACAGGATCCCGACGACTTCGCCGCCGGCACCCGCATGAACGAGATGGCGCGTCGCAACGGCTGGCTGGTGCTTTACCCGGCGCAGTCGATGCAAGCCAACCCGCAAGGCTGCTGGAACTGGTTCAAGCCCAATCACCAGGAACGCGGCCGCGGCGAGCCCGCGCTGATCGCCGCCCTGACGCAGGAGATCATGGCCACCCACCGCGTCGATGCGAGCCGCGTCTACATCGCGGGCCTGTCGGCCGGCGGCGCGATGGCGGTGGTCCTCGGCCGCGCCTATCCGGAGCTCTTCGCCGCCGTCGGCGTGCATTCCGGCCTGCCGCATGGCGCCGTCGATGATGCGAACGGCGCGATGGCGATGATGCGCAGCGGACAGCCCACGCGCCTACCCGCGGACGGTATGGCGATGGACGCAAAGGTCGACGCCAAGATCGACACGGGAGCCGACGCTGTCCGCCCCACGCCGACCATCGTCTTCCACGGCACCCGCGACATGACCGTGCACCCGCTCAACGGCGAGCACATCTACGCGGACGCCACGGCCGGCGTGGCCGGCGCCCAACGGATCGAGAACGGTCGCGAAGGCACCCGCGCCTACACCCGCCGGACGCACGTCACCCCGCAAGGGCGCGTGCACGCCGAACTCTGGCTGATCGAGGGCGGCGGACACGGCTGGTCCGGCGGCGAACAGAGCGCTTCGTACACCGACTGGCTGGGGCCCGATGCGAGCGACCAGATGCTGTGTTTCTTCATGGCACACCCGCTGGGCGACAATCGTGCATGACCCGCACCGATCCCACCGGCGCCGCGCCCGCGGCCCCCGCTGCCTCGCAGCCGCCGGCGGCGCCTAGCGCCACCTCCTTCGACGCCCTGCCCCTGCCGCCCGCGATGCGGGCGAATCTGCAGCAGCTCGGCTACCTCTCGATGACGCCCATCCAGGCCGCCAGCCTGCCGCTCGCGCTGGCCGGCAAGGACCTGATCGCGCAGGCCAAGACGGGCAGCGGCAAGACGGCCGCGTTCTCGCTGCCGCTGCTGACCAACCTGAATCCGCGCCGTTTCGCCGTGCAGGCGCTGGTGCTGTGCCCGACGCGCGAGCTCGCCGAGCAGGTGACGCAGGAGATCCGCCGCCTGGCCCGCGCCGAGGACAACATCAAGATCCTGACGTTGTGCGGCGGCGCGCCCATCCGCAACCAGCTGGCGAGCCTGTCGCACGGCGCGCACATCGTCGTCGGCACGCCGGGCCGCATCCTGGACCACCTGCAGCGCGAGACGCTCACGCTGGAGGCGCTGAACACGCTGGTGCTGGACGAAGCCGATCGCATGCTGGACATGGGCTTCGCCGAGGACATCGCCCAGGTGATCGCGAACTGTCCGAAGACGCGCCAGACGCTGATGTTCTCCGCCACCTACCCGGACGGCGTGAAGTCCATCGCGACGCGCTTCATGCGCGCGCCGCAGGAGGTGACGCTCAAGGAGAAGCACGCCGCCGGCAAGATCCGCCAGCGCTTCTACGAGGTCAAGGAGAACGAGCGCCTGCATGCCGTCGGCCTGCTGCTCAACCACTTCCGCCCCGCGAGCACGCTGGCGTTCTGCAACACCAAGCAGCAGTGCCGCGACCTCGTCGCCGTGCTGCAGGCCGAGGGCATCGTCGCGCTGGAACTGCACGGCGACCTCGACCAGCGCGACCGGGACCAGGTGCTGGTGCAGTTCGCCAACCGCAGCTGCAGCGTGCTGGTGGCCACCGACGTCGCGGCGCGCGGGCTCGACATCGCGCAGCTGGAAGCCGTCATCAACGTCGACATCACGCCCGACGCCGAGGTGCACACGCACCGCGTCGGCCGCACCGGCCGCGCGGACGAGGAAGGCTGGGCCTTCAGCCTGGCCAGCCTCGACGAGATGGGCCGCGTCGGCCGCATCGACCAGATGCAGGGCACGGTCACGCCGTGGCATCCGCTGAGCGAGCTCACCACCGAACCCGGCGCCGAGCCGCTGCATCCGCCCATGGTCACGCTGCAGATCCTGGGCGGGCGCAAGGAGAAGATCCGTCCGGGCGACGTGCTGGGCGCGCTGACCAAGGACCTGGGCTTCGGCGGCGCGCAGATCGGCAAGATCAACGTCAACGAGTTCTCGACCTACGTCGCCGTCGAACGCGGCATCGCCGACCAGGCGCTGCGCAAGCTCAATGCCGGCAAGGTCAAGGGCAAGTCGGTGAAGGTGCGCCTGCTGTGAGCACCGTGGACAGCTTCGCCGCGCTGGGCCTGTCGCCGCGCCTGGTGCGCGCGGCCGACGAGCTCGGCTTCGAAATCCCCACGCCGATCCAGGCGGCCGCGATGCCGCCCATCATCGCGGGCCGCGACCTGCTGGGTTCCGCCGCGACGGGTTCCGGCAAGACGGCCGCGTTCGTCTTCCCGATGCTGCATGGCATCGATGCGCGCATCCGGCCCGCGCTGCGCCGCACGCAGGCGCTGGTGCTGGTGCCCACGCGCGAACTCGCCGCGCAGGTCGGCGAGACGGTGATCCAGGTCGGCCGTTTCCTCGACGAGCCGCTGAAGGTCTCGGTGCTGTACGGCGGCGTGTCGATCAATCCGCAGATGATGGCGCTGCGCGGCGGTGCGGACATCGTCGTCGCGACGCCGGGCCGGCTGCTGGACATCATCGAGAAGAACGCGCTGAAGCTCTCCGGCGTGGAGTGCCTGGTGCTGGACGAGGCCGATCGGCTGCTCGACGCCGGCTTTGCCGACGAGCTGGCGCGGGTACTGGCGCTGCTGCCCAAGCGGCGGCAGAACCTGCTGTTCTCCGCCACCTTCCCGGCGGCGGTGCAGGCCCTGGCGGACCAGTTGCTGAGCGACCCGGTGCGCATCGAAGTCACCGGCGAGCCGGCGACCGAAGGGCAGATCGAGGAACACGCGGTCGAAGTCGACGCCGCGAAGCGCACGCCGCTGCTGCGCCACATGATCGAGCAGGGCGAGTGGTCGCGCGTGCTGGTCTTCGTCGCGACGCGCTACGCCTGCGACCACGTGGCCGACAAGCTGCGCCGCAACGGCCTGGAGGCCGCGGCCTTCCACGGCGATGCGAGCCAGGGCGCGCGCACGCGCACGCTGGCCGACTTCAAGGCGGGTCGGATCCGGGTGCTGGTCGCCACCGACCTGGGCGCGCGCGGCATCGACATCGCGCGGCTGCCGGTGGTGGTGAACTACGACCTGCCGCGCGCGGCGGACGACTACACGCACCGCATCGGGCGCACGGCGCGCGCCGGGGCGAGCGGGCTCGCGGTGAGCTTCATCAGCGCGGCCACGGAGGCGCACTTCCGGCTGATCGAGAAGCGTCAGGGGCGCCGCGTCGAGCGCGAACGGATCGCCGGCTTCGAGCCGACCGAGGTCGCTTCGCCCGATGCCGCCGCCGGCGGCATCAAGGGCCGGCGGCCGAGCAAGAAGGACAAGCTGCGCGCGGCAGCAGCCGCGGGCAAGTGACCGCAGTCCGCGGGGGCCATTCCGGCGGCGTGCTCAGGCGTAGGCGTTGAGGTTGCGCCCTAGATTGCCTTCGGTGGCCAGGGCCGGCTGCGGCAGGGCCGCGAGCAGCGCGGCCGCGCCGGATTCCTGGACGTCCATGGCCTTGCGCAGCACCAACAGGCTGGCGGCATTGCCGACCGTGCCTGGCGTGCTGCTGGACGCATTGCTGACCGCTGCGGCGACGCTGGGGGTGTTGGTGATGTTCATGTCAGGAATATCGGCGATTCCTGCGCCGGCTTGAGCGCAGATCAGCGCTCGCCGAGCGCCCGGACTGCCCGACTTGTGACGAGGCCCGTCCCGGCCCCAGCTTCCAGGCGCCCGGGCACACGCCTTGTCACCACGATCCGGGTTTTCCCGCTGCTGAGAAGCGGCACTATTTCGGAAAGTGGTATTCAAGCGGTGTCATAAATTTCGGACTGAACAAATGCCAGTGCAAATCCACTGACGCCGCAATCCGCTGGTCGATCCCCATGCTTCGGGAACCGGCGGCTTTGGTGCGGGTTCGGAACCCGCTCCGGCCTCACACCTGGGAACCACTGCCATGACCGTCTCCGTCCGACGCCCCTCCTCCACCACGTCCGCGCCGCTGCGACTGATCGTCGCCCTCGGCGCTGCCGCGCTCACCTTCCAGGCCGTCGCGCAGACTGCCGCGGCCTGGAAGCCCGACGTCTACTACACGGCCGGCACGGTCGTGAGCTACAACGGCCAGCTCTACCGGGCCACCGTCAACCAGACCGATTACGCCAGCACCGGCTGGAACCCGACCAACGCCTCCCTGTGGACCCTGGTCGGTCCGGCGAGCGGCCCGGCGCCCTCGCCCGCTCCTTCGCCCGCCCCCACGCCCAGCCCGGCGCCCAGTCCCGCACCGGCGCCCACACCGGCCCCGTCTCCGGCG
>NZ_DASVNZ010000091.1:0-18742 GCF_036486225.1 Roseateles sp. | reverse complement strand
GGCGGCGCCGCCGCCACCAGCACCGCGCCGCGCGACTGGGCGTGCTGCGCGAGCTTCAGCAGCAGCGGGTCGCTCGGACCGCCCAGGCTGAGGTTGATCACGTCCGCGCCGTCGGCGATCGCCGCGCCCAGCGCCTGCGCCAGGGTGAAGGAGTTGCAGCGCGCCGGCGCCGGTCCCGTCTCGGCGCCCGCGCGCGCAGCGTCCGTCCAGCAGGCGCGGTAGCTTGTCATCACCGCGCCCGGTGCGATGCCGACGATGCCCTGGCGGTTGTTCACCTTCGCCGCGATCAGGCCCATCACCTCCGTGCCGTGGCGCTCCGGCACCGCGTCGACCTGCGCCCCGCCGGCGGCGACGTAGTCCCGCTGCGTCGACACCTGTCCGAGAAGGTCGGGATGCCGCGCGTCCACGCCCGTGTCGATGATCGCGACCTTGACGCGTGCGCCGACGCTGACCTGCTGCAGCGCCGCCGTCGACATCTGCTGGAAGCCCTTCTGCAGGCCGAAGTAGGGATCGTTGTAGAGCGCGGTTGGCGAGGTGGGCGCGGACGCGCCCGTTGATGGCGCGGTCGGCGGAGCGGTTGACGGAGCGGTTGACGGAGAGGGTGCTGGCGGCGACGGCGTCTGCGCTTCCTGGGCGGGACCGCTCAGCGTCTCGAATTCGTTGAGCGGCTGCGCCAGTTTCACTCGAGCGTCCTGGCGCAGGCGCGCCAGCACCGCGTCGACGTCGTCCCCGGCGCCGAGCGCGTAGAGCATGCAGCGCAGGTTCAGCGGCGCGATGGTCCATGCGGCCTGCTCGCGCAGGCCGTAATCGCGCGCCAGCGCCTCGGACATCGCCAGGGCCTTCGAGCTGCCCGCGTAGCCCGCCATTCGACGATAGTCGCCGCGCGCGGACCCGCCCGCGCCGGGCAACGGTTCACCGCGATCTTCGACGGCCAGGATGATGAGGCGGTCCTGCGACGTCGCCATCGAAGCCGTCGACGGCGTCGTCGCGGCGAGCGCATCGGCAGCGACGGTTTCGGCAGCGAGGGTTTCGGCTCGCACGGACATGCCCGACGCGAACACCGCCGTCATCGCGATCAACGCAGAGGCGATGACACCGAAGCCGCGCACGAGGGAGGAGGGCATCGCTCAGCGCCCCGGCGCCGCGGCGCCGACCGGCTCCACGAGCAGCACGCCGGGTTCCGCGCGCAGCCGCTCCACCATCGCCGGCACGGCCGTCACCGGCGCCGGTTGAAGCGGCGCCAGCAGCAGGCTGCTCGCGTCCTCGTCGGCACCGACGATCCGCAAGCCGTGGTGCGTCAAGACCTGGCGCAGACGGCCCATGTCCACGCGCTCTTCCGGCACCAGCCGCACGACCGCGCCGGCGGGCAGCGCGGCCGGCTGGCTCAAGGTCACGTAGTCGGCGGGCGGGTGACCGTCGCTCCAGAGGCGCAATCCGAGCACGCACATCGCCACCGCCTGCACCGCCACCGCGGCCGTCAGCCAGCGCGTCGTGCGCGATCCGCCGTCGTTGGCCGAGGCGCCACGCGGGCCTTCCACCGGCGTGACCGGCCCCGCGTCGCGATCGCGCGCCCAGAGGCGATCCAGGCCGGACTGGATCGCGGCCTCGTCGGCGTCGCTGCCCGTCATGCCTGCCAGGCCTTGAGCGCCCGCCGCGCCTGTCGCGCCCGCCGGACGTGGGGCGTCCTGCATGCCGCGGTGGATGTTGCGCTGGAGTTCGAGCTCATCGCGGCAATGCGCGCAGTGCGGCAGGTGGGCCTGCACCAGGCGGCGCTGTTCCGGCGTCGCGGTGCCGGCCACGACCCAGGCGATGGCGTCCCACACCAGGCGGTGTTCGTTCGGTTGGTCCATGGCCGGATCGCCGGCGGAATGTCCGGACAGACCGGAAAGTCCGGAGGAGCCGGAGGACCCGGAGGGGGCGTCGTGGGAAGTCATCGGATCGGTCCTTCGGTGCCGCTGGCCGGGGGAGTCTCGCCGCCCAGCTCGGGCAGCACGTTGCGCAGCCGCACGCGCGCATGGAACATGCGGGCCTTCACGGTGCCGGTGGCGCAATTCATGATGCGGGCGATGTCCTCGCAGGTCTCGCCCAGGTAGTACGCCAGCTCCAGCGTGACCCGCTGCTCCACCGGCAGCGCGGCCAGACCGCGCGTCACCCAGTCGCGCAATTCGCGGTCGACGGCGTCGCTGAACGCGGGCTCGGCCCGTGCCAGCTCGGCCTCGCTCACCGAGGACGCGTTGATCTCCTGCGCCGTCACGCCGTCGCGCAGCGCCTTGAGCATGCAGCGGTAGGCGATGCCGTGGATCCAGGTCGAGACCCGCGACTCGCCGCGGAAGTTGCCTGCGGTCCGCCACACGATCCACAAGGTGTCGTTGACGACCTCCTCGGCCAGGTCGGGTCGGCCGCAACTGCGCAGCACGAAGCGCGACAGCCGCGGCTGGCAGTGCCGGTACAGCTGCTCGAAAGCCGACCGGTCGCCGGCCGCGGCGGCCTGCAACCAGGCACGCAGACGCGACTCGGCGGCCGTGTCCGCTTCATTCGGAACAGGTTGAAACATGGGCGACTGATTTCTGCAGAAGTGTCCCTCATGGGTGCCAGAATCGCCGCCGATGGTTGCCGTGCCCCCAAAAAATGTCGCCCGTGCCCTCGCCCTGCTGGCGATGGGCCTTGTCGCGTCGGGGGCGGCCTCCGCCCAGAACTGGGGCGGCACGGTGTCGGTCGTGACGGAACGCGTCTCCCGCGGCATCAGCCTCAGCGGCGACCGGCCGGGCGCCACCGCGGACCTGTACTACCGCGACGACCGCAACTGGAGCCTGGGTCTCGGCCTTGGCACGATGCACACGCGCAACGGGGCGGACGCGGAGGCCATCCTCTCCGCGACCCGCTGGTGGCAGATCGACGACCACCGCGTCGTGACGCTGTCCGGCGCCCATTACGCCTATGCCGGCGGCGGGAACGCGGACCGGCTGCGCTACAGCGAGGTGTCGCTCGGCGGACTGTGGGACACGGCCGCGTGGGGGCAGTGGGGCGCGACGGTGTCGGTGTCGCCGGACCTGGCGGCGTACGCGTCCTGGGGCTACCTCGGCCATCGCGGCGCGACCATCGCGGAGCTGACCTGGCACCGGCGCCTCGTCGGCGCGCTGGCCGCCGATGTGGGCTGGGGCATGGTCGCCAACTGGGGGCACGACACCGGGTCCTACCGTTTCGCCAACGCGGGCCTGTCCTACGCCGTCGGGGACTGGCGCTTCAGCGTGTCGCGGCTCTACAGCTCGCTGCCGCAACGCGGCGACCCGTCGCTGCAGCGCTGGGTCGCCGGCGTGGCTTGGTCGTTCTGAGGCGTCGGTCGCTGACATCCTCTGACTGCCGAGTCTGCTGGCCCTCACCCCCACCCTCTCCCGCAAGCGGGAGAGGGAGTGAGAATGCACCGAGCCGGTCGGAGCAGGATCACTGGGGTGGCCCCCTCTCCCGCTTGCGGGAGAGGGTGGGGGTGAGGGCCAGCGGCCTCACGCAGTCAGCCCGACTGCTGCTCCAGGAAGCGCTGCGCATCCAGCGCCGCCATGCACCCGGTGCCCGCGCTCGTGATCGCCTGCCGATACACGTGATCCTGCACGTCGCCCGCGGCGAACACCCCCGGCACGCTGGTCATCGTGAAGAAGCCGTCCGAGCCGCTGCGCGTCAGCACGTAGCCGTCGCGCAGCTCGATCTGTCCGCGGAAGATCTCCGTGTTGGGCTTGTGGCCGATCGCGATGAAGCAGCCTTGCAGCTTGACCTCGGTGCTCGCGCCGTCCAGCGTGCGCTTGATGCGCACGCCGGTCACGCCGCCCGCGTCGCCCAGGACCTCTTCCAAGGTATGGAACACGTGCAGCGCGATCTTGCCGGCCTCGACCTTGGCCATCAGCTTGTCGACCAGGATCGGCTCGGCGCGGAACTTGTCGCGGCGGTGGATCAGATGCACCTTGCTGGCGATGTTGGACAGGTACAGCGCCTCCTCGACGGCGGTGTTGCCGCCGCCGACGACACAGACCTCCTGCCCGCGATAGAAGAAGCCATCGCAGGTCGCGCAGGCGCTGACCCCGCGGCCCATGAACGCTTCTTCCGACGCCAGTCCCAGGTACTGCGCCGAAGCGCCGGTGGCGAGGATCACCGCGTCCGCCGTGTAGACCGCGTTGTCGCCGGTCAGCGTGAACGGACGCCGGGAGAAGTCGACGCTGTTGATGTGGTCGAAGACGATCTCGGTCTGGAAGCGCTCGGCATGCTCCTGGAAACGCTTCATCAGTTCCGGACCCTGCACGCCCATCACGTCGGCGGGCCAGTTGTCGACCTCGGTGGTGGTCATCAACTGACCTCCTTGCGCGATGCCGGTGACCAGCAGCGGCTTGAGGTTGGCGCGTGCCGCGTAGAGGGCGGCGGTGTAGCCGGCGGGGCCCGAGCCGAGGATCAGCAGGGCGGTGTGTCGTTGGGGGAGGCTCATGTCGGTCCTGATTGGCGTGTCACAGCTTGGCGCGGTCCAGGCGCTGGGCGAATTCATCGGCCGGCAGGAAGCCGATCGTGCGGGCGGCGGCGAGCTCCTTGCCCTGCGCGTCGAAGAACAGGATCCCCGGCGGGCCGAACAGCTGGAAGCGCTTGAGCAGGGCCTTCGCCTCGGCGCTGTTGGCGGTCACGTCGGCCTGCAGCAGGCGCGCGTTGCGCAGCCGCGTGGCGATCGCGGGGTCGGAGAAGGTGAGGTGCTCCATCTCCTTGCAGGCGACGCACCAGTCGGCGTAGAAGTCCAGCATCACCGGCCGGTCCGAGGCGGCGAGTGCCGCGTCCAACTGCGCCACCGTCGTGATGCGCTCGAAGGCCGGTGCCTGGCCGGGACGCGACGCGGCCTCGGCGCTGGCGATCGGCAGCGCGCCCACCGAGCTCCGCGCCAGATGGCGCAGCGGCATCAGCACGCTGTCGCCGCCGGACAGCGCGCCGCCGATCATCGCGGCGGCCCACAGCGCCACCAGCGCGCCGCCGGCCTTGAGGGCGCGCGGCCGGCCGGATTCGAAGGCGCCCAGGCAGATCGCCGCGATCAGCGCCACGGCGCCGATCAGGAACATCAGCGCGCCGGTCGGCAGCACCGGCGAAACCAGCCACAACGCCACCGCGATCAGCAGCAGGCCGAAGAAGGTCTTCACGTGTTCCATCCAGCGGCCGGCGCGCGGCAGCAGCGTGCCGGCGGACAGGCCGAGCAGCAGCAGCGGCACGCTCATGCCGCAGGCCAGCGCGAACAGCGCCGAGCCGCCCAGCACCACGTCGCGCGTCTGGCTGATGTAGACGAGCGCGCCGGCCAGCGGCGCCGCGACGCAGGGTCCCACCAGCAGCGCCGACAGGCCGCCCATCAGGAACACGCCGACATGCTTGCCGCCCTTGATCCGGTTGGAGGCGTTGTTGACGCGGTCCTGGATGAAGCCCGGCATCTGGAATTCCCAGACCCCGAACATCGACAGCGCCAGCACTGACAGCAGCAGCGCGAAGCTGCCCAGCACCCACGGGTTCTGCAGCGCGGCGGCGAAGCCGGAACCGAGCAGGCCCGCGACGATGCCGGCGCTGGTGTAGACCATCGCCATGCCCAGCGAGTACGCCACGGCCAGCGAGAAGCCGCGTACCCGCGAGACCGGCGCGCCCTGGCCGACGATGATCGACGACAGGATGGGCAGCATCGGCAGCACGCACGGCGTGAAGGAGAGCAGCAGCCCGCCGAGCAGGAACATGCCGACGACGCGCAACAGGCTGCCCGATTGGAGGGCAGCGGCGCTGCTGTCGACGGGAGCCTGGTCGGAGGCGGCTGCGGTCGACGCTGGCGATGTCGCCGTTGCCGTCACCACTGTTCCCGCTGGAGTCGAAGCGCCTGTCGATCCGGACCCCGTCGGCGCTGCGTTCTCGATGGGCGCCGACAGGGCGTCCGGCTGCGCTTCCCACGTCGCCTTCAGCAGGCCGTCGCCGCCGCGCGCCAGATGCACCAGCGCCTGCTGCGGCGGATAGCAGAGGCCGCGGTCCGCGCAGCCCTGATAACGCACCGTCAACGTCTGCGGAATGGCGCCCTTCGGCAAGGGCTGCGCGACGCGGACGGTGTCGGCCCACAGCGTCATCGTCTTGTTGAAGTTGGGATCGAAGACCGACTTGCCGGCCGGCAGGCCCGGCGCGGGCAGCGTCGCGCCGTCGGCCTCGATGGCGAAGCGCTCGCGGTACAGGTGGTAGCCGGCGGCGATGTCGAACTCGACGATGACCGTGGGGGTGGTCGCAGCGCCGGTGCTGGCGGCGGCCGCGCCGTCCGACGGGGCCTCGATGCGCGCGCGTCCCGGGAAGGCCTGGGTCGGCTCGAGGAACGCGGGTTGATCGATCGCCGCAAGGGCGGGGCCCGGGGCGGTGACGGCCAGCGCGAACGCGGCCGCCGCACCGGCGAGGAGGTGGGTGAGCAGTCTCATGGCGAGGTCGGAGGTTGGATCAATTGTTCGGGATCGTGCGTGTGGACCTGGCCGCCGGTGTCGACGAGCAGGAAGCCCACGCCCGGCGTGCTCAGCCGCGACGGCGCGTCGGCGCCGATCAGCATGGCCATCGTGGCCAGCGCGCCGGCCGCGACGCACAGCGGCGCCACGACGCTGACGGCCTGCCAGTGACTGACGGGCTGGCCGGTGCGCGGATCGAGGATGTGGCAGCAGCACCGGCCGTCGGGGGTGATGAAGAAGCGTTCGTAGTCGCCGCTGGTGGCGAGCGCGCCGTAGCGCAGCGGGATGCGGGCGCTGACCTCGTCCTCGCGGCGCGGATGGCGGATCGCGAAGACCCAGGGCTGACCGTCGGGGCGCGGGCCGATGACGCGGATGTCGCCGCCGAGGTTGACGAAGCCGTGGCGTATCCCGAGGCCGCGCAGTGCGGCCACCGCGCGGTCGGCGGCGTACTCCTTGCCGATGCCGCCGAAGTCGATCTCCATGCCGGCTTGCGGCAGGGCGATCGCGCGGCCGTCCCATTGCACGCGCTGCCAGCCGACGTACTGACGCTGGAACGCCAGCGCATCAGGCGTCGGTTCGCGGCCGGCCTTGAAGTCCCACACGCGCCGCAGGCAGCCGCTGGTGATGTCGAAGAGGCCCTCGCTCTGCCGATGCAGCTCGGCGGCGAAGTTCAGCAGCTGCGCGGTCTCGCCGTCGACGGCGACAGCGTTGCGGCCGGCGCGGGCGTTGATCGCCGAGATCATGCTGTCGTCGCGGTAGCGCGAGTACTTGGACTCGATGCGCCGCACCTCGGCCTCTGCAGCGTCACAGGCGTCGGCGGCCTCGTCCCGCGCCACGCCGCCGAGCACGATCTCGTTGGGCGACGCCATCGCGGTGAAGGCATGGCGATGGACGTTCCACATGGCGCGCTCGTCGTTTCCGTCGGTCGTTGCGGGTCGGCGTTGTGGCGTGGTCGCTGCCGGCTTGTCGAGGCCGGTCAGAACCGGTGCGAGAGGCCGACCTGCAGCCAGTCGGCCTGGAATCGCGCCAGGCCCGGCGAGCCGCTGCCGCCCAGGCGCCAGGCGGCGCGCTGTTCGTAGTGCTCGAGGCTCAGGTCGGCGGTCCAGCGGGGGGCGATCTCATAGGCGACCTTCATCCCGACGGTGATCGCGCCGAAGGCCGACAAGCGCTGGTCCGGGGACAGGTATTGCGGCGAGGTCGCCGTGTAGCCGGGCGGCAGCGGCGCGCCCAGCGAGGCGTCGTAGACCGGGTCGTAATAGAACTTCGCCGCGCGCTGCGTCGTGTAGCGCAGCGACGGGGTCACGGTCCAGCCGCCGGACAGCGGCTGCACCCAGGCCGTCTCCAAGGTATTGGCGCGCACGCCGAAGCTGTCGGCGTAGTAGCGCCAGCTGCTGCGCAGCGTCGATTTCCAATCGCTGAAGTGGTGGTTCCAGCGCGTCATCAACGTGTACTGCTCGCGCTGGTCGGGTCGTCGGTCGGGGAACTTGTACGGGTCCGAGTACATGCCGTGGCCCCAGTTCGCGCCGAGGCTGAGCTGCACCAGATCCACCGCGGTCCAGGCCTGCGTCACGCCGACGGTCAGCTGCGTCGTGTTGCGTCCGCGGCTGAGCGTCGGATCGTCGGAGGAGCCGATCCAGTCGTCGCTGAAGGCGGCGCCGATGTTCCAGGTGGTGTTGTTGTCCTCGCTGGAGCGGCGATAGCCGGCGGAGACGGTGCGGGAGCGGTAGTCGTGTTCGGTCGAGTACGCGGCGCCCAGCGACCAGGCGTCGCGGTCGTTGTAGCGGGTGACCTGGATGTCGCCGGCCTTGCGGGTCTCGTCGAGCCGCGAGGCGCCGGAAACCGCGCTGTGATATCGCGGCGAGGCGCCGGAGACGCTGTCGTTCACCAGCGAGCCTTCGACCGACCAGCGGCCGGCCACCGGCACCATCAGGTAGACCGACGGCGCGGTGACCTTGATCCGGTCGAAGCCCGGCTGGCGGTCGCGGTAGTGCAGCAGCTTGACCGACATCTCGGCCTGCTCGGGCGGGGTCTCGGCCAGGGCGGGGGACTGCAGGCCGGGCAGCAGCATGGCGGCGGCAAGCACGCCGCCCCAGGTGCTCCGGCCGCCGCCGGAGCTCGCGCCGGTGTCTGCGGGCATGTCGGGGGTCCGGTCGTTCTCAGTTACAGCCACAACCACCTCCTCCCACGCCGTTGCCGCCGGACGCGTTTTCCTTGCTTGTGTAGATGTGCTGCGCGAAGCGGTCGCCGAGGACGTCGCCGCCCATCGTCATCTCGGGGCGGGCGAGGGCGCCCTTCTCCCAGGGCTGGGGCGGCTGCATGGCGCATCCGGTGCTGGCGAGCGCGATCAGCGCGCCCACGGCGGCCATCGCGCCGCGCGCACGGCGGCGCGGGAGGGACACTGCTTTCATCGGGATCTCCTTCAAGACTTCTTCAGCGCAGCGGCGATGCGCGCTTCGAGGTCGGCTTCGTCTTCTTCACGGAAGCCGCTGTGCTGCATCAGCACGCGACCGTCCGGACCGAGCAGCACCGAACTCGGCATCGCCCGCACGCCGACGCGACGGGCCGAATCGCCCTTCGGATCGAAGCCCAGCGAGACGCTGGCCGGCACTTCCTTGAGGAAGGCCAATGCGTCGGCGCGGCTCGCGTCCAGATTCACCGCGACGATGCGCAGGCCCTGCGCGCCGTACTTCGCCTGCATGCGGTTCATCCACGGGAAGGACTGGCGGCACGGGCCGCACCACGAGGCCCAGAAGTCGACGTAGGTCACCTTGGCCTTGCCGTCGTGCAGCGTGAGCGGTGCACCGTCGGCGCTCGGGACGCTCGCTACCGGAAGGGGCTGGCCGACCTCGGCGGCGGACGCATCCATCGGCGTGAACGACAGCGTGGTCGCCAGGCCTGCCGCGGCCAACGCGAGGGGCGTCGCACGGGCGCCGCGACGGCGCCACAGGATCAGCGCGGAAAGCCCCGCCATCACCAGCAGCAAAGGATCGGCCGCGCCCGTGCCGGCACCGATCGTGCAACCACCGCCGCCGCTGTTCGACGCTTCGGTGCTGCCCGGCGAGCCGCGCATCGCCACCGTCGCCGTGGCCGGCGTCATGTCACCTTGCAGCGTGAGCGTGCCGGTGTCCGTGCCGGCAGGCGCCGAGGCGGCCGCACCCGCACCCAGCCAGCGCAGCGTGACCTGGCAGTTCGCGCCGGGCTGCACGGTGAAGGGCGCCGCGCCGCAGGCGTTGGTGCCCGCCGTGTCGATGGCGAAGCGGGCGCTGTCGATGCTCAGCGCGCTGATGTGCAGCACGCCGGCGCCGCTGTTGGTCAGCGTCAGCGGACGGCCGTTCGTGTCAGCGGGGCCGAAGTCGAACGAGGTCGCGGACAGCTGCAGCGCAGGCTGCGGCGGGGCCGCGCCGACACCGGTCAAGGTCAGCGGCGCGGGCAGCGAGGCGTTGTCCGCGACGACCGCGGCCGTGGCGGCGCGTGTGCCGACACCGCGCGGGCTGAAGCCGATCGCGAGGTCGCAGTTGGCGCCGACGGCCAGGGCGGCACCGGCGGTGCAGGTGGAACTCGTGTCGACGCGGTAGTCGGCGGCGGCGTCGCCGGCGAAGGCGAAGCTGCCCAGCGTCGCGGCGACGTCGCCGGTGTTGCTCAGCGTGAAGTGCTTGAGGCTGCCTTCGGCGCCCACCGTGACAGTGCCGAAATCGGCGCTCGTCGCGGCCGTCCAGACAAGGATGGGCGTGTTGGCGAGGACGCCGCTGCCGCTGAGGGCGACCGCCTGCGGCGAGGCGGCGGCGTTGCTGGTGAGGGTCAGCGTGCCGGTCGCGGCGCCGGCGCCGGCGGGTGCGAAGCTGACGTTGACGGCGCAGCTGCCGCCGGCGGGCACGCCGCCGCTGCAGGTGTCGGTGGTCGTGAACGGCCCGGTGGCCGCGATGGCGCTGAAGGTGAGCGCGGCATTGCCCGTGTTGGAGACGGTGACGGCCTGCGCGGTGCTGGTCCGTCCGACCGTCAGCGCGCCGAAGCTGAGTTGCGTCGTCGACAGCGAGGACACCGGCGTGGGCTGCGCCTGGCCGGTGCCGCTCAGGGCGATGTCGACGTTGGCGGTGGCGTTGTTGGCCGTGGGCGCGATCGCGGCGACGGCCAGCGTGGCGGTGCGTGCGCCGGTCGCGGCGGGCGCGAAGGTGGCGGTGACGGTGCAGGTGGCGCCGACGGCCAGCGATGCGCCGGCGGCGCAGCTGCCGCCGCGGGTGAAGTCGGCGGCGTTGGCGCCGGTGACACCGATGCTGCTGAAGTTCAGCGGCGCGGTGCCGGTGTTGCTCAGCGTGACGGTGCGCGCGGCGGAGGCGCTGGCCAGCGGCTGGTTGCCGAAGGCCAGGGTGGTGGCGTCGGCGGAGAGCACCGCCGTCAGCGTGACGTTGGCGGTGCCGCTGAGCGTGATCGGGATGGGCGTGGCGATACCGTTGTGGGTGATCGTCAGCGCACCGCTGCGCGTGCCGGCGGCGGTGGGGCGGAAGACGACGCCAACGGTGCAGCTGGTGCCCGCGGGCACGGTGACGCCGCAGGTGCCGCCCTGCACGGCGAAGTCGCCGCTGGCGACGGCGGAGAGGCTGCCGAGGGCGGCGCTGCGGCTGGCGCTGATGGTGATGGTGGAAACCGCGCTCGACTGTCCGACGGCGGTCTGCGCGAAGCTGATCGACGAGGGCGAGTTGCCGAGGTAGGCAGCGATGTTGGCGATGTCGGTGGCCGAGACCGCGCCGCCGACGCCGGCCATCTGCGGGATGGTGTCGATCGCGTTCTGGATCATCGCGGGGTTGTTGCGGCCGCGGTCGACGACGGCGGTGGAAGCCACCGTGTGACAGGCGGCGCAGACCTGCGAGAAGCGGGCCTGGCCGGCGACGGGGTCGGCGGCGAAGGCGGGACCCGCGAGGACCGCGGCCGTGATCGCAAGGGTCGCGACGAACGCGCCGGGAAGGGCGCTGCGCAAGGGAAGGGTCATGGCGGGAGCCTCGTCAGGATGAAGAGAGGGGGACGGCGACGGAGACCGTCGAGAGGAAGGGGGACGCAAAGAGGGACGCGAAGGGAGACGCGAAGGGGAGCGCCGGGCCCGGCGCGAGCAGCGGCAGCAGCGCGGGCGCGGCGAGCAGCCAGCACGCGTTGAAGCCCGCGTGCCAGGCGATGCAGCGGGGCAGGGAGCGATGTCGTCGGTAGCTGAGGCCGATCCACCACGCCGGCCCGGCGGTGGCGAGCGCGAGCAGCAGCGCGGAGAGTGGCGGCGCGGGCGTGACGACGGCGAGCACGATCGCGTGTGCCGCGGCGAAGGCGAGCGCGGTGAGCGCGACGGCATGGCGCCGCGCGGCGGCGGCGCGCGCGGTCGACAGCCGCTCCTGGAGACCGAGCCGGAAGAGGATCTCTTCGAAGCAGGGTGCGAGCAGGAGCTGCCGGAGTACGACGTCCCAGGGGATCGGGACGGGAATGAAAGGCGGCATGGGCGCGGCGGAAATTCACGCAGGGGTTCTGCGTAGGTACCGGCGCGCGGGAGAAAGGTTGCGAGGAGGGGGGACGTTACGACTTGGTCACAAACGGAGCGAGGGCGTCGGCACGGGTGCGCTCGCCCGGTCCGGCGTCACGCGGCTTCCAGATCCGCGAAAGATGCGAACTTCATCGCGTAGCGCTTCGTTGCGAGCGTCGCCTTGAAGGCGTCGGCCTCCGCGACTGTGATCAGTCCCGCATGAATACATCGACTCAGAATGCTTTCAGTGCGCAAAAGACGCGCCTTGCCCACAAGCTCGGTGGCGATGCGTTCGGCATCGCCCTTCTCATCGGTCGCAATGGCGTGTCCCCGTACATAGGCGATCGCAATGCATGCGGCTTCACCAGGTTCGACGAGCGCGCACAGGCCGTTGTACAGATCCTCGGTTTCGTCATCGTCGAGATCGCAGGGATGAAGATGTCCTTTCTGAAAGGCGACCGACAGTGCTTCGGCCTGGACGTCCCAGGTGACTTCCTCGATCACGCGCTGAGGAACGATGAATCCGTGAGTCTCCAGGCGGTCCAGCAATTCCAACTGGTGAAGGTGAATGAAGTTGATGAGAACGTTGGCATCTGTCGCCACGCGCGTGGTGATATTCAAACGATTTGTCGTGATCATCCCGATCACTCCATGCTGAAGACCTCGACGAGCCGCGCGACGGTGTCGCTCCCGAAGCCGAACTCTTTGCCGATCTCGGTCAACTTGCCACGAGAGATCCGCTCCTGGCGGAAGACTTCGAAGGCCAGGCTCAACATTCGTCCCCGGCTGTCACGCCGGCTGTCGAGATCTGGTGGGTTGAAGAGTCCCAATAGCGTCGAGTAAGGCTCGCCCTCACTGTTTGCTTCCTTGGCCGCGAGACATTCGAATTCGTCTGCTGAAATGAGCTGGAGGTGCCTGATCCGGCGAAGAGCCGATCGGCGACTGACGCCGAATGCCTGTGCGACCGCTGCGACTTCCAGCAGTCCGATCGGTTTCCCGACGGGCCTCTCGATCGCGTGCAGTACACCGCCTTCGGGCATGAGGAACGATGCCGCGAAGGCATTGGCGCGAAGCTCGACCAGGTTCTCCGGCGGACCGATCTTGCTGAGAGACGCCAGGCCATGGCGATCCATCAGTACGTGGCCATACTCGTGCGCCAGAGAGAAGCGTCGCCGGGCTCGCGACTGTGCTGCGTTGAAGAGGACGAAGGCGCCGAAACGGGGATCAAACAGCGTCAATCCGGAGACGTTGTCGGGCAACGAGACGGCCACACTACCCACGCCGTTCATCTCAAAGAGATGCTGCATGCGATGGAGGTCCCTGTCGCCGAGGTCCAGGCGCCTGCGCTCTTCGATCGCGGCGAGGTCTCCTTGGCAAACAGCCTCGGCGCAGTCGCGCGGCGCCGGAAATTCAAGCGCGGGACGGAGCGCAGATGCCCGGACATTCCCCAGCCGCTTCTCAAGCGTCGCAAACTGCAGCGCATAGGAAATTCCCTCCTGCAGCGCCTTCGTCAACTGCGTGCGGGCCATGGGTTGCGGGGTCGCTCGAAACAGTGCGGCCAGCTCCCCGTTGTCGACGAAATCTGCGTCGACGAACTCCCAGACTTTCCGGCCCACGGCATAGGCAATTCGCTCAAGCTCGTTGCAACGCGGGCTACGCTCTCCGCGCTCGATGGCATCGATGTCTTTTGCTGGCAGATCGACGAACTCGCCCAATTGCTCCTGGGTCAGATGGAATCGTTCCCGGGCGATACGAATCTGCTCGCCTCGCCGTTGCTGCTTCACCGTCATCGCGGCTCCCCGATCGAAGTGGAAAGCAGCAGATGGTGAATCGCGGCGCGCTCATTGGCGATGACTCAGTCTCATCGTCTTTCGCGGTGCTCTCACTTGTTTGAGGAGTCAGCATCGCGGCGATGAGTGGGCGATGGTTCAGGCGCGTCGCCGGCCCGCCATTTCCTCGCCCATCACACGCAGCACGGTGTCAGGTGTTGCCGCGCTCGCCGACGGATAGGCGTCGTGATCCTCGGCGTCGATGTGACGCCGGTACAGCGTGGCGAAGGTCTGCC
This sequence comes from Roseateles sp., assembly GCF_036486225.1. GTDB lineage: Bacteria > Pseudomonadota > Gammaproteobacteria > Burkholderiales > Burkholderiaceae_C > Roseateles. The sequence goes on along the minus strand of NZ_DASVNZ010000091.1, from coordinate 4,710 downwards.
AGCGTTCGCGCGCGGCGCTGAGCGTCCCGCCCGGCATCGATCCTTCACGGATCGCCTCCAGGTCCGGAACGATCGCCGCGGCCGCGTCACTCCCGGATCACTCCAGGTAGTGCCCCATCCGTTTGCGCTTGGTCTCGAGGTAGCGCTCGTTGTGCGGGTTCGCCGCGATGCGCAGCGGCACCAGCGCCTCGACCTCGACGCCGCCTTCGACCAGCGCGTCGCGCTTCTGCGGGTTGTTGGTGATCAGCCGGACGCTCTTCACGCCCAGCAGGCACAGGATGTCGATGGCGTCGGCGTAGTCGCGCTCGTCCTCGGCATGGCCCAGGCGCAGGTTGGCGTCGATAGTGTCCACGCCGGCTTCCTGCAGCGCGTAGGCGCGCAGCTTCTCGACCAGGCCGATGCCGCGGCCCTCATGACCGCGCATGTAGATGACGATGCCGCCCTCGTCCTTCAGCAGGTCCAGCGCGCCCTGCAGCTGCGGACCGCAGTCGCAGCGCAGCGACTGGAAGACGTCGCCCGTCAGGCATTCGCTGTGCACGCGCAGCAGGCCGCCGCGCTCCTGCAGCGGCCCGACCGACAGCACCAGGTGCTCCGAGCCCGTCGCCGGGCTGCGGAAGGCCCGCGCCTGGAAGTCGCCCAGCGTGGACGGCAGGTGCACCACTTCCCACTCGGTCGCCCCTTGCGTCCCCAAGGGGATCTTCTCGCAGTGATTCACAGCCATCTCTCCAGCTTCGCCTCGGCGTCGTCGCGGACCGCCGGGTCGTGTCGTTCTTACGGTCGTCCGTCCATGTCGTGCGATGCGCGCCCGTCGAAGCGACGGCGCGCACGTGCAAGGTCAGCAATTTAACCCGTCTCAGGGAAAACGCGCTGTCCCGAGGTGGAGAGCCCTCTCGGTCGCCGTGGCCTGGGCATGCAAAATCGGCCGCACCGACACCGCCCCTGGGACGCCCATGACCGCTCTCCCGCCCGCCGCCGCGCCCGCGCCGGATCCATCGAATCCACCGATGCGGATGCTGCCCACCCCGCGCTTCGACGAGTTCCCGCGCTACGAGGCGCTGACGCAACTGCTGTTCAGCTACGCGGAGGCCTGTCCCAACCTGCTGTCGGTGCGGTCCATCGGCAAGAGCTTCGAGGGCCGCGAGATCTGGGTCCTCATCCTGACCAACACCGCGACCGGCAGCGACGTCGAGAAGCCCGCCTTCTGGGTCGACGGCAACATCCACGCCGCCGAGCTCACCGCCTGCACGACCTGCCTGTACTACCTGCACGATCTGCTCGGCAAGTACGGCACCGACCCGCAGGTCACGCACCTGCTGGACACGCGCACGATCTACATGGTGCCGCGCCTGAACCCGGACGGCGCCGAGCTCGCGCTGGCCGACCGGCCGCGCCACATCCGCTCGTCGACGCGGCCGTACCCGTTCGACGAGGAGCCGGTCGAAGGCCTCAGCGTCGAGGACATCGACGGCGACGGCCGCATCCTGACGATGCGCGTCGCCGATCCGCACGGCGGCTACAAGAAGCATCCCGACGATCCGCGGTTGATGGTGCCGCGCCAACCCGGCGAGTTCGGCGGCGAGTATTTCCGCCTGATGCCCGAGGGCCTGGTCATCAACCACGACGGCTTCAGCATCAAGGTCAACCGCGACAGCGAGGGCCTGGACCTGAACCGCAACTTCCCCGCCGGCTGGCGGCAGGAGTTCGAGCAGGTCGGCGCCGGTCCGTACCCGACCAGCGAGCCCGAGGTGCGCGCGATGGTCGACTTCATGGTCGGCCATCCCAACATCGGCGCGGCGATCAGCTTCCACACGCACAGCGGCGTGATCCTGCGGCCCTGCGGCACACGCAGCGACGACGAGATGCCGCCCGAGGACCTCTGGGCCTTCCAGCGCTTCTCCAAGCTCGGCGAGCAGCACACCGGGTATCCGGCGGTGAGCATCTGGCATGAGTTCAAGTACCACCCCAAGGAAGTGATCACCGGGACGCAGGACTGGGTGTACGAGCACCTCGGTGCGCTGTTCTGGGTGGTGGAGCTGTGGTCGCCCAACAAGGAGGCGGGGATCACCGGCTACAAGTGGATCGACTGGTTCCGAGACCATCCGGTGGAGGACGACCTCAAGCTGCTGAAGTGGAGCGACGAGCACTGCGGCGGCAAGGCGCATGTCGAGTGGACCTCGTTCATGCATCCGCAGCTGGGGCCGGTGGAGATCGGCGGCTGGGACAAGATGAACTTCTGGCGCAACCCGCCGCCGCACCTGCGTGAGCGCGAGGCCGCGCGTTTCCCGGCGTGGATGAACCAGATCGCGCTGAGCCTGCCGAAGCTGGAGCTGCTGCGCACGGAGGTGCGGGCGCTGGGGCCGGATACCTGGCGTGTGAGGATGGCGGTGGGCAACAGCGGCTGGCTGCCGGCCTACGTCACCAAGCAGGCGCTGGCGCGCAAGCAGACGCGCGGCGTGATGTTCGAGATCTTCCTGCCGGTGGATCCCGAGGTCGGGCTGGTGAGTGGCAAACCGCGCATGGAAGGGCCGCAGCTGGAAGGGCATGCGCCGAAGCAGACGCAGCTCGCCTTCCTGCCCGAACGCGACATCACCGGCGATCGTGCCTACGGCGAATGGGTGGTGAGAGCGCCGCAAGGCACACGGCTGAGCCTGGTGGCGTGGGCGGACCGGGCGGGCACGGTGAGAACCGAAGTCACCCTCGATTGAGCCCAAACACATGGCTCCCTCTCCCGCTTGCGGGAGAGGGCCGGGGTGAGGGTCGTGTCAGTGCCGAGGCTCGTTCTTGTCCTGCTCTGCCGCAGCCAGCACTGCCTCGCGCCAGAGCCGCGCGGGAATGAAGGTCCGCAGCTGCTCCATCGCGCGCTCGATGAGCGCCGGATGCAGTTCATGTCCGACATGCGGGAGCACATCCGCCGTGATGTCGGCGCCGAGCGCCATCAGCTCGCGCGCCGCGTTGAGCAGTGCGGGGTAGGGCAGCTCCCCATCGTCCTTGCCATGCAGCAGATGGATGGAGACATCCTTCGGCGCATGCTGAGGCCAATACGCAAACGCCCCACCGAAGGCGAGCACGCGCCCAGCCAGCTGCTCTTCCTGCTGCAGCGCTTCCAGCGCCAGGATCGCACCCTGCGAGAACCCGCCCAGCGCCACCCGTCCCCACTCCAGATCGAGCTTCTCCGCCCAGCCGCGCACCAGCGCGACCAGCGACGGCACCGCCGCGCTCAGGCGCAACGCCCGGAGCGTGTCGTCGCCCTGCTCGGAGTACCACTGGAAGCCCGCGCCGCCGCCCGGGATCGCGTCGAAGGGCTCGAAACCCTGCAGCAGCACCAGCGCGGCGCGCGGGTACTGGCGATGCAAGGCCTCGGCCAGCGGACGCATCTGCTCGGCATCGGCGCCGGCGCCGTGCAGCAGCATGAACAGCAGATCAGGAGCTCCGTCCTTGGGGAGCAGCACATGGGCTTGAGTCATGGCCCCGATTGTCCGTCACGTGTTGTCGATGCGCTCCAGCGCGGCCCGGATATCCGCGGCGTCCGTGGGCCTGACCAGGCGCTCCACCTCCTGCCCGTCGCGCATGAAGATCAGCGTCGGCCACAGCTTCACCTTGAAGGAGCGCCCCAGCGCCTGGCCCTTGCCGTCCTCGACCTTGATGTGCTGGACCATCGCGTGCCGGCCGTCGAAGGCCTGCGCCAGCAGCGGCTGCGCCGCCTCGCAGATGGGGCACCACGAGGCGCCGAACTCGACCAGCAGCGGATGTTCCTTCGACAAGGTGTCGACGGCGTCGCGGATCGGTTCGGTCAGCGCGTAATGGGGATTCATCGGCATGGAAACCTCCTTGATCGGATCGGTCGAAGCTGAAGGGCGCGAAGCGCAACGGACGGATCGGACGGCGCCGGTCAGACCGCGGCGCGGCGCAGGCTCATCTCGAACACTACCCCTTCCGGCACATTGAATGCCCGGATGCTGCCATCCATCTTCGCCAGGTAGGTCTTGGCCACGAAGAGCCCCTGGCCGCGGCGTTCCCCGTTGACCTGCGGGGCGGTGTCGGACACGCCGTACTCGAAGATCTGGTCGAGCATCGCCACCTCGATCTGCGGCCCCTGGTTGCGGATCCGCAGCAGGACGAAGCCGGGCTCGCCCGCCTCCAGGGTGACGGCAATGGGCGTGCCCTCGGGCCGGTAGCGGTCGGCGTTGCGCAGCACGTGCGTGACGGCGTCCTCGAGCGCGTAGGCCTCCGCATGCACCGGCTGCGGCTCGGGCAGCGCGGTCTCGAAGTTCACGTGAGCGATGCCGGCGTAGTGCGCGTTCTCCGCCACCTCGCGGCAGAAGGCCGCCAGGTCCAGGACCTCGGTGTGCAGGTCCGCCGAGGCCAGTGCCTCGCTCGGCGGCGCGCTGCCGTACAACACCTTCACGGCCTGCTGCATCCGCTGCACGTAGCGGTGGCTGGGATCGTCGGCTCCACCGTGCAGCACCATCAGCGATTGCAGCGGCGACATGATCTCGTGCCCCACCGCGTGCCACATCTCGCGCTCGCGCTCGGCCCGCAGCTGCTCGCGGCGCAGGCCGTCCTTCACCCGGGTCAGCGCGTCGGCCAGGCTGCCGGCGAGGATGCCCAGCTCGTCGCGGCCGCGGAGGTCGGCCACGTCGAGCTCGCCGATGCGCTGCTCCGCCCGCGCGTCCTGCATGTTGTAGGAGACGGCCGCCGCGCGTTTGGTCA
>NZ_DASVNZ010000005.1:0-3376 GCF_036486225.1 Roseateles sp. | reverse complement strand
CGTCCTGCGCGACCGCGAACAGGCCCTCGCCCTCGACGGCGAGGTCGAGGTCGCGGCCCGTGTCGCGCTGGCTGCCGGCGCGCGCGCTGACCACGTCCGACCGCGCCTGCGACAGGTGCCGCGCGTCGTAGCCGTAGCCCTTCACCTGCGCGGCGCTGGCCTGCTCCAGGTTGGCGCGGAAACCGGCCGTCTCCATGTTGGCCAGGTTGTTGGCATGCACGGCCTGCGCGCGCTGGATGCGCTCGGCGCCGCTCATGACGGTGTAGATCAGGGCGTCCATGCGATCACACGGCCTGCATCAGCGCCTGCATCATCTCGTTCTCGGTCGAGATGAGCTTGGTGTTGGCCTGGTAGTTGCGCTGCGCGCTCATCAGGCTGACGAGCTCGCCGGTGACGTCGACGTTGGACTGCTCGATCGCGCCGGCACTGAGCTTGGACGCGGTGCCCGCGCCCGGGCGGCCGTACAGCGCCGCGCCGCTGTCCTGCGTCGAGATCCAGCTGGTGTCGCTGATGGGCTTGAGCGCGCTCTCGTTGGCGAAGGTCGCCAGCGCGATCGTGCCGATCCTGGGCTTCTCGCCGTTGCTGTAGATGGCGATCAGCGAGCCGTCCTCGGACAGGCTGGTGCCCGTCAGCGTGCCGGCGGCGTAGCCGTTGGTCTCGTTGGTGCGCGTGGTCGTGTCGCCGGCGAACTGCGTGGTGCTCGTGTAGTCGATGCGCATGACGATGGGCGCCGCGCCGTTGGCGGGCGCGGCGTTCAGCGTGACGGCGGGCACCGCAGTGAGCTGGCCCTGCGCGTCGAAGGTCATCGTCGCGCCGACGCCGGCCGGGGCCGCGCCGTCGAAGCTGTAGTACGCGTTCACCGCGCCCACGCCGGTCTTCACGAAGTACTGCGTCACCGTGTGCTTGCTGCCCAGCGAGTCGAACACCGTGGAGGTGATCGAGCTGTTGTAGCTGCGCGAGTCCGTCATGTCGAACGGCGCCACGGCCGGCGCGGTCCAGTCGGCGCTGAGGTTGCCGTTGTAGGTCAGCACGTCGCTGGCCTGCGCGGGGATGGTGCCGGTGGTGACGCGCAGATCGCCGAAGGCCCCCAGGCCGGCGCCCTCCACCGGCCGGCCCTGGGCGTCCAGCACCGCGGCGTAGCCCTGCGCCTTGCGGCCCAGGTTGTCGATCACGTAACCGTCCTTGTCCACGTCGAACATGCCGACGCGCGTGAACACGGTCTGGCCGTCGTCGCCCTTGACCGCGAAGAAGCCGCGCCCCTGGATCATCGCGTCCATGCCGCGGCCCGTGTTGAACAGACCGCCGCCGGTCTGCAGGCTCTGCGAGACCGAGCCCACTTCGACGCCGGTCGGCGTCGTGTCGGCGTACATGGACGAGAAGTTGCTGCGGCTGGACTTGAAGCCGTAGGTGCCGGAGTTGGCGATGTTGTTGCTGATGGTCTCCAGGCTGGCGTTGACCGCGTTGATGCCCGAACGTGCGATTTCGAAACTCATGGGGGCCTCCGAAGGCGTTGGATGCAGGGAACTCGAGAAACTCTGGGAAGCTGAAGAAACGCGCTCGCGCGTCAGGACGCGGCGCGGCCCTTGAACTGGGTGATGGCCTGGCTGGTGACCTCGCCGACGCCGGCGAGCTGCAGCATCACGCCGCCGTCGGCGGACAGGCGCACGCCGTCCAGGCGGGCGACGGTCTCCAGGCTCACGTCGCGCTTGTCCTTGGCCTCGAACCTCAGGCTGTACTGGCCGTCGCCCAGGCCGAGCTTGGCCGGATCCAGCGTGTAGCCGTGCTCGCCCTTGCCCAGCGAGCCCAGGTCCACGCGCGTCTCCTTGCCGTCGCTGCCGGTCACGACCAGCGTGTTCTGCGGGCTGGACGAGTCCAGCGCGTAACGCAGCTCGACCTTCTCGCCGGCCAGCTGCACCTGAGACACGGTGGCCTGCAGCGTGGAGCCGACCTGCGCGCCCAGCGTCATCAGCTGCAGGCTGGCCAGCATGCTGGCGTTGGTCTGGCCCTGCGAGGTGAGCTTCTGCATCGACTCGACCTGGCTCAGCTGCGTGAGCTGGCTGACGAACTGCGACGGGTCCTGCGGCGAGAGCGGATCCTGGTTCTTGATCTGCGCGACCAGCAGCGTGGTGAACAGGTTGCTCAGGCCGGCGCTGTCGCCGTTGCCGGCGATCGCGTTGGAGGACGCGCCGTTGCCGCTGGCGTTGTTGTTGACGGGGGTGGTCATGTCGGGGCTCCGTGGGGGATCGGGGTCAGGTCTTGATCAGGCCGGGATCAGAAGTCGATCAGCCTTCGCCGAGGCGCAGCAGCGACTGCTGCATGGACTTCACGCGCGACAGCACCTCGACGTTGGTCTCGAAGGCACGCGAGGCGGACAACATGTCGGTCATCTCGGCGACCGGATTGACGTTGGGATAGAAGACCTCGCCGTTCTCGTTGGCGAGCGGGTTCTCCGGCTCGTAGGCCTTGCGCAGCGGCTCCTGGCTCTCGACGACGTCCAGCACCTGCACGCGCGTGCCCGCGAGCTGCTGATCGCCCAGCCCTTCGCGCGCGGCGAGCGCGGCGAAGACCGGCTTGCGGGCGTGGTACGTGGCGGTCTCGCTGCCGGCGGCGGACTGCGCGTTGGCCAGGTTGCTGGCGATGGTGTTCAGGCGCACCGTCTGCGCGGACATCGCCGAGCCGGCGATCTGGCTGATCTGCTTGAAGGACATGGAGAGTTCCCTTGCTTACTGGCCGCTGATGGCCTTGGCCAGGCCCTTGAGCTTCATGTTCACGAAGCTCAGGCTGGTCTGGAAATCGAGCGCGTTCTGCGCGAAGGCGGCCTGCTCCACGCCCAGCTCGACGGTGTTGCCGTCCTGCGCGGGGTGGTACGGGACGCGGTACTTCATGTCCTGGTCGCCGGTGTCCAGCGCCAGTTCTCCGTTGAAGCCGTCGCCCGATCCGTCGCCCGATCCTCCACTGGTCGCGAGTGCGCTGCGCAAGGACGCGGCAAAATCGATGTCGCGCGCCTGATACCCCGGCGTGCTGACGTTGGCGATGTTGGAGGCGAGGACCTTGGTCCGCTCCGCACGCAGACGCAGCGCGTCGTCATGCACCCCGGCCGCCTTGCTGAAATCGATGCTCATGCGCGACTCCCTCTTTGCTTTCGTTTCCGTGTTTCGTCCACTGTCGATCGCCGTGGCGGTCTCAGCGCTGTCCTTGCCATGCGGGCTGCCGGCCGCCGTGGCCGCGGGAAGCACACCGAATGCGCAGAGCGCCTCGAAGGACGGCACCGCCCTGCTCGATGCCCAGGTCCTGGACACCGCGCGCGCCGCGTTGCTGGACCAGGCCCAGCAGGCCGGCCTGATCTCGCCCGAGCTGCAGCTGCAACAGCCCGCGC
>NZ_DASVNZ010000423.1:0-19177 GCF_036486225.1 Roseateles sp. | reverse complement strand
CGTTGGCCATCGTGATCATCATCATCACGGTGCGCCGCGGCGACTACCGCGACTTCGGCGCGCCGCCGCCCGTGCCGCGTCCGCTGCCGCCGGGACCGGCCGCCCGCACCGTTCCCCCGGCGGCGCCCGCCGCGCCCGTTGCACCTGTCGCACCCGACGTGGCGCCCGAGCGCCTGCCGCTGCTGGTGGTCGACGACTCCGCCGTGGTGCGCGCCAAGCTGCTGAAGCTGTTCAGCGACGCCGGCCACGAGGTCGTCGCCGCGCGCGACGGCGTCGAGGCGATGGAGCTGCTCGGCCAGACCCGCTTCGGCGTGCTGATCACCGACCTCGAGATGCCCAACATGGATGGCTTCGAGCTGATCAAGGCGGTGCAGGGCGCGCTGGCCACCGAGGACCTGCCCATGATCGCCATCACCGGCCATGAGGAGCTGCATGCGCGACTGCATCAGATCCAGGGCCTGTACGGCATGTTCCACAAGCCCTGGAACGACCGCGAGCTGATCAAGCGCGTCGAGACGCTGTCCCACCTGCGCAAACCGGTCAGCCCATGAGCGTCGGTCGCTGGCTCAGGCGCGGCGCGATCACGCTGGCCGTGCTCGCGGCCATCGCCGGCGCGGGCGCGGCCTGGCATGTCCACCAGAAGCTGCCGGTGCGCGACGGCGAGTTGCAGCTCTCGGGCCTGAGCGCCCCGGTCACCGTCCGTTATGACGAGTGGGGCGTCCCCCACGTCGATGCGCGCAACGAGGACGACCTCTACCGCGCGCTCGGCTACCTGCATGCGCAGGACCGCCTGTTCCAGATGGAGATGCTGCGCCGGCTGTCCCGCGGCGAACTGGCCGAGGTGCTCGGCCCGAAGCTGGTGGAGACCGACCGGCTGTTCCGCACGCTCGGCATCCGGCAGCGCGCCGACGAGCTGGCCACGGCCTCTTCGGCGATCACCGCGCAGCCGGGCGCGATCCGGGCGCTGTACGCCTACCTGGACGGCGTCAACCAGTACCAGGCCACGCGACCGGCGCCGCTGGAGTTCGAGATCCTCGGCATTCCCAAACGCCCGTTCACGGCGGCGGATACCTACAGCATCGCCGGTTATCTGGCCTACAGCTTCGCAGCGGCCTTCCGCACCGAACCGGCATTGACGGCGGTACGCGACCTGGGGCCGGACTACCTGCGCATCTTCGATCTCGACTGGCATCCGAAGGGCGCGCTCGAGCCGCAGGCGCTGAACGCGCCCGGGCCTCGCAACGCACCGGGCGGACCGAACGGACCAGGCGGCGCGGATCGCCGCTTCGCCGACGTCGCGCCCCTGCTGGCGCGTCTGGCGGCGGTCAGCGGACGCGCGGCGGAACTCGCCGGCCTGCCGCAGTTTGAGGGCAGCAACGCCTGGGTCGTCTCCGGCAGCCGCACGGCCAGCGGCAAGCCGCTGCTGGCGGGTGATCCGCACATCGCGTACTCGACGCCCGCCGTGTGGTGGGAGGCGCATCTGCGCACGCCGCAGTTCGAGCTCTACGGCCATCACCTCGCGCTCAATCCGATGGCGCTGCTCGGGCACAACCGGCGTTTCGGCTGGAGCCTGACGATGTTCCAGAACGACGACGTCGACCTGATCGCCGAGAAGGTCAACCCGGCCAATCCGAACGAGGTCTGGATCAAGGACCGCTGGGTGGCGATGACCTCGCGCCAGGAGGTGCTCAAGGTCAAGGGCCAGCCGGACCAGGTCCTGACGCTGCGCCGCTCGCCGCACGGACCGATCGTCAACGACGCGATCCCGGGCGATCGCGGCGAGCGCCCGGTGGCGATGTGGTGGGCCTTCCTGGAGACCGAGAACCCGGTGATGGACGGCTTCTACAAGCTGGGCCGGGCGGACACGCTGGACAAGGCGCGCGAGGCCGCGAGCCTCATCCACGCGCCGGGCCTGAACGTCGTCTGGGCGAACGCGACCGGCGACATCGCCTGGTGGGCCGCAGCCAGATTGCCGATGCGGCCGGAGGGCGTCAATCCGACCTTCATCCTCGACGGCGCGACGGACGAGGCGGACAAGCCCGGTTTCCTGCCGTTCTCCGCGAACCCGCACGAGGAGAATCCGGCGCGCGGCTACATCGTGTCGGCCAACTTCCAGCCGCCCGGCGACACGCCGGTACCGGGCTACTACAACCTGGCCGAGCGGGGCGCCCGCCTCGACGGGCTGCTGAACCAGGGCAAGCGCTGGGATGTCCAGAACAGCCAGGCGCTGCAGCTCGACGTGCAGACCGACTACGGCCCGCGCGTGCTGCGGCCGATCATTCCCTTGCTGCGCGGTTCGGCCTCGGCGGAAGAGCAATCGCTGGTCGAGGCGCTGGTGCGCTGGAACGGCGCCTACAAGGCCGATGCGGTGGCGCCGGTGCTGTTCCAGCAACTGGCGGCGGAACTGCTGCGCGCGGCGATGAAGGACGAGCTCGGCGACGCGCAGTTCGAGAACCTGCGCCGCACACGCGCGCTGGACCAGGCGCTGCCCCGGCTGACGGCGGACAGCGACTCGCCCTGGTGGGACGACCGCTCGACGCCGCAGCGCGAGACGCAGACCGACATCGTGCGCAAGGCCTGGAAGGCGGCGGTCGCGCACCTGTACGAGACGCTCGGGGCCGACAGCACGAAGTGGCGCTGGGACAGCGTGCATACGCTGATGCACGAGCATCCGCTGGGCAAGCAGAAGCCGCTCGACAAGATCTTCAACGTCGGCCCCTTCCCGGTGCCGGGCGGGCACGAGGTGCCCAACAACCTGGCGCAGCGCAACGGCAGCGCGCCGTGGGGCGTGGTGTACGGGCCGTCGACGCGCCGGCTGATCGACTTCGCGAAGCCGCAGGAGGCCCTCGGCGTGAATCCGGTCGGCCAGAGCGGCGTCTGGCCGGACGCGCATTACCGCGATCAGGCCGAACTGCTGGCCAAGGGGCAGTACCGGCGCGAATGGCTGGACGAGGCCGACGTGAAGGCCCATGCGCGCGGGATGCTGGTCCTGAAGCCATGAGCGCGATGCGGTTCGGCAGGGCGATCGCCGCGGCGGTCGCGATCTTGAGCGCCGGCGCCGCGCTGCCGGCCTTGGCCGTGGAACTGCCGAAGCCGGCCGAACTCGGTCGACAGCTGGGGCCGCGCGCCGGCAAGGCGGTGACGGTGGCGGTCCTTGAACCCCACCTGATGCGCGACGGTCGCATGCCCGAGGTGCGCTACGTCGGCTTTGCGGCGGACGAGGTGCTGACGGCGGTGCTCGGCAAGGGCTGGCGCGCGCCGGGGCAGGAGCTCGAGTTCCGCGCGCTGGACGGCTTCGTCTCGCGCATCCCGGTCGAACGCTTTTCGCAGCATCGCGCGTGGCTGGTCCACGCGCGCACCGATGGCCGGCTGTTCCAAGTCGACAACCACCTGCAGGGCGAGAAGCAGGTCCCGCTCGGCCCGTTCTACCTGGTCTGGGACAACCGCTCGTCGAAGGCCTTGCAGGCCGAAGGCGGCGCGCTGTGGCCCTACCAGGTCGCGTCGGTGAGCGTGGGGCCCTCCTCGACGCGCGCGTTGCTGCCTGGGGACTTGGCGGCCAGGTACGCCGATGCGGCGGACCTCGCCCGCACGCATTGCCTGAGCTGCCACCGCATCCGCGGCTACGGCGGCGACAAGATGCCGCTGGACCTCGACGTGGTCGTCAAGGGCTACGACGCGGCGGCCTGGAAACGCTGGCTGCTGGAGCCCGCCGCAGTGCGACCCGGCACGACGATGCCGGCGCTCGCCGAGGCGATGCCGGCCGCCGATCGCGCGGCGATCGCGCAGCGGCTCTACGACTACCTGCAGGCGCTGCCGGCGCGTTGACGCCTGAGCCGAGGCCTTGACGCGCGGCTTGCTCGCGCCGTGAGGTCAGAACCAGGGCTTCGGCAGTTGTTCGGTCTCGATCGTGCGTTGCAGCGCGGGGCGTTGCGCCATGCGTTCGAGGAAGGCGCCCAGCGCCGGGCGCTTGCGCGCCGGGTCGCTGAAGTTGCGCGTCCAGCGGCACAGCATGAAGGCGAAGGCGTCGAGCACCGAGTACTGCTCGCCGAGCATGAACGGCCCGCCATGACGCTCGAATTCGGCGGCGAGCAGATCCAGCTGCGCGCCGGCGCGGACCTGCGCCTGGGCCTTCACCTCGGCGCTGCCGGCGGTGTTGCCCGGCGCGACGAAACGGTCCGGGTAGTAGTAGGCGATGACGGTGGGCTGCAGCGTGTTGGTCAGCCACATGAGCCACTTGTAGGCGTGCGCGCGCCGGGCGGTGCCGAGCGGGGGCATGAGGCCGGCGTCGGGATGCGTGTCGGCGAGATGCAGCAGGATCGCGGCGGTCTCGAACAGCACCAGGTCCTCCGCACCGTCGCGGGTGTCGCGCATCGCGGGCAGCAGGCCGTTCGGGTTGATCGCCAGGAACTCGGGCGACTTGTGCTCGTCCTTGTCGCGATCGACGAGGCGCAGCTGGAACGGGATGCCCAGTTCGTGGAGGACGACGTGGGGCGCGAAGCTGGCATTGCTGGGGAAGTAGTAGAGCTCGATCATGGCGTCGGGGGGCGGCGCGTGGTGGTGACGTGAATGTGCTGTGATTCTCTCGTGGCCGGGGGCCGTCGAAGCAATGGTTCTTTACCCCGGCGAAACGCCCTTCCGTAGACGTGGCCGAGCGCTGCGGCGTTGAATAAGCCATCTGGACTTCCTGGGCGCCGTCGGACGGCGTGAGCAGATCATGAGCAGCATGAACAAGCTTCGTTGGTTGATTCCCGTCGCGCTGGCCTTGTCGGCGGGGCTGGCCTCGGCGCAGCACCACGGCGGCGGCGGGGCGCGTGTCGACATCGGCCTGCGCCTGGACAGCCGCTACCACCACGACCACTACTACCCCGCGCCGGGCTACGTCGCGCGCGGCCTGCCGGGCGGCGCGGTGTTCGTGGGCAACCGCTACTGGTACCACGGCGGCGTCTGGTACCAGCCGTGGGGGCCGAGCTTCCGGGTGATCGCGCCGCCGTTGGGCTTTGTGGTGCCCATCCTGCCGAGCGCCTACGTGACGCTGCGCATCGGCGGCTACCCGTACTACTACGCCAACGGCGCGTACTACACGATGGCTTCGCCGGGGCCGGGCTACGTGGTGGTCGCACCGCCGCCGGGCGCCGACGCCGCGACCCCCGCGCCGGTCGCTCCGCCGCGGCCCGACCCGATCATCTATCCGCGCAACGGACAGTCGGCCGGGCAGACCGAGGCCGACCGCCAGGAATGCAACCGCTGGGCGACGACGCAGCCTTCGTCGATGAACGACGCCGGCGTGTTCAACCGCGCGGTGGAGGCGTGCATGGACGGGCGGGGGTACAGCATGCGGTGAACGTGGGACAGGAACGTCTCCTCATCTGCCACAGATCTGCCGATGCGAAATCGAATTCGATCACTCGATAGGTCGACACGCCACACATCGCGTCGGCTATCGACGAGTTCATTGACGCAGGACAAACAGACATCGGATTGAGCGTCTGGTTGAAGAGCCCAGCGGAGGACGAGTCCTAGACTGATTCGTCCTCCTTTTCTTTGGACAACGCTCAAGATGAACACGATTCCCCAGCCTGCGGAGCGGTTCCCGTTCCCCACGTCACTTTGCCCGCCCATCTCCGCTCAGACTTCGGCTGGGGGCGATCTTCTGCCCGTGAAGCGGCGCGTCGTCCCCTATGGAATTCTCAAGGGGAAGATTCGCATTTCCGAAGACTTCGATGCGCCTTTGCCTGACCACGTTCTGGCCAGCTTCGAAGGGCGTGTATGACCTTGCTTCTCGACACACACATCTTCTTGTGGGTGGTCGAAGGCTCCCAGCGACTCACTGCAGCGACGCGACACCTCATCGATACGGCGGACGCCGTATTCGTCTCCGCTGTCTCGATCTGGGAGCTTGCGATCAAGGCTCGAATTGGTCGACTCGATGTGGACCCTGATGACCTGGTCGGAAAGATAAAGACCTGCGGCTTTGTTGAATTGCCGGTCAGTGCCGAGCATGCAGCGACGACGATGATCTTGGCGTTGCACCACCATGACCCGTTCGACCGCCTGCTCGTTGCACAAGCGATCAGCGAGGCTGCGCATCTGATCACGGCCGATGGGCAACTGCCTCAATACGGCGAACTGATCCTGCAGGTCTGAAGAGAGCGACGACGTGGGATGGTCAACGCGTGGTCACACCACGCAACCCGCCTCGCTCCCGTCCGTCGGCGTCGCGCTGCTGCTGACCTGCACGCCATACCGCTCCGCGGTCATGTGCGCCAGGATCGCCAGCGCGATCTCGGGCGGCGTGCGGGCGCCGATGTGCAGGCCCACCGGGCCGTGCAGCCGGTCCAGCTGCGCGTCGGTCAGGTCGAAGTGTTCCTTCAGCCGCGCGCGGCGCTTGGCCTGGTTCACGCGTGAACCGATCGCGCCGACGTAGAACGCCGGACCGCGCAGCGCCTCCATCAGCGCCAGATCGTCGAGCTTGGGATCGTGCGTCAGCGCCACGATCGCCGTGTGGCCGTCGGGCTTCAGCCGCTGGACGACGTCGTCCGGCATCTCGCGCGTCAGCGGCGCGGCGATCAGCGTCCACGGGTAGTCGTCGCGGGGATCGCAGACCTGCACCTGGTAGTCGAGCGCCAGCGCCATCTGCGCCAGATACTGGCTCATCTGCCCCGCGCCGATGATCAGCAGGCGCCATTGCGGCCCGTGGTGCGTCACCAGTTGGGCGTCGCTCAGCACCAGCCGGTCCGCGCCGTCGCGCGAGTGCTCGCCCGGCTCCGCCAGCGAGACCGCGCCGCTTTCCAGGTCGAGCGTGCGCAGCACGCGCTCCCCGCGCGACAGCCGCTCCAGCAGCGGCGCGATCGCCGAATGGGCGCCGACCGGCTCCAGCATCAGCTCCAAGGTGCCGCCGCAGGGCAGACCGAAGCGCTGCGCCGCCTCCGCGCCGACGCCGTAGCGGATCAGCTCGGGGGTCTTCAACGACAGCGCCCCCTCGCGGATCTTTGCCACCAGGTCGTCCTCGATGCAGCCGCCGGACACCGAGCCGGTGATCAAGCCGTCCGCCCGGACCGCGACGATCGAGCCGACCGGCCGCGGCGCCGACCCCCAGGTCCGCGTGATGGTGCCCAGCACGACACGCTGGTCGGCATCGATCCATTGCTGCACCTGACGCAGCACCTGCAGGTCCATGTTGTCCATGCGCGCACCATAGCGAAAATCGTTCCACCCTGCGTCGGACCTCGCGCATGTCCGCGCGGTCGCGTGGACGGGCCCACAATCTCCCGCATGCCCACGCTCGCCCTCAACGACGACCTCGTCCTGCCCGTCCCCCAAGCCCTGGCCTGGAAAACGCTGCACGACCTGACCCTGCTCGCGGACAGCCTGCCGACGGGCTCCAGCGTCCAGGCCGCCGATGCCCGCGGCGCGTTCGCGCTGGTCCTGCCGGGATTCGAAGGCCACGTGCTGCAGCTCGATCTCGACGCGCCCAGCCGTCTGCGTCTGAGCTTCGAGGGGCGCGGGCCGCGCACTGGCGGTGTGACCGGTCAGGCGCAGCTCCGGCTGGAGTCGCTCGGCGAGGACCGCGCGCTGCTGCATGTGGCGCTCGTGATCCAGGCCGAGCGGGACGCTCCATCGAAGGTCGCGGGCCTGCAGGCGCTCCGGGCGCGGCTGGTCGCCTTCGCCGACGCCGTCGAGCGGCGCCATCCCTCCGACCGTCCCAAGCCCGTGAAGGCGCCGCCGAAACCGTGGCCGCAGCGACTGGTCGACTGGTACATCGGCTGGTTCGCTGCGATCTTCAACGGGACCTTGTTCCCCACGCCGAAACCGCGCGAGCGTCCCCCGCGTTCGAAGCGCTGAGCGCGACGCCCGGGCGTCACGCGACCGCCACCGAATCTGTGCATCGATGTAACTTATTGATTTGCTTATAGAATCCGGCGCAATCCAACGGCCACCTCGCGGTGGCCGCTTCGTTTTCCGCCGGATGAGGCCCCCAGGGACCGTCGGCGACCGAATCCGCCGACTCCCATGGCTTCTCGCCTGTTCCCGCTGGACGCGCTGCGCGCGGCCGCCGCGCAATTGATCGTGCTGCATCACCTGTCGGTCTACGGACCGATCGCCGAGGCGATGCACGGCCTGTTCCCGCTGCTGTCGGGATGGCTCTACGACTACGGCCGCATGGCCGTGCAGGTGTTCCTGGTCCTGGGCGGTTACCTCAGCGCGCGGGCCCTGTCGGCCCAGGAGCCGCAGCTGCGCCGCTCGGCGCCGGCCCTGCTGGCGCAGCGCTACTGGCGCCTGGTGCCGCCGTTCATGGCCGCGGTCGGCCTGACGCTGCTGTCCTCATGGCTGGTCCAGCCGCTGCTGCCGGAACTGGTGCCCACCCAGGTCCACCTGACGCAGATCCTCGCCCACGCGCTGCTGCTGCACGACCTGATGTCGGTCGAGGCGCTGACCGTCGGCGCCTGGTACGTCGCGATCGACTTCCAGCTCTTCGCGCTGCTGCTGCTGGTGATGTGGAGCCTGCGCTGCCTGCCGCTGACGCGCGCGTCGCGCTTGTGGATGGCGCCGGCCGTCGTCGGCGTCCTGTGCGCCGCGTCGCTGCTCAAGTTCAATCGCATGGCCGACCTGGACGCCTACGCGATCTACTTCTTTGGCGCCTACGGCCTGGGCGTGCTGCTGTGCTGGTGCCAGGGCTGGTCGCCTGCCGCGCGTCGCGCAGGCCTGCTGGCGCTGGGCGGCCTGATGGTCGCCGCGCTGGCCCTGCAGTTCCGCGAGCGCCTGGTCGTCGCCGCGCTGACGGCCGTGGTCATCATGCTGTGGCGCCGCGGCACGCTGCCGGTGTGGTTCCAGCGGCACGGGCAGGCGCCGGTGCAGTCGATGGCGCGCCATGCCTACGCGCTCTTCCTGGTGCACTTCCCGGTCTGCCTGCTCGTGAACGCGATCTACGAGCACCGCGCCGAGAGTCCCGCGCCCATGCTGGACGCGCTCGCCCCGCTGGCGCTGCTCGTCGCCTGGGCGCTGAGCAACCTGGCCGCCTTGCCCTTCCACCGCTGGATCGAGGCGCCGCTGCTGCGCTGGCGTCCGCGCGCCGCGGCGCTGCCGCAGGGCGTGGCGGTGCGCTGAACTAGGCCCAGTTCTCGCGCGCGTTCTCACGCCGCTGCAGATCGGCGAGCGTCTTGCCGGGTTCGTCGCGGAAGCGCTCTTCGGTCATCTCGAGCTGCTGCACGCGGTCGACGCGGAAGCTGCGGAAGTCCTCTCTCAGTTCGCACCAGGCCGAGAAGGTCCACACCGGTCCCCAGAAGAAGCAGGCCAGCGGCCGCACGAGGCGGGTGCTGGTCTGGTCGCTGAGGTCGAGGTAGTGCAGGCGCAGCTTGGTGCGGGACTCGGTGGCCTGGCGCAGGTGGGTGAGGCGCTCCCGCGTGGCGACATCGAGACCGCGCTGCGGCGCGTAGACCGTGAGGCTCTCGGCGGCCGCCCGGGCCGAGCCGGGCAGCACCGCGAAGATCTTGCCGAGCGCCTCCTCCGCGCGCTGGCCGAGCACCGCGTCCAGCTGCGGCTGCGCCAGCCGCACCGCGGCGACCAGGGATTGAGCCTCTTCGGCGCTGAACATCAGCGGCGGCAATTCGAAGCCCACCCGCATGCGATATCCGACGCCCGCCTCCCCGTCGATGGGCACGCCCTGCTGCTGCAGCGCGGCGACGTCGCGGTAGACGGTGCGGATCGAGACCTCCAGCCGCTGGGAGAGGAACTCGGCGGTCGTGAGGCGGCGTCCACGGATGAGTTGGACGATCTGGAACAGGCGGTCGGCGCGGCGCATCCGGCGATTGTGGGCCATGGGCCTGACCTGTCCGGGTCGTCATCCCCGCTACGATGTGTCGCATGGCTGACCCACATGTTGCGCTTCCCCATGTCGTGATCGTCGGTTGCGGTTTCGGCGGCCTGGAGGCCACGAAAGTCCTCGACGGCGCCGCGGTCCGCGTCACGCTGATCGACCGCAGCAACCACCACCTGTTCCAGCCGCTGCTGTACCAGGTGGCGACGGCCGGCCTGTCCGCGCCGTCGATCGCGTCGCCGATCCGGCACATGCGGCGCCACCAGCGCAACCTCACCGTGCTGATGGCGGATGTCGAGGCCGTCGACAAGGCCGCGCGGGAGGTCGTGCTCGCCGACGGCCAGCGCCTCGGTTACGACCATCTGATCGTGGCCGCCGGCGCCACGCACAGCTACTTCGGCAACGACCAGTGGCAGGCGCACGCGCCCGGGCTGAAGACGCTGGCCGACGCCTTCCAGCTGCGCGCGCGGCTGCTGAGCGCCTTCGAGCGCGCCGAGACCTTGCCCGATGCCGCCAGCCGCGCGCCGTGGCTGAACTTCGTCGTCATCGGCGGCGGGCCGACCGGCGTCGAGATGGCCGGCACGCTGGCCGAGATCGCCCGCCACACCTTGCGCGACGAATTCCGACGCATCGACCCCAGCCGCGCGCAGGTGCTGCTGGTCGAAGGCTCGGACCGGATCCTGGCGGCGTTCAAGCCGGCGCAGTCGGCGCAGGCCCAGGCGCAGCTGGAGCGCATCGGCGTGACCGTGCGGACCGGCTGCCGCGTCGTCGGCATCGACGAGGAGGGCGTGGACCTCCAGACCGCCGACGGCGGCAAGGAACGCATCGCGTCGCGCACCAAGGTGTGGGCGGCCGGCGTGGCGGCGTCGCCGCTCGCCCGCACCCTGGACGTGCCGCTGGACCGCGCGGGTCGCGTGGTCGTGGATGAGCAGATGAACATCCCCGGCCATCCGGAGGTCTATGTCGTCGGCGACATGGCCGCGGCGACCAGCCTCGAGAAGGACGGCAGCCGCAAGCCGGTGCCCGGCGTCAGCCCCGGCGCCAAGCAGGCCGGCCGGCACGCCGCGCGGCAGATCCTGGCGCGGCTGCGGGGACGCTCGGAGGCGCCGTTCCGCTACATGGATTACGGCAACCTGGCGACGATCGGCCGCAAGGCGGCGGTCGCCGACCTCGGGACGATCCAGTTCAGCGGCTTCGCCGCCTGGCTGTTCTGGCTGTTCGTGCACGTGTACTTCCTGATCGGTTTCCGCAACCGCGTCCGCGTCTTCGCGGACTGGGCCTGGGCGTACTTCACCTTCCAGCGCCACGCGCGGATCGTGGTCGAACCGCGTCCTGGCGTCGGGGACGACGCGTAAGCCGCGCCAGCCGCAGTCAGATCGGCGTACAGATCTCCACCAGCGTGCCGTCCGGGCACCGGACATAGGCGACCACCTGGCCCCAGGGCTTGGTGATGGGCGGGGTCAGGCCTTGCGCGCCGGCGGCCAGCGCCTGCGCATAGGCGGCGGGGACGTCCTGCGTGGACAGGCCGACCTCCATGCCCAGCGGCGATCCGTCCTCCGCCTTCCGGTAGTCCTGGCCGAGGTTGCCGCGCGCGATGTCGTGCCGGGCGAAGGACAGCGTCGTGGCGCCGGTCTCCAGCTCGCCGTAGGCGCCGGACTCGTGCAGGAAACGTCGCCGCAGACCGAAGGCGCGCTCGAAGAAGTCCAGCGACGCGCCCACGTCCTCGACGTAGACGATCGTGTAGGCGAAGTTCAAGGCGCTCATGGCGGGCTCTCCGTGGAAGGACGATGACGACGGGACGGGTGTCCCCTGCGTGCGGGGCGTCGGCGCGGGCCGGACCCCTCGCCGTCCCACGGCGGCCCCCCGATTCGGGTGGGCCGGCTTGTAGGACGACGTCGCGTCCATGATGCGGACCGGCTGCTGACAGCGGATTGGCAGCTAGGATTGCCGCCCATGAGTGCCCCGTCCCCCGAGCCCCAACGGCTGCCCAACGGCCTGCTCTGGCTGGCGCGCCCGGTCGCGGGCACGCAGGCGGCGGTGCGCGTGGTCTATCGCTGCGGCGGTCGCGACGATCCCACCGGCCGCAGCGGCATGACGCATCTGGTGCTCCGGCTCGTCGCCGGCGCCAGCCGTTACCTGGAGCCCGGCCAGTTCAACCGCCTGATCGCCTCAGCCGGCGGCCGCAGCGGCCTCGAGATCGACGAGGACTTCGCCGCGCTGCAGACCGTCGTGCCTGCGTCGCAGCTCGAACGCGTGCTGTGGGCCGAGGCCGAACGCATGAGCAACCCGCGGCTGGAGCCGGACACGCTGGCCACCGCGAAGCAGCAGCTGCGCCAGGCGGTGACGGCCCCTCAGCTCAACCCCTATGCGCGGCTGGACCTCACCGTCCAGCGCAGCGGCTACCTGACGCATCCCTACCAGCGCGGCGCGCTCGGCGATCCGGAGCAACTGAAGGACGTGGACATCGACGCCGTGCGTGCGTTCCATGCCGGTCGATTCGGCTGCGACCGGGCGTTGCTCGTCGTCACGGGCGCCTTCGACGAGGCCGCGGTCGCGCGCTGGGTGATGCACTACTTCGGCTCGATCCGGCCGCCGATGCCGCCAGCCTCTTCTTCAGGCGCTTCTTCTGGCGCTTCTTCTGCCGCTTCGTCGGCCTCGCCGCCGGTCTCCTCATCCGTGTCCCTGCCTGCGTCCGCCTCCGCCCCCGGGCCCGCCGACCTGCGCGAGTCGCGCCGGCCGCAGAGCCAGACGCTGAAGCTGTCGCTCGCGCGGGCGCCGCTGCCGGCCGCCGCGCTGGTCTGGCAGGTGCCGCGCGCCGACGATCCCTCGACGCCGATGTGGCAGCTCGCGCATGCGCTGCTGGGACTCGGCCGTTCCGGCCGCCTCACCGACACGCTGGTCGACGAGAAGGCGCTGGCGCATCAGCTCAGCCTCCGCCTGGACACGCACCGCGACGCGGGGCTGCTGGTCGCGCAGGCGCTCGCGGCGCATGGCCAGACCGCCGCACCGGTGGCGCTGGCGCTGCAGCAGGAAGTCCTGCGGCTGGCCGACGAGCCCGTGACCGACGAGGAACTCAACAAGGCCAAGGCGCTGCTGCGGCGCCAGACGCTGTCGGACGACTGGACCGCCGACCGACTGGCGCGATCGCTCGGCACTGCGTGGGCGGTGCGGGGCGAGGTCGTCGCGCCGGCCAAGGACATGGCCGCGTGGATGAAGCTGGGCGGCGCGGAGGTGCAGCAGTTCTGGCGCAAGCAGGTCGTGCAGGCGCCGGTGCTGACGCTGCTGGCGGACATCGGCGCCGCTGCGGGAGTGGCCGCATGACCGTCGATCTGAACCGCCGTGGGCTGATGTTCGGCGCCGCGATCGTGTCGGGGTCGGCGGCCTGGCCGGCGCTGGCGCAGGACGGTTTCGATCGTCCGCCCGAGGCGCCGCCGGCTCCCGCGCCGATGCCGTTGCCGCTCGAACAGACGAAGCTCGCGAACGGCTTGCGGGTCGTCGTGCTGCCGCGTCCCGGTGCGCCGCGCACGGTGGTCCGCCTGATCGGAGAGGGCGGCTGGCTGCGTGACCCGGCGGGCAAGGACGGCTTGGCGGAGGTGGCGTTGTCGATGCTCGCGCAGGGCGCGAAACGCGACGGCGAGGAGATGGAATCCGCCGACATCGCCTATGCAGGCGATCTGCTCGGCCTGCCGCTGCGGCTGGAACTGACGCCGTCGACGGCGGAGATCGTGCTGGAGGCCTTGCCCGATCAATGCGACGACGCGGTCAACCTGCTGGCGGATCTGACGCAGCGGCCGCTGCTCGCCTTCGAATCGCTGGAGCACATCCGCAGCCGCGCCATCGACGCGCTGGTGCTGCGGCGCGCCGATGCGTTGCTGCTCGCGCCATGGGCGGCGCGGCGGCAGTTCCGGGGACGCGCGCAGCCGGTGCAGACCGCGGCCAGCCTGAAGCGCCTGAAGCGGGAGGACGTGCTCGGCTTCCATCGCCAGTACTGGCGGCCGGAGCGCGCGGTGCTGCTGTTCGCCGGCGACCTGAGCCTGCAGACGGCGCGCGGTCTGGCCGAGGACTTCATGGGCGGCTGGCGCGTGGCGAAGCTGCCGCCGGCCGGACAGGCCGCGGCGCCGACGCCAGCAGTGACGCTGCCAGCCGCGGCACCGACGCCCGCGGTCTCGCAGTTCCTCCCGCTGCCGCAGGGGCAGGGCTGTCGTCTGATCGTGCAGACGCCGGTGCCGCGCGGCACGCCGCCCGCGCTGCGCGAGCTGGCACGCACGTTGATGCATCAACGGCTCGCGGCGCGGCTGCCGTGGCCGTGGGAAAGCGAGATGGAATCGCTGGCCGGCGCGCTGTGCTGGCGGTTGAGCGTGACGCTGCCGGCCGCCGTGGTGCCGGAGCAGCTGGCGCTGTTGCGGGAGCAACTGCCCTTGCTCGCAGCCGAGGCGGTGACGCCGGAGGACCTCGCGCTCGCGCAGGCGCTGGCTCAGGGCGAGTGGGAGTTCCAGCTCGCCGAAGCGCCGGACGCGCTGCTGTCGCAGGCCTTGGCGACGGGGGAACTCGAGGACTGTGTGCAGTGGCCGCAGCGCGTGCGCGCGGTGAGTGCGCCGGTGCTGCAACTGCTGATGGCGTCCAGCTGGCGCGATGGCCGCACACACCTGCTGCTGCTGGGCGATGCCGGTCCGCCGGAGCCGGCCCAGCGGGCGTGGCCCGGGCTGGCATCGACTACAATGCGGGCTGTCATTGGGGAGTAGCCGCTGCACCCCGCCCGTCGCCCGGCCTTCTGGAAGGCCTCTTGGGCGACAGGCCGATTCAGCAGACCCGCGTCAACAGACTTGAGCCTCGGCTCATGGCGCGAGGTAGCCAGGAACCCACGGGTTCCCAGCCTGGCGAGACCTTTGACCATGTCCCCGGACTTTGCGGCCGGCGGCGACATGGTCATTGGTATGTCTCGGCCGCTGAGTCTTTCATGGAAGCCTTCCTCATCTCCACCGGCCTCGTGGCCCTCGCCGAAATCGGCGACAAGACCCAATTGCTGGCCTTCATCCTGGCGGCGCGTTTCCGCAAGCCGGGACCGATCGTGCTGGGCATCCTGATCGCGACCCTGGTGAATCACGCGTGTGCCGGCGCCGTCGGCAGTTGGATCACGACGCAGGTGTCGCCGCAGACGCTGCGCTGGGTGCTGGGCGTGGGCTTCATCGCGATGGCGGCGTGGACGCTGATCCCCGACAAGATCGATGAAGAGGAGACGGGCGGCAAGTTCCGCCTGGGCGTGCTGGGCACGACCATCGTGGCCTTCTTCCTGGCGGAGATGGGCGACAAGACGCAGATCGCGACGGTGGCGCTGGCGGCGCGCTTCAACGACCTGTGGCCGGTGGTCGCGGGCACGACCTTCGGGATGATGATCGCCAACGTGCCGGCCGTGTTCGTGGGCGACAAGCTCGCGCACAAGATGCCGGTGCGGCTGGTTCACGGCATCGCGGCGATCATCTTTGCGGTGCTGGGGGTCTTGACGCTTCTGGGGGCGGGGGAGTCGCTGGGGATCTGATCGACCAGCGTCATTCCTGCGGACTTGGCTGCGCCATGATCGAAAGTCATCGTTCGGGCGCAGCCTGCGCCTGAACAGCGGCGCTCAAGCAGGTAGTCCTGGAAGTCGGCGTTTCCCATCACAAATCGATCCACCGCATCGGCGACCTCGAACTCATGTTCAATGCGGAGGCGAGGGTCCGCAAGCATCCGTCCAACGGTACGGATGAGGCCGGCCCTTTCCATTTCGTAGGTCTTGCTGAGGACCCACCACAGCTCCATGAGCGCCACGGTGGAGACGTAGCCGGGATCTTCCGGAGTGAGAGAACTCAGGAAGCGGCGGGCAACCGCAGTTTGCGGGTCATCCTGGTTCGCGAAGTGGCGAACGAGGATGTTCGTATCGATGCCCTTCATCCGACATGACCTCCCCGGGCACGAATCGCCCGGTTCATGTCCTTGATCGTCACCTTGCGCTTCGGCTTGCCGATCATTCCCTCAAGGCTGAGGGGATGCTCCTTCGAATAGATCAGGTACTCGTGCGGAGCGAGCCTGAGGAACTCCACCCGGTCTCCCGGATTCAATCGGAGCTCGTCCCGGACGGCGTCGGGAATGTTGAGGACCTGACCTTCTTCGTACGTGCCGACCTTGACCAGGGTATCGAGTGCAGACATGAAGCTTCTCCTTCAATGGAACAGAAGCTCGCAACTCTAGGCAGGCCGATTCCGCTTGGCACTTCCTCAAACATGTCATTGAGGGGTGAAGACCTGACCCTCTGAATGGGGCCTCCTGAAGGGGGATCCGGTCAGCGCGCGGAGGCTTGCCGCACCGCGCGTTCCCACTGCGCCATCAGCGTCTCGGCGCGGTCGCGCGACATGGTCGGACGGAAGGTGCGCTCCGTCTGCCAGTTGCGGCCGATGTCGCCGAGGTTGTCGTACACGCCCGCCGTGAGGCCGGCGAGGTAGGCCGCGCCGAGCGCCGTCGTCTCGATCACCTTCGGACGCACGACCGGGATGCCGAGCAGGTCCGCCTGGAACTGCATCAGCAGGTCGTTCACGCACGCGCCGCCGTCGACGCGCAACTCGCTGACCGGCGCGCCGCCGGCCGCCACCGCGTCGCGGCTCATCGCCTGCAGCAGCGCCGCGCTCTGGAACGCAATGCTCTCCAGCGCCGCGCGCGCGATGTGCGCCACGGTCGAACCACGCGTCAGACCCACGATCGCGCCGCGCGCCTCCGCATCCCAGTACGGCGCGCCGAGACCGGTGAAGGCCGGCACGAACATCACGCCGCCGGCGTCCGGCACGCTCTCGGCGAGCCCCTGTACTTCGCCGCTGCCCTTGATCGCGTTCAAGCCGTCTCGCAGCCATTGCACGACCGCGCCGCCGATGAAGACGCTACCTTCCAGCGCGTACTGCGGCGTCGCATCGATCTGCGCCGCGCTCGTCGTGATCAGCCCGTTCGCGCTGGTTTGGAAGCGAGGCCCCGTGTGCATCAGCATGAAGCAGCCGGTGCCATAGGTGTTCTTCGCCATGCCCGCTTCGAAGCAGGCCTGCCCGAACAGCGCGCTCTGCTGGTCGCCGCCGATGCCGCCGATCGTCAGCGCCGTGCCGAGATGCTCCGGCGCCACGCGCCCGAACTCGGACGCCGACGGTTTCACCTCGGGCAGCAGCGACTTCGGAATGCGCAGCAGCGTGAGCAGCTCTTCATCCCATTGGTTCTCGCGCACGTTGAACAGCATCGTGCGCGACGCGTTGCTGACGTCGGTGACGTGCACCTCGCCGTTCGTGAGCTTCCAGATCAGCCAGCTGTCGACCGTGCCGAACGCGAGCTCGCCGCGCTCCGCCGCGTCGCGCGCGCCGTTGACGTGGTCGAGGATCCACTGCAGCTTGGTCCCCGAGAAATACGCGTCGACCACCAGCCCCGTCTTCTCCTGGATGCGCGGGCCGTGGCCCTGCTCGCGGAGCGCAGCGCATTGCGGCTCGGCGCGACGGTCCTGCCAGACGATCGCGTGATGGATCGGGCGTCCGGTCTTGCGGTTCCACACCAGCGTGGTCTCGCGCTGGTTGGTGATGCCGATCGCCTTGACCTCCGAGGCCTTCAACGACGCCTTGGTCAGCACCTCGCGCGCGACGGACAGCTGCGTTTCCCAGATCTCATCGGCATCGTGCTCGACCCAGCCCGGCTGCGGGTAGATCTGGCGGAACTCGCGCTGCGCCATCGCGACGATGCGCCCTTGCGCGTCGAAGACGATCGCGCGGGAACTCGAGGTGCCCTGGTCCAGGGCGAGCAGGTAGGTCATGGCTTGTCTCGTTCGTTGTGTTCTTGAACTGCTTCTTGAGCGAACCCTGTCGCGATGCTACGGCGCGACGACGAGCTCCACGCCCGCATCCGCCATCAGCGCGGGGAAAGGCTCCGGCGGCGGCTCGTCGGTGAACAGCGCGTCGATCTGGGGCAATCGGGCGACCTCGGCCATCGCGGGCCGGTTGAACTTGGTCGCATCCGCCGCGACCCACACCTCGCGCGAGTGCTCGACGATGGTCCGCGCCACCATCACCTCGCGGTAGTCGAAGTCGCGCAAGCTGCCGTCGGACTCGATGCCCGAGATGCCGATCAGCCCGATGTCCACCTTGAACTGGCGGATGAAGTCGACCGCCGCCTCGCCGACGATGCCGCGGTCGCGGTGTCGCACTGAGCCGCCGACCATCACCAGCTCGCAGTCCGGGTTGTCGCTCAGGATCATCGCGACGTTGAGGTTGTTCGTGATCACGCGCAGGCCCTTGTGACGCAGCAACGCGTGCGCCACCGCCTCCGTCGTGGTGCCGAGGTTCAGGATCAGCGAGCAGCCGGCCGGGATGCGCGCGGCGATGGCGCGCGCGATGCGCGCCTTGCCGTCGGCCTGCATGGCCTGGCGCTGGCGGTAGGCGATGTTCTCGGTGGTCGACGAAGGCACGCGCACGCCGCCGTGGAAGCGCTGCACCAGGCCGGCCTCGGCCAGACGCTGCACGTCCCGGCGCACCGTCTGCAGCGTCACGCCGAATTTCTCGGCGAGCGATTCGACGCTCACCGATCCATGGGCGTGCACCTCCTGCAGCAGATCGTTCTGACGGGGGTTCGGATTCATGGCGCGCAGGCTAAAGGAACCGAAACGAACAATTGACCGGGTTAACCCTCAGTCAAAACGCGCATATTCGCGCTAAAAAGAAAAAGAAGAACAGAATTGCGAACTTTCCAACGGCCATCGCAGGGTGGCCGTTTGACTGTCCGGCCAATTCGATCCAAGGAGACACCTTGACCGCCGCTTCGTTCCCCGACCCGACTTCCACCGACCGCGCCGCTTCCGATGCAGGCGCCGTCGGTGCGCGCGATGCGTCCGGTTCCTCCGGCGCGGAGGGGGAATGCGACGTGCTCGTCGTCGGCGGCGGAATCAACGGCGCGGGCATCGCGCGCGACCTGGCCGGCCGCGGCTGGAAGGTCGTGCTGGCGGAAGCCTCGGACTTCGCGGCGCACACCTCGTCGTCGTCGACCAAGCTGATCCACGGCGGTCTGCGCTACCTGGAGTACTACGAGTTCTCGCTGGTGCGCAAGGCGCTGCAGGAGCGCGAGGTCCTGCTGCGCAGCGCCCCGCACATCATGTGGCCGCTGCGCTTCGTGATGCCGCACGACGCGGCGATGCGTCCGGCCTGGATGATCCGCATCGGCCTGTTCCTCTACGACCACCTGGCGCGGCGCGCGAGCCTGCCGGGCTCGAAGGCCATCCGCCGCGACGCGCCGCCCTACAACGCGGGACTCAAGCCGCAGCTGCGCCATGGCTTCATCTCTTCGGACTGCCGCGTCGACGACGCACGCGTGGTG
>NZ_DASVNZ010000377.1:0-8031 GCF_036486225.1 Roseateles sp. | reverse complement strand
GACTTCACCGGCGAGATCATCGAGAACTACGACTGCTCGATGCGCCTGCTGGTCGAAGGCGCGGCGCTGGCGGTGCTGGTGGTGTTCCTGTTCCTGCGGGACTGGCGCGCGACCTTCGTCGCGGCGGTGGCGCTGCCGCTGTCGGTGATCCCGACCTTCGCGCTGATGCACTGGATGGGCTTCACGCTGAACACGGTGACGCTGCTGTCGCTGTCGCTGGTCGTGGGCGTGCTGGTCGACGACGCGATCGTCGAGATCGAGAACATCGAACGCCATCTGCTGATGGGCAAGACACCCTACGATGCGGCGATGGAGGCGGCCGACGAGATCGGTCTGGCGGTGATCGCCACCACCTTCACCCTGGTGGCGGTGTTCCTGCCGACGGCCTTCATGAGCGGCACGGTCGGCAAGTTCTTCGTCCAGTTCGGCTGGACGGCGGCGGGCGCGGTGCTGTTCTCGCTGCTGGTCGCGCGGCTGCTGACGCCGATGATGGCGGCCTACCTGCTGCGCGCGTTCAAGCACACGCACAAGCCGGAGCCCGGCTGGATCCGCGTGTACCTCGGCTGGGCGCGCTGGTGCCTGCGTCATCGCGCGGTCACCGCGGCGGCGGCGGCGGTCTTCTTCGCCGGCGGCATCGGGCTGGCCTTCCTGCTGCCGACCACCTTCATCCCGCCCGATGACGGCCTCCAGACGCAGGTCACGATCACGCTGCCGCCGGGCAGCAAGCTGCCGGCGACGGCGGCGATGGCCGAACGCGCCCGCACGCTGCTGATCAAGCATCGCCATGTGCATTCGGTGTTCACGGTGATCGGGGTCGCGGGCTCCGGCGGCAGCGGACCCGACGGCGACGAGGGCGGCGCGGCCAACGTGCGCACGGCGGTGCTGACGCTGCAGTTGACGCCTCGCGGAGATCGCGAGGACGGCCTCGACCAGCAGCAGATCGAAGCCCAGCTGCGCGAGCGCCTGTCGACGCTGCCGGGCGTGCGCGTGAAGGTCGGCCAGGGCGGCTCCGGCGCGAGCTATCAGCTGACCTTGGCCGGCGGCGATGCGGAGACGCTGGAGCGCCACGCCGCCCAGGTCGAACGCGAGCTGCGCACCCTGCCCGGCCTGGGCGCGGTGAGCTCGACCGCCAGCATCGCGCGGCCGGAGCTGCGCGTGCGGCCCGACTTCGCCCGCGCAGGCGATCTCGGCGTGACCTCGGCCGCAATCGCGGAGACGCTGCGCGTCGCGACGATGGGCGACTACGCGCAATCGCTCGCGAAGCTCAACCTGAGCGAGCGCCAGGTACCGGTGATGGTTCGTCTAAGCGACGCCGCACGCGAGGACCTCGACACCATCCGACGCCTGCCGGTGCCCGGCGCACGAGGGCCGGTACCGCTGGAGCACGTCGCCGCGCTGGACTTCGGCAGCGGACCCTCGGAGATCCAGCGGCAGGACCGCCAGCGCACCGTCACCCTCGAGGTCGAGGCCAACGGACGCCCGCTCGGCGACATCGAGCGCGAGGTGCTGGCGCTGCCGGGCTTGAAGCAGTTGCCGCGCGGCATCACGCTGGGCGCGCTCGGCGAGGCCGAGGACATGGGCGAGATGGCCGCCGGCTTCGGCATGGCGATGCTGACCGGGGTGCTCTGCATCTACATGGTGCTGGCGCTGCTGCTGAAGGACTTCGTCCAGCCGCTGACCATCCTGATCGCGCTGGTGCTGTCGGTGCCGGGGGCGATGCTGGCGCTGTTCCTGGCGGGCTCGACGCTGTCGATGCCGTCGATGATCGGGCTGATCATGCTGATGGGCGTGGCGACGAAGAACTCGATCCTGCTGGTCGACTACATCGTGATCGCGCGGCGCGACCACGGCCTGGACCGCCACGAGGCCATCGTCGACGCCTGCCGCAAGCGGGCCCGGCCCATCGTCATGACCACGATCGCGATGGGCGCGGGCATGCTGCCGGTGGCAATGGGCTACGTCGGCGATCCCAGCTTCCGCGTGCCCATGGCCATCGTCGTCATCGGCGGTCTGATCACCTCGACTTTCCTCAGTCTGCTCGTCATCCCGGTGGTGTACAACGCCGTCGACGATGCGATCACGTGGGTCAAACGACTCCGATAGAACCCCAATGAACTTCAGCACCTTCGGCCTGCTGGCCGTGACGGCCTACTTCGCCGCCTGCATCGCCTACGTCTACCGCTGGCGCGGGGAGCGCCGCTACGAGAGCTTCACCCAGTACCTGCGCAAGAGCTGGCCCGTGTTCGCGCCGCTCAACTGCCTGATGTACATGACGACGCGGGCCCACGCCCGCCGGCCGGTGCTCGAGGCCGACTACCTGCACAACATCCAGCTGCTGCGCGACAACTGGGAGGTGATGCGCGACGAGGCGCTGGCACTGGAGGCGTCCGGCGCCTTCGAAGCGGCGAAGGCGGAGGGATCCGCGGGTTACTACGATGTCGGATTCCGCACGTTCTACAAACGCGGCTGGAGCAAGTTCTACCTGAAGTGGTACGGCACGACGCACCACTCCGCGCAGCGGCTGTGCCCGCGCACGGTGGCCCTGCTGGCGCAGGTCCCGCAGATCCGCGGGGCGATGTTCTCGATCCTGCCGGCGGGCTCCGAGCTGTCGCTGCATGCCGATCCGATGGCCTGCTCGCTGCGCTACCACCTGGGGCTGCGGACGCCCAACGATGCGGCGTGCTGCATCCAGGTGGACGTCGTGGACTGCGCCTGGACCGACGGACGGGATTTCATCTTCGACGAGACCTATCCCCACAGCGCGCGGAACGGGACCGAGCGTTCGCGGCTGATCCTGATGTGCGACGTGGACCGCCCGATGAATGCGTTGGGGAGGCTCATCCACGCGGTCTACCGCGTCATCGCGAGCGGCACGGTGGTCCCCAACACGCCCGAGGACCGGCGGGGGCTGTACAGCGCGCTCTTCGCGCGGCTGGCGCCGCTGCGCGAGCGCTCGACGAAGATGAAGGCCGAGCGCCGCCGCACCTACAAGACCCTGAAGTTCGTCCTGAACTCCAGCCTGCTGAGCGCGCTCATGGGGATGATCTTCGCGGTGCTGCAGGTGCTGGAGGCGATCACGGCTTGAGGACACGTCGCGGCCCTGCCCGCAGTCTCCGTCCCGACTCCGAAGACTCTGCGCTTTGAGGTCACAGGCTGTGACCTCAAATGCTCTTCCGAAGCCAAGCTCCGGCGGGAGCGCATCCGCGATGATCGGCGTGGAGGGGATCACCACTGCTTCGTAGGTCCCCTTTTCCGCACGCTTTGTCCGATGGACGTCGGACCAGTGGTACACAAAGAGTCCACGCTCCGCGAGGCTGACGAAGCAGGGAATCGCGCTCATTCAGCGACTTCAAACGGGTACTCACGTCCCTGCACCAACCCGAACTCGTCTTCGGCCAGCCAGAGCCGCGCCTCCTCATAGTCAGCCGAGCGGAACGGACTCCGCTTTTCAACGGGATCGAAAACCTCGAAACCGGAGCCGTCCTTCGCGCACAGCAGCAAGAGCAGATAGGGCGGGCAGGACCCGTCCTCCGCCCAGACTTCGTACCAGAGACATTCGTTCATCGTCGTGATGGCGGCGTCGGCCGCCCCTCGGTTGCTCGCGATTCCCCATGGACCGCGGCCGAGACGGTATCAGGGACGCGGCGTCTCGCGCTCAGACGCATCGGGCTTCGCCGCTTCAGGCTTTGGCGCATCGCTCTCCATGCGCGGTGCTCCCGACCGATCCGCCTCCCGCTGCGCTCGCCGCTGCAGATAGGCGTCTCGCACGAAGAGATATTTGTCCAGCGCCACCTCGTCGACCATCTTCGTCACGTCGAGCAGATTGGCGCGTCTGTCGACCATGCCGACGATGGTGAACGCGTTGCGCGCGCCCGCGTCCTCCAGCTGCCCGGTCAGGTTGCCATAGCTGTTGACGGGAATGGATGCGGTGCTGCGCAGGTCGGAGGGACCGAACAGGGGCAGCACGACGTACGCACCGCCGCCGACGCCCCACACACCCAGCGTGTCGCTGAAGCCGTCGCCGTGGCGCGGCATGCCCCAGTCGGTGGCGACGTCCATGAAACCCAGCAGGCCGACGGTCGTGTTCGTGCCGAAGCGGGCGAAGTCGGACAGGCCGTCCTTGAAGCGCCCCTGCAGCAGCAGGTTGGCGCCGGACCAGGGGTCGCCCAGGTTGGAGAAGAAGTTGCTGACGCCACTGCGCACAGGCGTGGGCACGACCGTCTTGTAGGCGGTGGCCACCGGCTTGAGCACGACCTTGTCGATCCCTTCGTTGAGGGCGAAGGTCTTGCGGTTCACGGACTCGATGGGATCGGGGTTCTGGGGCGTGGCGCAACCCGACAGGAGCACGCCTGAAACGATGAGAAGTGCCGGCACGCGGCGATGAACGCTGATGGAAGCGAAGAGAGGGACGGGGATGGACGACATGAATTGCTCCCGCTCCGGAAATGGAGCCGCGAGCATGGTCGGCGGGGTGGACTTTCCGCAGACTTACCCGAAGAGGGACAGGACGGTGCGACCACGATGCCCCTCGGAGCCTTCGCCCAAAGGATGAATCGTCACGACGCGCTTCGCCAGTAGCGCCGGGACCATCACAGGGCCGGTCCATGCTCCATCGATTGCCTGTTTCGCCGGGCCTGCTCATCCATCCAACGCTGGACCATCGGCGAGCGCGAAGCCGCCGTCATCAGCTCCTCGGCCGTCCAGTTCCGGGTCAGCCAGATCGTGAGTGCCGCGTACGAACCGTGCCAGCTCAGCATGCCTGCGCTTCGCTGCTGATCCATGAGGTGGGACCGGGCCACCCACATGGCCACGCGCTCGCCCGGCGGCGGCCTGAGATCTCCACGCCAGAAGTCGATCGCAGCACCATAGGGGTTGATCGATTCGACCTGGGGAGCGCCCTCTCCCCGCGCGAACTTCCATACACGCGCCTGGTCCTCGGCGCTCGCCATCACGACAGGCCGCTCGGGGCGGCCTTCCACCCGGGACAGGCCCCACGCGTAGATCCACCAAGGCGACGACACAACCAGGAGGGCCAGCGTGCAGAGCAGTCCAAGCAGTAAGCGAAGGGCCGTGCGCATGGCGTTCGGAAGCGGTTGGATCCGACAAGGCCCATCAGCCCGGCGACACCGTCCCCACCGCCTTCAACGCCGCGATCACGCCCGAGTGCGCATGCACCAGTTCCGGCGACTGATCGAATCGCTCCGCGTACCGCTGCATGAAGGGATCCGCGCTGTCGCGGTCCAGGCTGAGCAGCCCGCGCAGGCGTTGAGCGACCGGGAGCGGCGTCTCTTTCGCATCCGCGGCGCCATCGATCGCCTCGTCGAGCATCGTGATCAACCGGCTCAGCGGCTCCAGCCATTTCATCTCCTCACCGAAGGCCATGACCTGGAGGAACTCTCCCGAGCTCTGCGGGCCGTGGGTCTTCTGGTAGTCGCCGCGCTCGAGTTCCACCAGCGCGCGGTGAAGGTCGAGGAGGCTGCGTCGGAGTTGGTGGCAGGCGTCGGTGGTCATGGTAGTGGAAGGTTCGGGCGAAGCCCGCAGCCTATCGGCAAATCGCCTCGCCCGCCTGCCCCATTCGGGAGGCCGCTGCCGAGACGCGTCACCTCGGCTCGGACCGGCCCTGTTCCCCGAACCGGATCGAGATGATCTTGCCCTCCCGGATCCGGATCACCGCCGGCAGGTAGCCGTCGCCGCGCTCGTAGAGCCACTCGTCGGTCATCACGCAGGCCACCTGCGGCACCTGCTGCGCCGGGTACTGCACGCCGGGGTAGCCGGGGTACTGAACGGCAGGCTGCGGCGGCAGCAGCACCCGCGCGCAGTACGAATCGGCGATGGCGGGTTGGCCGCAGGTCCGCAACAGCCAGACCTTGGAGTCGCCCTCCCTCACGCCCGCATCGTTGCAGCGCAGCGATTGCGCCTGCACCGCGCCCCCGGCCGCCAGCAGCGCACCCAGCGCCAGGCTCCGGAGGGCCCAGCGGCGTCGATCGGTTCCAGTCATGCCTTGCTCCCGTGGAAGTCCCCGTCGCGGGACGGATCAACCCGGATCAGGCAACGGCGTCGCCCGCACCGCCGTTGACCTCTTCCAGGCGCATCCGCTCCACAGAGCGCGCGTCGACAGCGCCGCCGATGCGGACGCGGACAGGGTCGGACCGGCGCCATCGGCGCCGCTCAGGGCTGCTGGGCCGGCTGGGCGGTCCGGGCGGCGTGGGCCTTGGCCTTGGCGATGTACGCGTTGTAGGCCGGGATCGCGACCGCCAGGATCACGCCGGTGAACAGGATCGGGAACAGCACCCCGAGGATGCGGACGCCCCAGTTGTTGGGCGGCGGCGGCGGGCCGAAGCGATTGGCCCCCTTGCTGCCGGGAACGAAGGCCCACACCAGCATGATGAACGGGACGATCAAGGTCACCGACCACCACCCGCTGATGTTCAGGTCATGGCAGCGCTTGACGCCGGTGATGACGTGGAACCACAGCAGGGCCAGCGACAGGACCACCGTGACGACGACCATGGCCTCGCCGGCCCCGCCGACGGCGGTGCTCAGGACGCGCGTGAGGATGCCGTTGACGAGCGTTCCCGCCATCAGGTACGCCAGGTAGCGCAGCCGACCGATGCGGCCGTCGATCCCGAACACGTTGAGTGCCGACGTGCCTTCGGAGAGCGCCACGTCGGCGACATGCGCCGTCGGCGCCGCGTATTGGTTCAAGGCCTTTTCGATCATGGATTCCCTCCAGCAGCAACAGGATGTATTGAGTCGGACATGCTGAGTCGGATGCGCCGGGTCGCAGGCATGGCAACGGCGGCTCGGATCAGAGCAACCCGGCCCGCTTGACCTCGTGGTACCGGTTGACCAGCGTGGACGCGAGCTGCCGCGGCTCGACGTCGATGGACAGGCGGTCGTGGTCGACCACGCGGGCGAACGCGTCGTGGCGGGCCTGGGACAGCAGGTGCGCGCTGGCGACCGCGACGGCGTCCTCCGCCCCCGGGATCGGCTGCGCGGCGATGCGACCCAGCGCCGTCTCGCGCAGGCTCGCCAGCAGCACCAGATGGCGACGGCGCAGCAGTCGCAGCGCCGGCTGCAGTTCGGGCGAATCCTCGTCGCGGAAGTTCGTCAGCACGATGACCAGCGAGCGCCGGCGCAGCCGGTGCGACAAGGCCTCCGCCGCCGCCAGGTAGTCCGAGTGGTGCCCGCCCGGCTGCAGGTCGTGCATCTTGTTCATCAGCACGTTGAGCGTGCCCATGCCCTTGCGCGGCGCGCAGTCGCGGCGCTGGCCCTCCTCGTTGCCGAAGGTCATCGCGCCGACCTCGTCGCCTTCCGACAACGCGACGTAGGCCAGCAGCATCAGCGCGTCCAGCGCATCGTCGAAGTGGCTGGTCTCGCCCGCGCCGGCCGACTGTTCGTCCGCGCGCATGCGCCGACCGCAGTCGAGCAGGAACATCACGCACTGGTCGCGCTCGTCCTGGAACTCGCGCACCACCGGCTTGCGATGCCGCAGCGAGGCCTTCACGTCGAGGTGGCGCAGCGGGTCGCCGCGCTTGTACTCCGCGAGCTGGCGGAAGTCCGTCCCCTGCCCCCGCTGGATGAAGGTCTTGATGCCGATCTGCGCCAGCCGGCGATCGCCCGACAGCCAGGCGTACCGCGCCAGCGCCGCGAAGTTCGGATAGACGCGCAGCTCGCTCGGCGCGCCGGCGCTGTCGCGCACCTCGAAGCAGCCCGCGCGGGTGCGCCACAGCAGCTGCGTCCGTCCCAGCTGCGCCACCCCGCGTTGGCGCGCCGTGACACGGAAGCTCACGCGGCTGCGGCTCTGCGCGCCGAGCGCGAGCGAACGCGGCAGGCCCTCGAAATCGAAGATCGGGTCCAGTTCATCGAAGACCTTCACCCGCCACGCCAGCTCGCTGGCGTTGACGAGGTCCAGCGTCAGCTCGGTCGGCGCGCCAATCGCGAAGGCCGCGGGCAGGCGCCGCTCGACCCGCACGCCACTTTGCCGCCACAGGCGCAGGCTGCGCCACAGGTCGATGCCGGCCGCGATCA
>NZ_DASVNZ010000373.1:0-7171 GCF_036486225.1 Roseateles sp. | reverse complement strand
GGCGGCGCTGGCGCTCGGACCGATCGACAACGCCGTGGCCAACGGCTCCAGCATCGCCGTGATCGCCGAGTACCAGGGGCGGCGCATCGCGCTGCTCGGCGACGCGCACGCACCGACGCTGACCGCCACGCTGCGACGCCTGGCCGGCGCGGCGGGCGAGCCGCGCCTGCGGCTGGACGCGGTGAAGATGGCGCATCACGGCTCCGCCGCCAACCTGAGCGAGGACTTCCTCAGCCGGATCGACTGCGCGACCTGGCTGGTCTCGACCGACGGCAGCATCTTCAACCACCCGGACGACGAGGCGCTCCACACCGTCGTGCGGAACGTGCCGGGCGCACGGCTGCTCTTCAACTACCGCTCGGCGCGCACGGCGCCGTGGGACGAGCCGGCGATGCGCGCCGCGCACGGCCACCAGGCCATCTACCCGGCCGACGCCGCGGCGGGCCTGCGGCTCGATCTCATGACGGGGCGCCCGACGTGACCAGCATCGCCGAGGCCCAGGCGTTGTCCTGGCCTTCGTAGCGGCGGTACAGGCGCCGCCGCGCATGCCCGAAGGCGGCATCCAGCGAACGGCTGCGCTGCAGCATCCGGTAGAACAGCAGCGCCTGCACGGCCGCCGTGCGGTCGTTCACCCGGCAGCGGTAGCCCAGCACCGCGTGGATGCCGGCCTCCGCCGCCAGCGTCGCGAAACCGGAGTTGCCGCTCTCGCAGCTGCTCAGGTAGACGAAGCGCGTGTCGCGCAGGTAGCTGAGGATGTCGCCGAAGTCGACGCACTGCGGCTCTTCCTTCGGCCCCACGAACAGGAAACCCGTGCCGCCCAGTTGCCGTGCACCCGCCGGCTGGAAGCAGGTGTGGCCGGCGAAATGGATCAGGTCCCAGCCGCCGTCACCCAGCGCCGCCACCAGGCTGTCGCGGCTGAGCGGGCCGTCGAGCCCGATGACGGTGACGTTGCGCTCGTGGAAGAGCGGCTGGCCGCTGCGCGCATCGGGCCGCGTCAGCAGCTTCTTCACCCGCGAGCACTCGCGCCGGACCGCCGTCAGCGGCGCCAGTTGCAGCGCGCCGCCCTTGAGCTGGTCGTCATAGGCAGTGCCGTGCGTGTCGGCGCAGATCAGCAGCGCGCGGCGGGCCGCCACCGGACCGGCGAACAGGCTGCTCTGGCTTTCCTTGGACGCTGCGAGCCGGCGCGACATCGAGGCCGCCTTCGCCAGCCAGGGCACTTCCTGCGAGGGCTCGAACATCGCCTCGAGCAGCAGCGGATAACAGTCCTCCGACACCTCGAAGGTGATGCGGTCCGTCACGTCCTTGCCGGCGTCGCCGAGTTGCTGGAAGGCCTTGAGCCGCGCGTTCTCGCGCTGCAGGCGGAAGCTCTCCTGGTCCTCGCACAGCGCGATGCGGATGCTCTTGCCGATGCGGGAGAACTCCTTGTACCAGTCGGGCTCGTGCATGTACTGGGCCTGCCAGTCGAGCCGCGCCGACTTGCTCACCGTCAACGGCCCCGCGCCCTGGAACTGGAAATCGATGCCGTGCATCTCGAAGCGCCAGTTGTCGGCGATCGCGGTGACGCGGATGTCGAGGCAGGGATTCGGCGCCGCCACGCGCGCCCGGCCGCCCCGTGCGGCGAGCGCGCCATTCCCGGTGCCTCCTCCCGGAGCGCCGGCACCGCCTGCGTGGCCATCCGCATCGATGCCGTCCGCGTCGGGCGACTCCAATCCGAGCAGCTCCAACGCAAAGCTGCCCGCCGACGCAGGATCCGCGTGCAGCGTCACCCGCAGCCGGATGCAGGCCATGTTCAGCTCGGTGGTCATCGCCGGTGCCAGCAGCATCATCGGCGTGTTGCCGAGCAAGCGGACCTCGCGGCAGAACGCCAGACCGCCGTCCTCAGCCACGACCGCGCCCGCGTCGTCGGCCAGTTGGCTGCCCACGATGAGGTAGTCGAAGGGCTGGCTGGTGAGCAGCTCCAAGCCGGTCTCGCGGTTGGTCTCTTCCTGGATCGTGTGGCGGCCGAGCTGCCGCAGCTGCTTCTTGATCTGCGGGCCGAGACTGCCCTGCTGCTGCGGGCTGAGCACGAGGAGGATGTCAGCCATGGGCCCTCCGGCGCGGGAAGCTCAGCACGAATTCGGTGTCGCCGTCCGGCAGCACGCCCGCCTTGAGCGCGCCACCCTGGTTCTTCATCAGCTTGCCGAGCAGCGGATTGGCCAGGCGCAGGTCCGCCTGCGCCGCCTCGGGCGCGGAGAAGCGCTCGCCGTGCCGGCGCGCCGGCGGCAGCCGCCCGCGCAGGCGCAGGTATACGAGCTCGTCGTCGGGCACCAGCGTGAGCCGCACCATCGCCGTCTCCGGCGCCGCGCGCAGCAGCACCGACAGCAGGCTCTCGACGACGATGTGCATCTGCATGTGGTCGGCTTCCACCTCCACCTTCCGGACGGCGGTCTCGAACACGACCTTGCGGCGCTCCGACGCCGCCAGGCTGGCCAGCAGCGCGTCGATCTCGCAGTCGATCCGGATCGGGCTCGCGACGCGCGAGGCGACCCGCGCCTCGCGGTTGTACATGGCGAGCCGCGTGAACGCGTGCTTCACCCGCCCCAGCTGGCGCAGCACGGTCTGCAGCTCGCGGCCGCGGGCCTGCTCGCGCGCCGCGTCCGACTGGAACGCGGCTTCCAGCTGGTCCTCCAGGCAAGACATCGCCATGCCCAGCGGCGCCTGCGTCTCGACCGCCAGCTCGTAGGCGGTGTCCTCGAGGAACTCCAGCTGCACCGAGCGCCGGATCGGCCGCAGGTCCCGCGCGATGAACACGTGGCCGCCGAGCTTGCCGGGGAAGTCGCTCCGCGTGATGAAGACCGGGGCACCGCCCGCCTCGGCGCCGGCCGCAGCCGCGTCGGATGCGGCAGAAGGGACGGCAGAAGGGACGGCAGAGGAAGCGGCATTCGGCGCGGCATCGGGCCCCTCGTCGACGGCGGCGCCCGGACGGCACACGCGCAGCTCGCCGATGCGGTCGCCGGCCTCGGTGCCGTCGAGCAGCGCGGCCAGCGGCGCCGGGTTCTGGAACAGCGCCAGCAGGCTGCGCCCTTCCAGCGCCTTGCGCGCGACGCCGAACAGCGCCTCCGCGGCCGGATTCACGCGCCGGATCCGCAGCTTCGCGTCGGTCGCGATGATGGGGTCGGAGACGTTGTTGACGCACTCCGTCATCAGCGTCAGGTCGCTGATGCGCTCCATGGCGCCGGCGACTTCATGCGCGATGTCGGTGAGCTGCCGCACGTGCTCCCGCGAGAACGCGTTCACCCGCGGATCGTCGACGTTGACGATGAAGCGCACCCGCTCGCCCTCCGAGAACAGGATGGGCACCGCCAGCTCCGAGCGGATCGGTTCGCCGTCCGGCGTCGGGAGGTACTCGGCGTCGCGCGTGACGTCGGGGATCTTCTGCGGCGCGAGGGTCCGAGCGACCCGGCCCAGGATCCCCTGCTCGATGCCCTGCGAGTAGTCGCCCCACGACACCCCGGTATCCACGGCCTGGCCGTCGTCGCCGCGCCGGGCTGAAGCGACGCGCACGATCGCGTCCCGCGCGCTGTCGATCCGGAACAGCGACACGTGCTGCCAGTCGAAGATCTCGATCAGCGCGTCCGACAGGCAGCGGCATGCGCCCTGGATGTCGACGCAGCGGTTGAGCTCGCGGAACATCCGCAGCTGCCGGCGGTCGCGCACGCGCTCCGCATGGTCGAGGCTGCACAGCACCGCCTCGATCAGCGGCAGCTGGTTGAACAGCGCGAGGTGCTGCTCGTCGTACGCGCCGCGTTCGCGGCTGAGCAGGGTCATGATCGCGACGGTCCGCTCGTCCTCGCCCTCGCCGCGGGTGATGCGCCGCCACATGCTGGACTTGAGGTCCATGGCGTGCATCTGCCGGCACATCGGCTCGTCGGCCATGTCGGACCAAGGCGGCTCGCTCATCACCGTCTCGAAGTCGTGGACGCCCCCGTCCTGGCTCTCCATGAACCCGCGCTGCGCGGCGTTCAGCTCGTACCAGGCCGTCGGCACGTCCTGACGGAACGGCGGATGGTTGAAGACGATCTCGGATTCCCAGGCGCTGTCGTCCTCGACCACGCGCGACACCAGCATCAGGTCGAACGGCAGTTCCCGCCGCAGGGCCTCCGCGACCAGCGGCAGCAGGTCGGCGCGGCCGGCATGGCTCAGGGTGAGCTCGCGCACCTGGTCGGTCAGCACCTGGTGCTGCAAGCTGCGGAAGAAGCCCAGCGATCCCACGACCGTGCCGCGCTCGTCCATCAGCGGCAGGCCCGTGACTTCCACGGCGACCTGCCGCTCCGGATCGTCCTGGCAGGTCAGCGTGACGCGGTAGGCGCCGAGCTCGCGGTTGCGGCGCCCGCGCGTCTCCTCGTCGAGCACGCGCCCGGCCTCGCCGGCGAAGAGTCGGTCCAGGCGCAACTGGTCGACGTGCTCGACCCCGCTCATCGTCAACGCCGCGGCGTTGGCGTAGAGCACGTTGTTCTGAAGGTCGCGCTGGATCACGGCGATCCGCGAGCCGTCGAAGACCGCCCGCTTCATCTGTCCCAGCATCGCGGCGGCCGCCGCCGAGGTGGGTCGCTCTTGCGCGGAGTCATCCATGAGGCCTCCTCCCGGCCATCCCTGGCCCTCGTTGCCCTGCCACCATCCCTTGCCACCATCTCTTGCCAACGGCCTGAAGGCTACGCCGATCGGCCCGCCGGCGCCCCTGACAACATAGGGGTCCGAGGCCCGGGAGGCCCCATTTCATCGGTATTCCCCCGATGTCGACCGACATCTGGCCACCATTCCGTGGCCACGACGCCACGCGATGCTGGCGAACTGTGCTCCTTCGCGGCGGTCCGAACTGCATGCCCCACGCGGGGGCCCCGCTCCTCACCATGGAGCCCGGAGTGCGCCACCGCCTGCAATCCCTGGAGTCCCCGATGAGCAAGATGCCCCCCAGACCCTGGCCCGACCAGACGCACGAACCCGTCCTTCAGCGTGGCGGGACCGGCGCCCGGGAGGGTGCGGGTCCCGATTCGCCGCCGCCGATCAACGTCGCGTCGATCTGCCTGCAACTGAAGGCCGGCGGCGACGCCGCCGCGCTGACCGGAATCATGAAGGCGCTGCTGGCGCTGGATACCTGGGCCGGGAAGGAGGCGGGCATCCTGGACCGCGACTTCATCACCGCGCACATCGAGGGTTTCGACGCGCTCGTCGAAGACCTGTACGCCATCTCCTGGCTCGAGATCATGACGGAGTCCGGCCTGCGCCGCGCCGACCTCGAGGCCGTGGCGCTGGCCTACGCGAAGTCCCAGGCGACCATCGTCACCTACGGTCGGGGCATGACCGGGCACGAAAGTGGCACCGCCCAGGTGCGGCTGATCGCGGACCTGCTGCTGATGCGCGGCGAGATCGGCAGGCCCGGCGCCGGCGTCTTCTTCCTCGACATGCGCGAGCGGGGCGAACGCGATGGGCGATCGGCCGACGGCATGCGGAACGGGGTCTCGCCATGATCGTCCGACCGAGGCAGAGCTGGTTCCGGCTGCTGTTCGTGTGGCACGGCTCGGTGCTGCCGTCCATCCTGCCGCAGCTGGGTTTCATGGCGGCGGTCAGCGTGCTGGCCGTGGCGACGCACGGCCAGGTCTTCGGCGAGAAGATCCCGCTGAACGCGACGCTGATGACGCCGTTCGGGCTGACGCTGGCGATCTTCCTGGGCTTCCGCAACACCGCGAGCTACGAGCGCTTCAACGAGGCGCGTCACCTGTGGGGCAACCTGCTGATCGCCTCGCGCGCGCTGGTGTCCGAGCTGCTCTGCTACCTGCCCGACAAGGCGATGGCGAAGCCGGCGACGGACCGCCTGCTGGCGGCGGTCTACGCGCTGAAGCACGAACTGCGCGGTACCGATCCCGAGGAGGACCTGCTGCGCCTGGTCGGCCGGCGCGAGGCCTTCCAGCTGCGGCGCGATCCGCAGACCTCCAGCGCGGCGCTGCACGCGGTGCGTGAACAGCTCTGCAAGCTCCAGGACGACGGATTTCTCACCGACGCGCGCTTCTGGACCCTGGACGCGCAGCTCACCGAGATCGGCAAGGCCATCGGCGGCAGCGAGCGCATCGCATCGACGCCCATCCCCTTCGCCTACGGCGTGCTGCTGCATCGCACGGTCTACACCTACTGCTTCCTGCTGCCCTTCGGCCTGGTCGACGCGACCGAGTTCTTCACGCCGCTGCTGTGCGTGTTCCTCTCCTACACGCTGATCGCGCTCGAGGCGGTGGCCAACGAGGTCGCCGAACCCTTCGGCCTGGCGCCCAACGCGCTGGCGCTGGATGCGATGGCGCGTGGAATCGAGCGCTCGGTGCTCGCGCTGAGCGGACGCTCGCTGCCGGAGCGGGTCACGCCGACCGGGTCCTTCCAACTGACCTGATTGGCCGGTCCGGTCGGCTCGCCGCGGACCGGACCGGACGGGTCGGGTCGGGTCGGGCCCGTCGGCCCGGGTCAGCAATCCTGGCGTGCGCAGGTCGCGGCGAGCTTGCCCACGGTGATCACCGCCTGCTCGATGGCCGTGGACCATGGCGTGCTGTAGTTCAGCCGGATGAAGTGGCGATAGCTGTTGCTGACCGAGAACATGTAGCCGGGGCCGATGGTGATGCCGCGCTCCAGCGCCAGCTCGTAGAGGCGCAGACCGTCGATCGCAGGCGGCATCTCCACCCAGAGCACATAGCCGCCGACGGGCGACGAGACGCGAGTGCCTTCGGGAAAGAAGCGCAGCACGATCGCGCGCATGAGGCTCGCCTGCTGGGCGAAGGCCTTGCGCAGCCGGCGCAGATGCGCCTCGTAGCCGTCGCGCTCGAGAAAGCGGGCGATGGCGACCTGCGGCAGAGGCGGCGTCGTCAGCGTGTTGAGGAACTTCAGCTTCTCGACCTCGTCGCGATAACGGCCCGGCAGCGCCCAGCCGATGCGGAAGGTCGACGCCAGCGTCTTCGAGAAGGTGCCGCAGTGCAGGATCAGCCCGCGCGTGTCGTAGGCCTTGAGCGTGCTGGGCGGCACGGCGCCGTAGTAGAGCTCGTTGTAGACGCCGTTCTCGATCAGCGGCATGTCCAGCCGCGTCGCCAGCTCGACCAGCGCGCGCTTGCGCTCGTCCGACATCTGGAAGCCGAGCGGGTTCTGGAAGTTCGGCATC
>NZ_DASVNZ010000319.1:0-13954 GCF_036486225.1 Roseateles sp. | reverse complement strand
AGAGGGCGTAAGAAGGGGTGGCGCGCTCAGGGGGCAGGCTCGGTGGAACGGGCCTCGGGAAGCCGGGCCGCACCCGGCGATTTAGCGGAGCCTGCGAGCGTATGAGCCGGGGGCGGCCCGGCTTCCCGAGGCTGCGCTCGGTCTTGCGTCAGAGGAAGCGTTCGAGCAGCTTGCGCGAATGCCGATCCAGGGCGAACCGGTCTGGCACCAGGAAGTGCAGCCCGTGGGAGCTGGTGATCAGCAGCCGCCCTTCCCCGATGCGGCGGATTTCTTCCTCGCTCTTGAGGATGAAGCCGGTGGTGCCGCGGTCCGTCTCGACGGTCCACTGGGACGGCGTCGAGAAGGTGGAGACGTCCAGCAGCTTCAGCACCGTCGGCGTCATCTCGCGGTGCGCGAGTTCATCCTGGAGCAGCTCCCGCTGCGCCTGCGGCAGGTCCGTGAGCCGGTCGATCCAGGCGATCTCATGCCCGTCGGTGCCGACCAGCGAGAGGCCCTCGTCCGGCGCGCTCAGCGGATGCGCCCGCACCGGGGTGACGTTGTCGTGGGTCTGGCCGGCGTCGTCCACCAGCGTGAGCCGGCCGAAGGCATTGCGCGCCAGGTTCTGGATGTTGTTCATGAAGAAACCTCGGCGCGATCAGGCCTGCGTGGCCGTGTGGACGTTGACGTTCGGGGCGACGACAACGACGTTGTCCTGCTCCTCCGCGTCGACGCGGCGGGCCTGCGCCTCCCACAGGCGCCAGTAGGCGCCCTGCTTGGCGATCAGCTCGTCGTGCGGTCCGACCTCGACAATCTCGCCGCGGTCCATCACCACCAGCCGGTCGGCCTTGCGCAGCGTCGACAGCCGGTGGGCGATCGCGATCGTCGTGCGGCCCCGCACCAGGTTGTCCAGCGCCTTCTGGATCTCCTTTTCGGTCTCCGTGTCCACGGCCGAGGTGGCCTCGTCCATGATCAGGATGCGCGGGTCGATCAGCAGCGCGCGGGCGATCGAAATCCGCTGGCGCTCCCCGCCGGACAAGCCCTGACCCCGCTCGCCGACCAGCGAGTCGTAGCCCTGCGGCAGCCGCAGGATGAATTCATGCGCATGCGCCGCCCGGGCCGCGGCGACGATCTCGTCGCGCGTCGCCTCCGGCTTGCCGTAGGCGATGTTCTCCGCGATCGTGCCGAAGAACAGGAAGGGCTCCTGCAGCACCAGCCCGATGTGGCGGCGGAAGTCCGACAGCTTGAAGCGCCGCAGGTCGACGCCGTCGAGCTTGATGGCGCCCTCCGTCACGTCGTAGAAGCGGCAGATCAGGTTGACCATGGTGCTCTTGCCCGAGCCGCTGTGCCCGACCAGACCGATCATCTCGCCCGGCTTGATCACCAGGTTGAGGTCGCGGATCACCGTCCGGTTGCCGTAGCGGAAGCCGATGTCCTGCAGCGACAGCTCGCCCGCCACCTTGTCCAGCACCACCGGCTGCGCCGGCTCCGGCACGTTGGAGTGGTGGTCGAGGATGTCGAAGATCCGCTTCGCGCCCGAGGCCGCCTTCTGCGTCACCGACACGATCCGGCTCATCGAATCCAGCCGCCCGTAGAAGCGCCCGATGTAGGCCAGGAAGGCGGTCAGGGTACCGACCGTGATCTGCGAATGCGCGATCAGCCAGATGCCGAAGGCCCAGACGACCAGCAGGCCGATCTCGGTCAGTAGCGACACGCTGGGCGTGAACAGGCTCCAGGTCTTGTTGAGCCGGTCGTTGACGACCAGGTTGTGCTTGTTGGCGGTGCGGAAGCGCTCGGCCTCGCGGCGCTCCTGCGCGAAGGCCTTCACCACGCGGATGCCCGGGATGGTGTCGGCCAGCACCGAGGTCACCTCGCCCCAGACCCGGTCGATCTTCTCGAAGCCGGTACGCAGCTTGTCCCGCACCAG
Source organism: Roseateles sp. (assembly GCF_036486225.1). Classification (GTDB taxonomy): domain Bacteria; phylum Pseudomonadota; class Gammaproteobacteria; order Burkholderiales; family Burkholderiaceae_C; genus Roseateles. The sequence goes on along the minus strand of NZ_DASVNZ010000319.1, from coordinate 12,051 downwards.
GTGGATCAGCCACGCGATGAAGGGCAGCGGTACCAGCGTGGCCAGCGCCAGCCACGGGTTGGTGTGGAACAGGATCGCCGTGATCATCGCCAGCATCAGGCAGTCGGTGATGAAGTCCAGCGCGTGCAGCGACAGGAAGACGCTGATCCGGTCCGTCTCCGAGCCGATGCGGCTCATCAGGTCGCCGGTGCGCTTGGAGCCGAAATACTCCAGCGACAGCCCGAGCAGGTGGTCGAAGGTCGCCGTGCGCAGGTCCGCGGCGATGCGCTCCGACACCAGCGCCAGGATGTAGGTCTTGGCCCAGCCCAGGATCCAGGACACGATCGCCGCCCCGAACAGCCCGCCCAGGTACATCACCACCAGCATGGTGTCGATCTGCTTGCCTTGCTGGAACGGGATCAGGACGTCGTCCATCAGCGGCATCGCCAGGTAAGGCGCCACCAGCGTCGCGCCGGTCGCGCCCAGCATCAACAGGAAGCCCAGCAACAGCTGACCCCGGTAGGGCCCGGCGAAGCGCCACAGGCGCAGCAGCACCCAGGTCGACGGCGGCGTGTGCAGCTCACGGGCGCAGGAGGGGCATTCCTCGCTGTCCTCCGGCAGGATGGCCTGGCAGCTGGGGCAGAGCTCGGGCTCCTCGTCCAGCCTGGCTTCGACCTCGTCGCGGCGGTTGAAGGCGTCCTGGAAGCGCTGCGCCTGCAGGTTGGCCTTCATCGTGAAGCGCCACTGCGCCAGCCGGCCGTCGGCGTCCACCAGCTCCAGCGCGCCCAGACCGGCGTGGTCGGACAGCACCAGCCGCAGGTCCGGCGTCAGCGGCCATTCCCGGAAAACGGGGGCCCCACCCGCATCCTCGGAGGCCTCCAGCGACAGCAGCCGTTGATCCGTGAGTCGCAGACCGCCCGCCGAGAAGCGCAGACGCCCGTCGAGGTCAACCTCCAGCGAGGCCCGAACGTTCTCGCCACGCCGCAGGCGTGTTTCGAAGGCCTGGTCGGCCGGAACGCCGCCGGCACCGGCCAACGCGACAGGATGTGAATGCTGCATTTTTGATTCTTCTGGCGATCTGCGAAACGTTGAGTTTCTTCGAGACTTTTCTGCCGTCGCCCCCCAACGGGGCAAGACCCGGTCCAGCCGGTTCGTGGCATGTTTCGCACAATTTTCGCTTAAGCGCACAATTGTGCTTCGCCTCATTGTCCGGTGGTCCGCCGGACAGCCCTCTTCCACGTTTCCACCCCTCATGAGCCGACACGACGACATCAAGCTCCTGCGCATCAACTACCTGCGCGGCCCCAACATGTGGACCTACCGTCCGGTGCTGGAAACCTGGCTGGACCTGGGTGGCCTGGAAGAACACCCCTCCCACCTGATCCCCGGTTTCACCGACCGCCTGTGCAAGCGCCTGCCGGCGCTGGAAGAGCACCACTGCGGCGTCGGCGAGCGCGGCGGCTTCCTGCAGCGCCTGACCGAGGGCACCTGGATGGGCCATGTGCTGGAGCACATCGTCATCGAGCTGCTCAACCTGGCCGGCATGCCGACCGGATTCGGCCAGACGCGTTCCACCTCGCGCCACGGCGTGTACCGCATGGTCTTCCGCGCACGCGACGAACAGGTCGCCCGCTGCGCGCTGGAGCAGGGCCACGCACTGCTGATGGCCACCATCAACGGTGACGACTTCAACGTCGACGCCGCCGTCGTCGCGATCCGCGACAAGCTGGACGACTGCTACCTCGGCCCCTCGACCGCCGCCATCGTGGCCGCGGCGACGGACCGCCGCATCCCCCACATCCGCCTGAACGACGGCAATCTGGTGCAGCTGGGCTACGGCGCGCGCCAGCGCCGCATCTGGACGGCCGAGACCGACATGACCAGCGCGATCGCCGAAGGCATCGCCCGCGACAAGGACCTGACCAAGGAACTGCTGAAGTCGGTCGGCGTGCCGGTGCCCGCGGGCCAGGCGGTCAAGACCGCCGCCGAGGCCTGGGACGTCGCCCAGGACCTGGGCCTGCCGGTCGTCGTGAAGCCGTCCGACGGCAACCACGGCCGCGGCGTCACCCTGGACCTGCGCCAGGAAGCCGACGTCGAGGCCGCCTTCCACGTCGCCGACAAGGAAGGCTCGGAAGTGCTGGTCGAGCGCTACATCCCCGGAATGGAGCACCGGCTGCTGGTCGTCGGCGGCCAGGTGGTCGCCGCCGCCCGCGGCGAGGAAGCCTGGGTCACCGGCGACGGCACCCACACCGTCGTCGAGCTGATCGACCTGCAGATCAACACCGACCCGCGCCGCGGCACGACCGAGGACTTCCCGCTCAACCGCATCGACATCACCGGCGACCCGGTCGTGCTGCTGGACCTGCAGCGCCAGGGCCTGACCGGCGACGGCGTGCCCGAAGCCGGCCAGCGCGTGCTGATCCAGCGCAACGGCAACGTCGCGATCGACTGCACCGCGCAAATCCACCCGGATGTGGCGCACGCGGTCTCGCTGGCGGTGCGCACCGTCGGCCTGGACATCGCCGGCGTCGATCTGGTCTGCAGCGACATCTCGAAGCCGCTGACTGAAACCGGTGGCGCCATCGTCGAGGTCAACGCCGGTCCCGGCCTGCTGATGCACCTGAAGCCGGCCGAGGGCATGCCCCAGCCGGTGGGCCAGGCCATCATCGACCACCTGTTCGCCGAGGACGAAAGCGGCCGCATCCCCATCGTGGGCGTGGCCGGCTCGCGCGGCACGGCGCAGATCGCGCGTCTGGTCGGCTGGCTGCTTCACCTCAACGGCCGCCACGTCGGCCTGGCCTGCGGCGCCGGCCTGTTCCTGGGCACCCGCCGCGTCGAGCGCAAGCCGAGCGCCACCTGGGCCGCCAGCCACCGCCTGCTGATGAACCGCGCCGTCGACGCCATCGTGGTCGAGAACGGCGCCGGCACCATCCTGGGCGACGGCCTGGCCTACGACCGCTGCCAGGTCGGCGTGGTCACCGACCTGGGCCGCGTGGCCGAGCTCGACAACCACGACATCCAGACCGAGGACCAGCTCTTCAAGGTGCTGCGCACCCAGGTCGACGTGGTGCTGTCCGACGGCGTCGCGGTGCTGAACGCCGACGAGGCCAAGGTGGCCGAGATGGCCGAGCTGTCCGACGGCGAAGTGATCCTCTATGCGCTGGACGCCGGCAACGCCGCGCTGACGGAACACCGCGGCAAGGAAGGCCGCGGCGTGTTCCTGCGCGGCGGCGCCGCGATGCTGGCGCAGGGCACGTCGGAGACCTCCGGCGCCAACGTCGAATCGCTGCAGGCCCGCTTCCGCGCGGTCGGCCAGGAGATCGCGACCGACGCGGTGCTGGCCGCCGTGGCGACCGGCTGGGCCATGGGCATCTCGCCCGAGCTGATCTCGGCCGGCCTGGACACCTTCGTGCCGGACCTGCCGCAGTAAGCTCAACCGAAGCGCGACACGCAGCGCCACAGCGCCCGCTCAGCCCCTTCAAAGAACAGTCGAACCCGAAAGACGACAGATGGAAGTCTCCCGCACACGCGCCCTCCGCGGTCCCAACATGTGGAGCCGCCACACCGCCATCGAGGCGGTCGTGCACTGCAGCGACACGGAACGCACGATCGCGGACATGGCCGGCTTCGAGGCCCGCCTGCGCGAACGCTTCCCCGGCATCGGTCCGCTGCGGCCGGCCAGCAGCGCCAAGACGCCGATCACCCTGGCCCACGTGCTGGAGCAGGCCGCGCTGGCGCTGCAGGCGCAGGCCGGCTGCCCGGTGACCTACAGCCACACGCACACGACCTCGGAAGACGGCACCTACCAGGTCGTCGTCGAGTACAGCGAGGAAGACGTCGGCCGCGCCGCGTTCGAGAAGGCCGTCGAGCTGATCAACGCCGCGCAGTCGGGCGCCGCCTTCGACGCCGACGCCGCCGTCAAGGCGCTGCGCGAGACGGACGAGGACATCCGCCTCGGCCCCTCGACCGGCTCCATCGTCGACGCCGCCTGCAAGCGCGGCATCCCGTTCCGCCGCCTGACGCAGGGCTCGCTGGTGCAGCTGGGCTGGGGCGTGAAGCAGCGCCGCATCTGGGCCGCCGAAGTGGACGCGACCAGCGCCGTCTCCGAATCCATAGCGCAGGACAAGGACCTGTCCAAGCGCCTGCTGCAGTCGGCCGGCGTGCCGGTGCCCATCGGCGCACCGGTGGAGACCGTCGACCAGGCCTGGGAACTGGCGCTGGAGATCGGCCTGCCGGTCGTGGTCAAGCCGCTGGACGGCAACCAGGGCAAGGGCGTGACGGTGAACGTCGCCTCGCGCGAGCACATGGAGATCGCCTACAAGGCCGCGGACGAGATCGGCACGGTGATGGTCGAGAAATTCCTGCCCGGCAGCGACTACCGGCTGCTGGTCGTCGGCGACAAGCTGGTGGCCGCGGCCCGCCGCGATCCGCCCAACGTGACCGGCGACGGCGTGCACACGGTGCGTCAGCTGGTCGACAAGGTCAACGAGGACCCGCGCCGCGGCGACGGTCACGCGACCTCGCTCACCAAGATCCGCCTGGACGACATCGCGATCGCGCGCCTGGACCTGCAAGGCCTGACCCCCGAGTCGGTGCCGGACAAGGGCCAGCGCGTCATCCTGCGCAACAACGCCAACCTGTCCACCGGCGGCACCGCCACCGACGTGACCGACGACGTGCATCCGGAAGTCGCCGCCCGCGCGATCGCCGCGGCGACGGTCGTCGGCCTGCACGTCTGCGGCGTCGACGTCGTGGCCGAGAGCGTGCTCAAGCCGCTCGAGGAACAGAGCGGCGGCATCGTCGAGGTCAACGCCGCGCCGGGCCTGCGCATGCACCTGAGCCCGTCCTACGGCAAGGGCCGCGACGTGGGCGAAGCCATCATCTCCAGCATCTACGGCGGCAACCGCGGCGCCGCGAGCGAGGACGGCCGCATCCCCATCGTGGCGGTGACCGGCACCAACGGCAAGACGACGACCTCGCGCCTGGTGGCGCACATGTTCGCGACGCAGGGCCTGCGCGTGGGCATGACCAACACCGACGGCGGCTACGTCGACGGCCGCCAGACCGACAGCGGCGACTGCTCCGGCCCGAAGAGCGCGCGCAACGTGCTGATGCATCCGGACGTCGAGGCGGCGGTCTTCGAGACCGCGCGCGGCGGCGTGCTGCGCGAGGGCCTGGGCTTCGACCGCTGCCAGGTGGCGGTGGTGACCAACCTCGGCGAGGGCGACCACCTCGGCATGAACTTCCTCAACACCGTCGAGGAACTGGCGCTGGTCAAGCGCGTGATCGTGCAGAACGTGGCGCCCAACGGCTACGCGGTGCTGAACGCCGCCGACCCGGTCGTGGCCAAGATGGCCGACGTCTGCCCGGGCCAGGTGATCTTCTTCGCGAGCGACCGCCACCATCCGCTGATGGCGACGCATCGCGCGCAGGGCAAGCGCTGCGTCTACGTCGACGGCGACGCGCTGGTCGCGGCGCAGGGCGCGTGGCGCGAGTCGATCCCGCTGCGCGACATCCCCTTCACCCGCGGCGGCGCGATCCCGTTCCAGAACGAGAACGCGATGGCGTCGGTGGCGGCGGCCTGGGGCGTGGGCCTGGACTGGGACACGATCCGGCGCGGGCTGGCCAGCTTCATGAGCGATCCGGACAGCGTGCCGGGCCGCTTCAACGTGATGGACTATCGCGGCGCGACGGTCATCGCCGACTACGGCCACAACGGCGACGCGATGCGCGCGCTGGTGCAGGCGGTGCAGGCGCTGCCGGCGAACAAGCGTTCGGTGGTGATCTCCGGCGCCGGCGACCGCCGCGACGAGGACATCCGCATCCAGACGCAGATCCTGGGCGAGGCCTTCGACGAGGCCATCCTGTTCCAGGACGCCTGCCAGCGCGGCCGCGAGGACGGTGAAGTCCTGGCGCTGCTGCAGCAGGGGCTGAAGGGCGCGACGCGGACCAAGCACATCGAGGAGATCCGCGGCGAGTTCGTCGCGATCGACCGCGCGCTGGAGCGTCTGCAGCCGGGCGACCTGTGCCTGGTGCTGGTCGACCAGGTCGAAGAGGCCCTGGCCCATCTGAACCAGCGCGTCCGGGAAGCCTGATGGCGGCCGGTCGCTGGCGTCACTGGCCGGCGCACTGGTGGAACGGCCTCAGCGTCGCCCTCGGGGTGATGCTGGTGCAGGTGATCGTGTCGCACGCGGCCCCGGCCGAGCTGTCGCACATCGCCTCGCAGCTGGCGATGGCCTGCGCCATCTGCGCCAGTCTGGCCGATCTGCCGGGCAGCGTCCGGCGCAACCGCAACCGCGTGCTCACCGCCGGCGGCATGACGCTGCAGGCCGTCGGGCTGGTCGCGGTCCTGCATCCGTATCACGCCGCGATGGGCACGCTCGTGGCGGCGCTCGCCTTCGGCAGCGCCATGCTACTGAGCTGGGGGCCGCGCGCGGGGCCGGTGTCCTTCGCGCCCATCCTGGCGATGGTGTTCGCACTCGCCTGGCCGCACCAGCCGCTGCACATCGTGCTGGCCAGCGGCGCGGCGGGCATCGCGCTCTACCTCGTGTGGAGCGTGATCTCCAGCGCGGTGCTGCAGCGGCGCTTCCACCGGCTGGCGCTGGCCGACGCGCTGCACGGCCTGGCGCAGCTGCTGAGCGCGCGTGCCGAGCTGCTGGGCAGCGGCGGCGCAGCCCATGCGATGCGCGACTGGCTGGGCAACGAAGCCCAACTGGCCGAGTTGCTGCAGACGGCGCGAGACCAGGTGTTCCCGCGCGTGAAGACCGATCCGCGCAGCGCGGCGGTGCTGCTGCACATCGTCGAGCTGCGCGACCTGATGCTGGCGAGCCGCCTGGATCTGGAGCTGCTGGGCGAGGACCCGGTCGGCCAGCACATGCGCACGGCGCTGGTGGGCCGTCTGCGGGCGCTGTCCGTGCTGCTGGACGAATACCGCGACGCGCTGCTCGACGAGCGCGCGCCGGCGATGAACACCGTGCGGCCGACGCAATGGCCGGACCTGCCGCCACAGGACCCGCGCACGCGGCTGCAGCTCGTGCTGCAGGACCGGCTGTCCCACCTGGACGGCGAGGTGCTGGCGATGGGCCGCGCGCTCGACGCCGCCCTGCCCTTGCCGCCGTTGCCGCTGGACGCCGGCGAACTGCGCAGCTTCGTGACGCCGGTGGGCTGGCCGATCGGTCTGCTGAAGGCGCAGCTGCATCTCGACTCGCCGGTGCTGCGCCATGCGCTGCGCAGCGCGCTGGCCTTGTCGGCGGCCTACTTCATCGCGCTCGCGCTGCCCTGGGCCTCGCATCCGCACTGGCTGGTGCTGTCGGTCGCGGTGGTGCTGCGCGGCAGCCTCGACCAGACGCTGGAACGCCGCAACATGCGGGTGCTCGGCACGGCGATCGGCTGCGGGCTGATGCTGGCCTTGTCACTGATCCCGAACCAGACGCTGTGGATCGTCGTGCTGCAGATCGCCGTCGGCATCGCGCATGCCTTCGTCACCCGCCGCTACCTGATCACCGCGATCGCGGCGACGGTGATGGCGCTGCTGCAGTCGCACCTGGCGGATCCGACGCACGGCATCGCGATCTCGGAGCGCCTCGCGGACACGGTGCTCGGCGCGATCCTGGCCTGGGCCTTCAGCTATGTGCTGCCGGCCTGGGAGCGGCGCAACCTGCCGCGCGCGCTCAAGCGGGCGCGCGGTGCGTTGCAGCAGTACGCGATGCAGGCGATGACCGCGGCGATGACGCCGGCCGGTGCCCTGACACAGCGCATGGCACGGCGCCAGGCCTACGACGCGCTGGCCGCGTTGTCCGCCGCGCTGACGCGTAGCGCGGCCGAGCCGCGCCGCGTGCGTCCGCCGCTGCAGGAACTGAATGCCGTGCTCGACCACGGCTATCGGCTGATGGCACACCTGTCGATGATGCGGCAGAGCCTGATGCGCCGCGCGAAGGACCTGGACGCCGACTTCCTGGCCGAGCTGCCGGAGTCGGCCAAACGCCTTCAACGGGCGCTCGTGGGTCAGGAGCCGGTGCCGCACGCGGTGCAGGCGCTGCAGGACTGGAGCCTGCTGCCCGACGTCGGCCCTCTGGAAGACCTGCGCCCGTGGATGCGGCGCCGGCTGCAGGTGAGTCTGGACGACGCGGCCCGCGCGGGCGAAGCGGCCGACGCAGCTTTCGCCGCGATGGCCGCTCCCCCTGAGCCGGACGTGACGCTGTCGCGCCTCCAGTAACGCCGCACCTCTCTTACTCCCTCTCCCGCTTGCGGGAGAGGGAGGGGGTGAGGGCCAGCGGCGGTGGAAGTACGGACCCCTCTTTCGCGCTTCGATCAGCCCAGCTTGATCTCGATCTTGCGCGGTTGCGCATGCGCGGCCTTCGGGATGCGCACGCGCAGCACACCGTTGTTGAGCTCGGCGCCGATCTGCTCGGCGTCCAGTTCCTTGCTCAGCGTGAACGCGCGGCGGTAGAACTGGCGCGAGACCTCGACATGGCCGGCCTTCAGCCCCTCGGGCAGGTCGAGCTGCATCTCGGCTTCAATGATCAGGCGGTCCTTGTCGACGCGCAGCTGGAGCTGTTCGCGCGGCACGCCAGGCAGGTCGGCGAAGAGCGTCAGGCCTTGCGCGTCTTCGATCACATCGACGGCGGGCTGGATCGCATAGTCGTCGCGACGACGCGCGGCCTGCGCGGCGGTCGAGGCGCTGGTCTTCACTTGATCGGCCGCATCAGCGGCGGCGGGGGTATGCACGGCAGTGGTCATGGTGTTCTTTCGACTCGTGTTCGGTTCGTATCTGATATCGGCGGACGTCGCGGGTTCGCGCCTCAATGGATGTCGATGCGACGCGGCTGCGGCGCGGGACGGCGCTTGACGCTGACGCGCAGCACGCCGTCCTTGTAGGAAGCCGTGACCTGTTCCGGATCGATGTCGTCGGGCAGGCTGACCACGCGGCGGAACTTGCCGGCGAAGCGCTCGCGCTGATGGACGACGGTCTTGTCGGCGGACTTCGCAGCGGGGGCGGCGGTCTCGCCTTCAGCGGCCGCAGCAGCCGTCGCAGCAGCGCTTCCGGCGCCTTCGGACAGCGAGGACGCGCGCTCGCCGGACAGGCTCAGCACGCCGCGCTCCAGGTCGACGCCGATGGAGGCGGGATCCAGGCCGGGGGCGAAGGCGTAGACCTCCACCGCTTCCGGCGACAGGCCAACGTTGAGGGCCGGATAGCCGCCACGCGAGGTGCCGCGGCCGGCGGTGGATTCGAACAGGCCGCTCATCTCGCGCTGGAAGCGGTCGAGGTCGTTGAACAGCTCACGGGCAAACAGTTGACGGTACATGCGGGGCTCCTTGGCATCCTGCGGGTGGGTCGCGGCGGGACGTGTCCGCCATGCATCCCAACGTAGGAGCGAGAAGCAGCGCTTCAAGATCTTGAAATCAAGGGTAGCCCGTCCCCATATGGCGCGCCCGTTGCGCGAGTCGATCCACTTTCCCGTCGGCTTTTCGTGACTACTTTTGCAGATCCTTTTGCGGATCTTTGGACGCCTGCAAGCAATTGATCCACAACGATTTTTTGAGACTTTTCAGAGATTTTTTGCTGATCTTTTTGCGGATCTTTTCGCGGGACCTGTTCGGCGAAAAAAGCGTACCGTCGGGCACGCTTTCGATCAGCGAACTCGCTCATTTCAAGCGCAGCACTTCCTGCTCCGTCACCGCCGACGCCCGGTTCCCCCAGCTCTGCCGGATCACCGTCGCGACGGCGGCCATCTCGGCTTCGGTGAGCACCTGCCGCAGCGGCGGCATGCCGTACGGACGCGGGTGACCCGGCGTCGTCGGCGCGTAGCCGCCGTCGGCCAGCATCTGCAGCACGTTCTGCGGCGCATCCAGCCTCACCGTGCGATTGCCTGCCAGCGGCGGATAGGCCGGCTGGCCGTCGATCTGACGGCCCTGCCCCTGATCGCCATGGCAGTCGGCGCAGTGCTTGGCGTACACCTGACGGCCGAGATCCATCTGCGCCGACGAGGCCGGCTTGAACTCGACCGCGGTCGATCCCTCGCGCGGCAGGCCGCGCAGGTACACGGCCATCGCCTGCGCGTCGGCATCGGTCAGGTGCTGAAGGCTCTCGGCGACGACGTCGGCCATCGGCCCGAGCGCCGCGCCCTGGGTCGACCAGCCGGTCCGCAGCCACGAGCGCACCTCCGCCTCGGACCAGTCCTGTACGCCCGCCGCATGCGGATCGGCCAGCGACGGCGCGATCCAGCCCTGCACGCCGACCCAGCCGCCGCGCAGTCCTGCCGCGTCGCGCAGCGCGCCGAGCCGGTTGCGCGGCGCATGGCATTCGGCGCAGTGGCCGACCGCCTGGACGAGGTAGCGACCTCGCTCCAGCGCCGCCCGGCCGGCGGCGTCCTGCGTCGTGCTGCGCTCGACGCCCGGTTCATCGTGCGACGGCGCATCGCCCGGCGTGAAGTACATCAGCCGCCACACCGCCAGCGCCGACTGCCAGCGGTACGGCCAGCCGAGCTGATGAGGCGGCGTCGTCTGCGTCACCGCCGGCTGCTGCTTCAGCCACGCGAAGATCGCATCGGCGTCCTCGCGCGACATCGCCGTGTAGCTGGTGTACGGGAAGGCCGGATAGAGCAGCCGCCCGTCGCGGCTGCGGCCGTGATGCATCGCGCGCCAGAAGTCGTCCGCGCTCCAGCGGCCGATTCCCGTCTCGGGATCGGGCGTCAGGTTGCTGCTGAACAGCGTTCCGAACGGCGTGCCGAGCGGCAGTCCGCCGGCCAACGGCGCGCCACCGCGCGGGCTGTGGCAGCCGGCGCAGTTGGCGATCCGCGCGAGGTAGGCGCCGCGGGCAATCAATGCGGGATTGGTGTCCTGCGCGCCGGACTGCGCGGGGCGCCCTGACAGCCAGAGCTCCCGGCCCCACGCGCCGGCGAGCAGCAACGCCGCCATCAACGGGACCGCGATCGCAATGCCCAGCAGCAGCCGGACGAAGGTCCTCATCGGCGCCGCGTTGGCCGCACGGCCGGAGGTTTCCTTGGAGGTCTCTTTAGAGGTCGCTTCCCCGCTCATGGCGCCAGCCCTCCGCATTGCGCCGGCAAGGGCGTTGTCGACGGCGGCTCCGGATGCGCGCCGGCGGGCTTGGCGGCGAGCCAGCTCGCGACGACGGCGATGTCGTCGGTCGACAGCGCCTTCGCCACATCGGCCATGCAGTCGGGCGCGTGCGCGCGACGCAGCCCGCTGCGCCACGCGCCGAGCTGACCGACCAGGTAGTCGCGCGGCAGCCCGAGCAGCCCGGGAATCGCCGGCTCACGCCCCGCCATCGACGGTCCGTGACAGGCGGTGCACGCCGGCACTTTGCGCGCCGGGTCGCCCTGCAGGATCAGTCGCTCCGCGCGCGTCTGCTGCTCCGGGTTCAGGCCGGACGGCCCCGGTGCCGGATAAGGCACGTCGAGCGCGGCGAAGTAGCCGGCGATCTCGCGCAGGTAGTCGTCGCTCATGTTGCGCAGTAGCCCGGCCATCAGCGCGTGATGGCGGCGGCCGTCGCGGAAGCTCTGCAGCTGGTTGTAGAGGTAGCCCGAGGGCTTGCCCGCCAGTCGCGGGAAGTAGCCCTGCGTCGTCGCGCGGCCCTGCGCGCCGTGGCACAGCGTGCAGGCCTGGATGCGCTCGCCGATGTCGTTGGTCAGCGGGCGCAAGGGCTGCAAGGGGCGCGAGGACCCGGCGCCGGGATCGGCCGGCGGCGCCGAGGCTCCCTGCGCGAACGCCGCGGAAGCGGTGGTGACAGCGGAGACGGCGGAGAGTCCCAGGCCCAGCACAGCGGCGATGAGGACACCCGGGAGGGATCGGGAGTTCTTCATCCGGACATCATCGCCGATCGCCGCCGCGGGTGTCGGCACGGGTGTCGGCGTAGGGGTCGCCGCGGGCGGTGGCGTCAGCGCCGCTGGTCCGGCCCGGGCCATCGCACGGCCGCCCAGCCGTCGCGGCCCTGGTGCTTGGCCTGGTACAGCGCGCGGTCGGCGAGCGCGATCAGGTCCATCGCCGGCACCTCGCCGTCGGCGACGCTGGCGATGCCGATGCTGGTCGTGATCGCGACGCCCGCGGGCCGCG
>NZ_DASVNZ010000155.1:0-22952 GCF_036486225.1 Roseateles sp. | reverse complement strand
TCCGCACGCGTTTCGCCGAGCAGTTCGGGGAGGTCTCCCAGGCCTTGCCCGAGCGCGTCGTCGTCGTCATCGACGATCTGGACCGCTGCCGGCCCGAGGCGGTGCTGGAGATCATGGAGGCGGTGAACTTCCTGACCTCGTCGGGACAGTGCTTCGTGCTCTTCGGCATGGCGACCGACAAGGTGCAGGCGGCGCTGGCGATCGCGTTCGAGCGCATCGCCAAGGAGCTGGCGAGCGGCGCCAGCGGCGCCGACGGCGAGAAGGATCCGGAGGCCGCCGCGCGCCAGCAGCGCCGCCACTATGCGGCCAACTACCTGCAGAAGCTGATCAACCTCGAGATCAAGGTGCCGACCGAGCAGTCGTACGAGGCGTGGCGGCTGCTGACGGACGATCCGGCGATGGCGGTGGCCCCGTCGTGGCGCGGTCAGGCGATGGACGGGCTGCGCCGTCATGCGATGTGGCTGGCGCTGGCAGCGGCCATCGCGGTCGGCGTGAGCCTGGGGGTGCTGCTGCGTCCGGGCGCGCCGCAGGATGAGCGCGCGGCGGTACTCGCGCCGCTGACTGCCTCATCGTCGCCCGGGCCCTCGGCGGCGCCGGCGGCCAGCGTGCCGTCCGGGGCCGCCTCCTTCCCTGGGCAATCAGCGTCCGACCCCACACTGGCCTGGGGCGCATCGCCGGCCCAGTCGCCGACCCGGGTGCTGGTGCAGTCCGGCCGGGTGAGTCATGCGGACGAATGGATCGCCGCGGTGGTGCTGGTCGTCGGCGCGGCGCTGGCGGGGCTGCTGCTGTGGCGTGCCGCGAGCCGGCGCCATCGCGAGGCGACGGATTCGAAGGACTTCCGCGATGCGCTCAAGGTCTGGACCGAGCTCGTCCGAGAGTCCGCGCATACGCCGCGCGCGGTGAAGCGCTTCGGCAACAAGCTGCGCTACTTCGAGATGCTGCAGCAAGGCGAGGAACGCGATCGCACGCTGCTCGACGACCTCAGGGCGCGGCTGCGCCGCTTCACCGCGAGGGGCCAGGCCTCCGACTCGACAGGCGACATGCCTCGTGCAGAACCGAATCGACGGATCGCTGCGCCGCAGCTGGTGGCGCTGGGCGCGTTGCACGAAGTGTTCGGGGCCGAATGGCTCGACCATCAGCTGACTGACGCAGAACGCTACTTGCCCTCAGTGAGGGATCAGGTGTTTGCCAACCAGGTCATCGACGAGCACATGGCGCTGTTTTCCACCGACTGGCCTCCCAGCCGCGAAGAGATGGAGACCTTCGCCCGCCTCCTCGACGGCATCCGCATGCCCGGCGAGTCGGAGGAACTCGACATGCGCGGCCCCGCCCGTCGTTCCGATGTGAAGTGACCGGCCGCCGGCCCGCCGCGGCGCTGGCGCGCCTCAGTCGATGTGGAAGTCGTCCTTGTAGACCTGCCAGCGCAACGGCGTGTTCAGGTCCAGGTTGCCGGCCTTCAACCAGACGCGCTGCGCCGTGTCCACGCGTGAGGTGTCCTCGTGCGCCGCTTCCTTCTTCATGGCCGCCACGCGGGCGTCCAGGAAGGCGTTCAGGTACACGGTCTCGTCGCCGCCTTGCGCGGGCGTCCTGGCCTTGGCCATCGCCGCCTTGCGGATCCCGCCGAAGCTGTCGCTGCTGTTGCCCGGGCCGTGCATCACGATGGCGTCGTAGTAGGCGAACTGACCGAGCGCCCGCAGACCGTCGGCCTTGGCCTGACTCACGGCGGGATTGAAGTAGACGGTGTCGCGCTCCGCATCCTGCGCCTGCTGGAACACGGGATCCTTCGCGGCCGCGGCCCAATCCGCCTTGAAGTCGGGATCCAGGCCGGCGTGCGATGCGCTGCCGTTCACCTGCTTCAGCGCGGTCAGATATTTCGCCAGCACGTTGCCGGGCGAGCGCATCGCGTAATCCTGGACCAGCTCCAGCATGTCGCCGGTGCCCGAGCAGAAGCCAATGATGCCGGCCGTGTAGCCGCGTCCGTCCTTGATGTCCTGGATGTAGGCGTACTGCGCGCGCCAGTCCAGCGAGCTGTTCTCCGCGCTGGAGACGATCTGCATCGCGATGTCCTTCTTGCGGGCGTCGGACAGGTCGGCGGAAGACGGCCCAGGCGGTGGTGCAGGAGCTGGCGCAGGTGCAGGAGCAGGTGCAGGTGCAGGTGCAGGTGCAGGTGCAGGTGCAGGTGCAGGTGCAGGTGCAGGTGCAGGTGCCGGCGACGGGGCGGGCGACGGGGCGGGCGATGGCGCCGGTGCCGGTGCTGGCGACGGGGCAGGTGCTGGCGCGGGAGACGGCGACGGTGCGGGCGAGGGCGAGGGCGACGAGGGGTTGTTCGACACCGGAGATCCGGACTCGTTGCTGGAGCCGCCTCCGCCGCATGCGGAGAGCGCCACGGTCAGTGACAGGAGGGCAAGGTGGCGGCGGTTCTTCACGGAGCGGTCCGGTCAATGGAATGGGCGCGGATTCTTGCCGCCCGACTCGCCGGCAGGTGTTCCGGACTGCGACCAAATGAAAAAGGTCAGTCTTCCGCGGAGGCCTCCGAGCGCGTCGAAGTCCGATGGCTGCTGCGTTCCCGCGTCAGGACCTGTTGTTTGCCCGACTACCTCGAAGCGGGTAGTCCGCAGGAGTCGATCGCCACGACGGCCGCCTGCAGGTCGCGCGGATGGACCATCAGCTTGCGCACCGCGCGCAAGGTCACGTACTGGCGCAGCACCGCGGTGAAGGCGGGCGCTTCCAGCAGCAGGCGCCACACCGGACTCAGCAGTTGCGGATCGGCCGGCGCGCCGTCTTCGAGCAACACGGCGAAGTCCAGGCTGGCTTCGGCGGACAGCAGTTGCATGCGGCTCGCCGCGTTGAGCAGGCGCGGCGCGCGTTCCTCTGCGCCGTCGCAGCAATACAGCACGGCGCGCGCGAGGTCGCCTTCCTCGGTGGGCAGCGCGCTCAGCGAAGCGCCGCGCAGGCGGACCTCGCCGTCGTTCGAGGCGAACGCGTAGGTCGTGTCGATGTCGGCCTGCGCGAGCAGGCGCAGGCCGCGCAGGAGTCGGGGCAGGTCGGTGGTCGCCGCGTCCGGCGAGGCCTTGGCCTCGACGAGCAGGCAGAGATCCCAGTCCCCGCCGACATCGCCGTCGCCGTCGTGACGGCGCAGCAGCGCCACGTCCCACTCGCTCTTCGCGCGCTGAGCGTCGCCGGGGAAGGAGGGCGGGATCCGCAGCGAGGTCGCGACGCGGTAGCGCGGCGCTCCGGCCTCGGCGTTCATGCGGCTGACAAGCGCGCCGAGCGCCTCGGTGGCCAGCGCCTCCACCGCGTCGCCGCGATGCTGGGCGCCGGCGCCGCTGGCGGCGGCCCGCTCGCTGCCCGCGGCAGGGCCGCGACGCTCCCAGAGAGCGCGATAACGCACCACGAGCGCCTCCGGGGTCAACGCGTCGAAACGCTGCAGGCGGGCCAGCGCGGCTTCGCCGGACAGGCGCTCCAGGCCACGATGAAGCGCGGGTTCCGCGCGTACGTCGGGGTTCTCGCGCAGCGGGGCGATGAGCTCGGACACCCGCGTCCAGTCGCTCGCGTCGGACGCGGCGTGAAGCACAAGGAGCGCCTCGCGCGTCGGCCCGGGCGATCGGCGCTGCGTCTTCTCGGGATGCGCGAGCGCGTTGACCGCGGCGCGGACTGCGCGGCGATCGCGGTCGATGTGGGCGCTGAGCGAGGCGTATTCGCGCACCTCCGGCGAGCGGTGGCGCAGGACCATGGCCTGGAAGGCGGGATCGCCGCAGCCATCGCCGCCGCCACCGTCTCCGTGACTGCCGCCATTGCCGCCCCCATCGGCACTGCGATCGTCGCCGCGCTCCTGGAGCGGGCGCATCGCCTCCGCGATCAATCGGGCGAGTGCGTCCAGGAAGAGCGTTCGGACGGCATCCGCCGGGGTCGATCCGGCGGCCAGCGCCGCACGCGCGTGCTCGATGGCGACGGACAGCCCGGTCGCGGGGCCGCGAACGCGCGCATCGTCCAGACCTGCTGGCAACGCCGGCGCACGGTAGCGACGGACCGTCCGCCTCAGCGCATGATCGAGCAGCGGTGCCAGCAGCGGCTCCGGCAGCGATGACGCGGGCTGCGCCGAACCGGGCGTGGCGTGGGACGGGGGGATCGTCGACCTGTTCATGCGCCCACCGCCATCGACCACGCCAGCCCGATCGCCCCACAGGCGCCGAGCACGGGCAGCACGCCCCACTTGAAGCGGAACAGCGCGACCGCCGCGCCTGTGGCGATCAGCGCGGCCACGACGTCGATGCGACCGTGCGGTCCTCCGTACCAGAACACGTGTCCCGCGAAGAAGCAGGCGAGGTTGACGATCACGCCGACGACCGCGGCGGTGACCGCAGTGAGGGGCGCGGTCAGGCGCAGGTTGCCGTGCGTCGATTCGATCAGCGGTCCGCCGGCGAGCACGAAGACGAAGGACGGCAGGAAGGTGAAGAAGGTGACCACGGCGGCTGCGACGGCGCCGGCGAGGAAGGGCGCATCGGTCCCGAAGGGAAGGGTGTTCCAGCCGCCCATGAAGCCGACGAAGGCCACCACCATGATCAGCGGGCCGGGCGTGGTCTCGCCGAGCGCCAGTCCGTCGATCATCTGCGGCCCGCTGAGCCAGTGGTGCTGGTCGACGGCGCCCTGGACCACGTAGGGCAGCACGGCGTAGGCGCCGCCGAAGGTCATCAGCGCGGCCTTCGTGAAGAAGCCGCCCATGCGCGTCAGCACACCGTCGGCGCCGTGCACCAGCGTCAGGGTGCCCATCGCGACGACCCACAATGCGAGGCCCGCGCCGACCACGCCCAGCAGCCGGCGCCGCGTGAAGCGCGCATGCGGTGGCGTGGGCGTGTCGTCGTCGATGAGCGCGGGGCCGTCGCCGGGCCGCGCCGCGTGTGAGCCGGCGCCGCCGGAGAAAGCGGCCGGCGCGAAGCGCCCACCGAGGACGCCGATGACGGCGGCCGTCACCACGATCAGCGGGAAGGGCGTGCCGAAGGCGAAGATCGCGACGAAGGCCGCGACCGCGATGGCCCACAACCAGCCGTTCTTCAGGACGCGCCCGCCGATGCGATGCGCCGCATGCAGCACGATCGCCGTCACGGCGGGCTTGACGCCGTAGAACAACCCCGCGACGACCGGCTGGGTGCCGAAGGCGGCGTAGATCCACGACAGCGCGACCAGGATGAGCAGCGACGGCAGCACGAACAGGCCGCCCGCGACCAGTCCGCCCCAGCTGCGATGCATCAGCCAGCCGATGTAGGTGGCGAGCTGCTGGGCCTCCGGGCCGGGCAGCAGCATGCAGTAGTTGAGGGCGTGCAGGAAGCGCCGTTCGCTGATCCAGCGCCGCCGCTCGACGAGCTCGGCATGCATGATCGCGATCTGTCCGGCCGGGCCGCCGAAGCTGATGAATCCCAGCTTCAGCCAGAAACGGAAGGCTTCCCGGAATCCGACCGCGGGGGGCCGTTCCGGCGGACTGGCAGCAGGGCGCGTCATGCGGGGATCGGGTGGCGGAAGGAGGGGCGCGAGGACCGGACGATGGCAACGGAGTGTGCCTCATCGCCTCATTGCCGCATCGCCTCATCCGTCGAGGTCTCGTCAGTCGGCCCGTCCGATGATCCGTCGTCTATCGTCGCTGCGTCGCGGTCTCCTGCCGCCACCGCAGGTATCGCCGCGTGAGCCGCGACGCCCGCCACTGGTCCAGCACCAGCGTGACGAACGGCGAGACGTGGCGGGTCGGCGCGATGCCCGCGGCCATGCGCCGCAGCTGACGCCGGGCCAGCGCCATCGCCGCCAGGCTGCCGATCGCCTTGTTCTTCCAGTTCACCGCAATGGGCTCGGCCACCGCTTCCGCCGTGGTCCATCGCGCGGGCAGATCCGGCGCGTAGGCGAGGGCGGTCCCCAGGCCCACCACCGCCACGCCGCTCGCGAGCACCTGCTGGGCGATGGCGCGTCGCCGGATGCCGCCGGTCGTCATCACCGGCATGTGCGCGAGCCGTGCCAGGTCTTGCGCGAATTCGAGGAAATACGCTTCGCGCCCCAGCGTGCGGCCATCCGCGGTGCGCCCTTGCATCGCCGGGCTCTCGTAGCTGCCGCCGGACAGCTCCAGCAGATCGATGCCTTCGGCGTTGAGCAGGCCGATCACCGCGCGCGCGTCGGCTTCATCGAAGCCGCCGCGCTGGAAGTCGGCGCTGTTGAGCTTGACCGCGACGGCGAAGTCCCGACCGGCGACCGCCTTGACGGCGCGCACGACCTCGATGAGCAGCCGGGCGCGATGCGCGATCGGACCGCCGTAACCGTCCTCGCGGCGGTTGGCCAGCGGCGACAGGAATTGCGAGAGCAGGTAGCCATGCGCCGCGTGGATCTGCACGCCGTCGAAGCCGGCCTCGCGGGCGGCGCGCGCGGTGTCGGCGAAGCGGCGGACGATGGCGGCGATCTCCGCCCCGGTCAGCGCGCGGACCGGCGCGAAGAGCTTGCCGTGCTTGCCCATCTCCAGGGCGACCTCGGACGGCGCGAAGCCCGGATTGCCCAGCGCCGCGAACACCTGCCGGCCCGGGTGGTTGATCTGCATCCAGATCCGCGCGCCGCCGGCATGCGCCGTGTGCGCCGCGCGGGCCCAGGCTTGGTAAGGCGCGAGCGGCGTACCGGCTTCGAGCACCAAGCCGCCGGGGCCGGTCAACGCGTCGGGCGCCACCATCACGTTGCCGGTGATGAGCAGGCCGGCGCCGCCTTCGGCCCAGCGACGGTAGAGCTGCTGGCTGCCGATGCCGGGCAGTTGGCCCGGCTCGGCCAGCGCTTCCTCCATCGCGGCCTTCGCGATGCGGTTCTTCAGCGTCTGGCCGTTGGGCAGGACGAGCGGGTCATGGAGGGCGGGCGTCGAATCGGTCGGCATGGTCCGGGCTTGAGTTCAGGAATGCGCTCAGCGTAAGCTTCAAGCTGACTTGAAGGTCAAGCGCTTTTGGGCGCCTTTGAGCGCCCTTGAGCGCATTGGATGGAGACGAGGATGCGCATCGGGGAACTGGCGAAACGGATCGGGATCAAGGCCTCGGCGATCCGGTTCTACGAGGCCAGCGGGCTGCTGCCGGAAGGCGCGCGCGGGCTCAACGGCTACCGCGACTACGGCACGGACGCGCTGGAGCGGCTGCAGGTCATCCAGCTCGCGCAGCGCTTGGGGTTCTCGCTGGACAGCCTGAGACAGGTGTTCGCGCAAGGCGACGGGCAGGTGCCGAAGGAACTCGTGCTCGCCAGCCTGCAGCAGCGGCGCGAGGAGATCGCCCGCATGCGCATCGAGCTCGACGCGCAGGACGCGGAACTGCGGCGCCTCACCCAGGCCTTCACCGAAGGCTGGTCGCGCGGCGACTGCCTGGAGGCGAATGGCTTTGTCGCGGCGCAGCTCGACCGTGCCGCGCCGGTGGGGAAGAAGGCCTGATCGCGCCGCATGGCAACATCGCGGCTCCGAATCGACGTCCGCCATTGCCCATGCGTGCCTCCCCGTTGCCGATCCTGCTCGCCACCGCTTTCACGGCTTTCACGGCTTTCGCCGCCTTTGTCGCCGTGCCGACGGCCGCCTGGGCCGACCCGCTGCCGCCGGCCGCGAAGGCCGAGGTCAAGGCCTTGCTCGACAAGCTCATCGCGTCGTCGTGCGAGTTCAACCGCAACGGCGACTGGTATTCGGCGGCCGAGGCGAAGTCCCACCTCGAGCGCAAGCTGAAGTACCTCGAGGACAAGAACCTCGTGAAGACCGCCGGTCAGTTCATCGATCTCGCCGCCTCGAAGAGCAGCATGAGCGGCAAGCCCTACCTGGTGCGCTGCGGCGGCGCGGCACCGGTGAACGGCGGGAACTGGCTGAGGTTGCAGTTGATGGGGATCCAAGGCGTGCAGGCGACCGGTCTGCCGCCGGCGTCGGCGTCTTCAGCGACGACGCCGCCGCCGACGTCGTCGTCTTCGCCCGCCCGATGAGGATGGGGCCGGCTCAGCGCGCCTCGTTCGCCTGCAGGCGCTGCAGGATCGCGTAGGCCGCATCCACGCGCTCGGGGATAGGCCAGCTCCGGTTGCCCAGCAGCACGACGCCGATATGCTGCGTCGGCACGAACACCACGTAAGCGCCGAAGCCGCGCGTCGAGCCGGTCTTGTTGAACAGCCTCGGCCCCGCCGGCGTGTGGTCCAGCGGCTTGACCGCCGTGGTCACGCGCCCGAGCGCGTTGCCCGCCTGGAGCTGCGCCAGCGGCACCGGCCACGGGTACTGCTCCCAGCCCAGACCCTGCGTCATGCCGTCGACCTGGAAGTGGCCGACGTGCGTGGCTTCGACGGCCTGGCGGGTCGTTGTGGCCAGGCCGCTGGGGTCGATGTTGAGCTGCATGAAGCGGACCAGGTTCGCCGCGGTCGTCTTGATGCCGTAGGACTCCGCGTCGAAGGCGCCCGGCGAGACGCGCACCGCGACGTCCTTGGCATCGGCCTGGCGGTCGTCCTTGTCGTAGCCCGTGGCGTAGTCGGGCATTGCCGCTTTCGGCACGCGCAGGTAGGTCTCGCGCAGGCCGAGCTTGGGCAGCAGGTCGGCCTCGACCGCGTCCGCGTAGTCACGCCCCGTCGCCGCGGCGGCCGCGCGGCCGAACAGGCCGATGCTCGGATTCGAATAGCGCCGCTTCTCGCCCGGCGCGAAGTCGGGCTTCCACTGCTGGAGGTAACGCATCAGCGAGGCCTCGTCGGTCACCGCGTCCGGCACCTGCAGCGTCAGACCGCCGGCCGTGTAGGTGACGAGGTGCAGCAGCGTCGCGCGGTCGATCGGATGCCCCTTCAGCGCGGGCAGGAAGCGGCTGGGGTGGTCCGACAGCCGCAGCTTGCCTTCCACCAGTGCCTTGGCGCCGAAGGTCGCGTTGAAGGTCTTGCTGACGGAGCCGACCTCGAACAGCGTCCTGTCGTCCACCGGCTTGCCGGACTCCTTCGACGCGACGCCGTAGTTGAAGACGAAGGACTTGCCGCCGACCGTCACGCCCACGGCCATGCCGGGGATGTCGTTCTTCGCCATCATCGGGCGGACCGCCGCGTCGACGGCCGCGCGGATGGCCGCGGCGTCGGATGCCGCATCGGGGGCGGCCTGCGCGGAGAAGAGCGTCAGGCCGGCAGCGGCGAGTGCCGCCCGTCGTGTCGTCGATCGCGCCGTGGCGCGTGAAATCCCATGCATCGGTGAAACCTCGTCGGAGTCGTTGGATCAGTCCGCGCGAGTGGCGCGGCGTTCATCCTGGACCTTAGAGGCTGGCACCGTTCGCTGAAGGCCAAAGGCGCGTTACGGCCGATCGCCGTAACGCGCCGTGCGGCCCCGTCGCCGTCGCGTCAGTTCAAGGCTGGATCTCGAAGACCAGCATCTGGTTGCGGTCCGTCGCCGAATCCGCGGCGGGGAAGTTGTCGTCGGCGACGACGACCAGGCTGCGCTTGCCGTTGGGCAGCCTGGGCCCGAAGGTCATGCCCTCGAGGTTGGCGATGCCGCCGAGCTGCGTCTTCAACGTCTCGAAGTCCAGCACCAGCTTCTTGGTCACCGGCGTCGCGCCGGCCAGCGAGGTCGCCGTCAGCACGTTGGTGGCGGCGGCGGTGTCGATCTCGTAGAGCCGGACCTGGTTGCCGACCACGCCGACCGAGAAGCTGCGCTCCAGCACCAGGAAACGCGTCGCCGACAGCGCCAGGATCTCCGTCGGACCGTTGACCGTGAACTGGTCCGCCGGCACCGGCGTCGCCTGCACCTTCTCGATCGGATAGACGTACTGCGCGTTGGCCGCGCCGCTCGCGCGGTCGAAGCGCGTCAGGCGCGAGGCGCTGCCCACCGTCGTCGTCGGCGCGGCGCCGTCCTGGATCAGCGCGCCTTCCATCAGCACCCAGGCCGACTGGGTGTCCGGCGAGAAGGTCAGGCCTTCGAAGACCAGGTTGCCGCGCGGGCCGGTCTCCTGCGCGCTCATCTGGAACATCGCGGGCAGGGTGTACTCGCGCACATGGGTGCCCTGCGGCGTGATCTCGCGGATGAAGGGATTGATCACGCGCGGTGGGGCGCTGGTCAGCGTGCGGTCGCCCTCGCTGAGCCAGACCCAGTTGCCGTTGACCGGATCGATGCGCACCGATTCCGGATCGGCGACCTTCGCGTCCGGCACCTTGGGATAGACGCTGCCGTCCGGCTGTTTCATCGTCACCACGCCGGTGAAGCTCACCGCGCTGAATGTGGTCGCGTCGAAGGTCAGCCTGGCCGTGTAGAGGCGCGGCGCGCCGGCGGAGTCCGTCGTCGTGCGGTCGTCGCTGATGAACACGTAGGTGTCGGTCTTGGGGTCGTAGTCGACGCCGGACAGGCCGCCGACGACGGTGCCCGCGTAGTCCATCCGCCGCGGCAGCACCTGCTGGCCGATCAGGCGCAGGCTGGAGACGGTGATGTTGTTGTTGCTGTTGATCGGTTCGCCGGCGTCGTCGCTGCCGCCGCAGGCGGCCAGGGTTGCCGTCGCGAGCAGCAGCGGCACCAGGACCCTCGTTCCGGTCGGTGGGGTGCGACGGCGCAAGCGGGAGAGGGAGCAAGTGGAGAGGCGTTGGAAGGAGAGCGTCGAGGGGAGGGACATGACAGCGATCGAGGTCGTGATGCGTGTCATGTTCGTTGCGCAAGGTTGCGCGGAGGTGACAAGCCGTGGCTATCATGCGCACCCGCCGCGTCGAATCATTTCGAAACAGAAGGCCGGCGATTCAGGGAGAAGAAGTCATGCGAGCCGTGCTGCTCATCATTGTTGTCGCCGTCCTGGGTGTCGTCGGCTGGAAGAAACGCGACGAGATCCCGTTCCTGCGCGACGCCGCCCGTGAGGTCGAGCGCCAGGCCGGCAAGGTCGAGGTGCCCAAGATCCGTTTCGACAATGACCCGCCCGCGACCGCGGACGGTCCGCCGGCGAGGCCGGCGCTCGGCGGCCCGCGCCGTTGCCTGGTCAACGGCAGCGTGCTCTACACCAACGATGCCTGCCCGGCCGGCAGCACCGAACAGCAGGTCAAGGGCGGCACCATCACCGTCATGCCGGCCTACAAGGCGCCGCCAGCGCCCGAGTCGGCCAGCTCCGGCATCCCCAACGCCCGCGACCTGCTCAAGCCCAAGGGCGGTACGCTGAAGGAGCAGGCCCAGGAAAGGGCAATGGAAGGCCTCTGAGGCTTTTCAGGCGTCGGGGGAGTGCCGCAGGGTCAGGTCTTGCGCCCGACCTTGCCGACCGTCTTGACCGGCAGCACCGCCAGCAGCGTGCGTCCCACGCCGAAGACGACGATGCCCAGGCCCCACGCGAGCAGCTTCACCAACGAGCAGGCGCTCATCACCAGCAGCGCCACGCCCGCGAGGCGGGGCATGCCGAGCGTGTCGATCGCGACCGCGGCCAGCGTCGACAGGTCCTCCAGCGCGTCGGCGCCGAAGGCCAGCGCCGGCAGCCAGCCGATGGCCAGCAGCAGCCGCGACCGGGACTCGCCCGGGCGGCGCCATCCCGCCATCCACGTGAACACGCGCGAGGCGAGCCGCGACAGCAGGTAGGCCGCCGACAGCAGGAAGAGCAGGTCCCACGCGAGGCCCCAGAAGATGCCCGCGCGGTTCTGGCGTATCCATTCGAGGTGATCGGGCCAGCCGTGGATCAGGACGTGGACCAGGAAACCCGCCTGGTGGCGCGCGAATTCCCACGGCGCTGCCGCGCAGCGCATCAGGCATTCCCACCAGCCGCCCGGCGCCGGCAGCCTCGACTGCAGGAAGGGCAGCTGCTGCAGGTTCCAGCCGGAGATCAGCAGGGTCACCGCGAGGGCGACGACCGCGAACAGCAGCCACGGCAGCGACCGCCGTTCGTCCCAGACGCTGGGGCCCTGGAACGGGGCCGGCGGGGACTGGGGCAGCACGTCGACCGGGATCTTCTGCTTGCCCTTGGGGATGCGCACGATCTCCGTCGACATGCGCCGCACCGTCATGCCGGCGAGCGCCCAGAGCGGCGTGTCGTGGAGCGCATCGTGACGCAGCGGCAGATGGCCCGCGAAGGGCTCGGGCAGCGGCATGCCGAAGGCGTCGCTGCCGGCGGGCAGGCTGGACAGCGGCGGGACGCCGAGCTCCTGCGCCACCTCGTTGACCATCCAGACCATGGAGGCGTCCGGCAATCCGGTCCGGCCATGGGGATAGCGACGGCTTTCCTCCGAGGCCGCCGGATAACTGCCGCCGACGTCGCAATGCACGCCCGGGAACCAGAGCTGGCGCAGGGTGCGCGTGATCGGGCGGTTGAAGCGGTCGACCGCCGGCAGGTCCACGCGGCTGGGCGAGTCGTAGACCCGCGGCAGGAAGGGCCAGCGGTGCTCGTCGAAGGCCAGCGCGTGGCGGACGTTGAGCATGTGCTTCTTGTCGGCGAAGGTCGCCGTGGCCGGGTTGTCGCGCGAGCCGAACGGCGGCAGGCCGACCGATTCCACGGTGTCCCAGACGCCGACCCAGAAGACGTCCGCCGGACGCGCGAAGTTGCGCCGGACCTGCTCGGCGAGCCGGTTGCGCGTGGCCGCGGTCGCTTCCTCGCCGCCCTGCGCGCCGCGCGCGCCTTCCTGGCCCGGCCTCGCGAAGCCGCGGTGCAGGGCGCGGGCCAGCGCGCGCTGCCAGTTCTTGCGGCCCTGCGCCTGTTCCTCGATCGGCGGCTGCGAGAAGTAGATCCGCACCAGCGTCGGGATCAGCTCCTCGTGCTCGGGACGCAGGATGCCGAAGAGGTTGACCATGCCGACGATCGCGCGCGCGGTGAAGGCGCCGCGCGAGAAGCCGAAGCAGAAGATGCGGTCGTCGATGCGCTCGTCGAAATGGCGCATCAGGAAGCGGTAGCCCTCGCCGATGTTGTCGTAGACGCCCTGGCCCGAAGCCAGACCGGCGATGCGCGCCCAGCGGCGCTTGATTAGGTCGATGAGGCCGGTGGGCGGTGCGGCGTCGGGCGAGCCGACGCCGGGGTCGTAGTACAGCAGCGAGGCTATGGTCGGGCGCTGGCTGCGCAGGTAGCCGAACAGCTTCAGGACGTTGGTGTCCTCGATCCCGCCGGTCAGCGTGTTGTTCGTGCCGTCGCAGAACAGCACGAGGTTGCGTTGTCTGAGATCGGCGCCTGTGCCTGTGTCTCTGCCTGTGCCTGTGCCTGTGCCTGCGTCCATGCTCGTCTCCCCCGCTGTGCTTCTTCTGCCGAAAGGCGAAGGCTAGGCCGGATGGGCGCGGCGGTCATCCCCGAATGAAGGGACTCGGCGGACACGGGTTTCCCCGGCGTCGCCGACCGGGGTGGCGCGTCAGTAGACTGGTTGCGCGCAGGCACGATCGGGCCGCGCGGAAACAGGTGCAGGGAGATGTGCCGGGACAGAGGGGAAGCCCCGCCCGCGGCGTCCACGCTGAGGCACCATCGGTCATGCCGCTCTCCGATCCGCAACTCTTCGTCGACGGCGCCGCGCGCCGCCGGCGCCGCATGACGGCCTGGCTGATCGGCGCCGACCTCACCGTCGCACTGGTGCTGGGCGCGCTGGTGGCGCATGTGCTGCACACCTCCCATCGCGCCTACGCGGCGCAGGCCCGCGATGTGTCCGAGGGCCTGGCCGCCGTCGCGCAACTCAACGTATCCGCCGAGATGGGGCACGTCGACGCGATCCTGCGCGCGACCGCCGGCGAGATGGAACGGCTGCTCGACGTGCCTGATGCCGTGCATGGTGCCGCGCCTGGTGCCGTGCCGGGTGCCGCTCCGGACGCGGTGCTGAACGAGGTCCTGCATGCGCGCTTCAAGCTGCTGCACGGCATCGACGCCTTCCGCGCCGCCGACGCCGCCGGCGTGGTGCGATGGGGCACGCAGCTGCCCGCCGGGGCGCCCGCGCGCATCACCGACCGCGACTACTTCATCGCCGCGCGCGATCTGTCCAAGCCCGTGACGCAAGTCAGCGGTCCCTTGGTCTCGCGCGTGTCGGGCCGTTGGGTGATCGGCTTCGGACGGCCGCTGGTGGTGCGGGAGCGTTTCGCGGGATTCCTCTACGTGACCGTGGGCGTCGATCATTTCCGGCACCTCTTCGAGCGCTACGACCTCGCGCCGCTCGACGCGATGACGCTGCGCCGCGACGACCTGCGGCTGGTCGCGCGCATGGCGCCGGGCAGCCCGTCGCAGGGCCAGGTCGGCGACACGCAGGTCACGGACAAGCTGCGGGAGATGCTGGCCGCGCAGCCGCGCCAGGGGACCTTCGTGTCCATCGTGCCCTTCGACGGGCAGGACCGCACCACCGCGTACCGCGCGCTGGACGACTGGCCCTTCGTCGTCTACGCCGGCGTGAACAACGATCGCTTCTTCCTGCCCTGGCGCCAGCAGGCCTGGACGGTGGCGTCGCTGGCGGCGCTGGCCTGGCTGCTGGTGGCGTTGGCGACCTGGCAGGTCCATCGCGCCACGCGGCGGCAGGACCGGGCGATGCAGGCGCTGGCCGAGCAGGGCCGGCGCATCCAGGCGCTGCAGCATGAGCAGTCGGCCATGCTCGACAGCGACCTGGTCGGCATGGCGCGGATCGCGCGCCGCACGATCACCTGGCGCAACCGGGCGGTGGAGCGGCTGCTCGGCTACGGGCCCGGCGAGCTGCAGGACATGCCGGCGCGCGTCTTCTACTGGGACGACGAGCAGTACGAGGAGGTGGGCCGGCAGGTCTACACGGCGGTGGCCGAGCATGGCTACTACCGCTCGCAGATCCGGATGCGCAGCAAGACCGGCGAGGCGGTGTGGGTGGACTTCGGCGCGGTGCCCCTGTCGGACACCGAGGTCTTCGCGATGGCGGTCGACATCACGGCGATGAAGGCCGCGCATGAAGACCTGGCGCACGCGGCCTTCCACGATGCGCTGACGCAGCTGCCCAACCGCGTGCTGCTGTACGACCGGATCGAGCAGGCGCTGGCGATGGCGCGGCGCGAGCGCAAGCAGGTGGCCGTCTGCTACGTGGACCTGGACGGTTTCAAGGCGGTCAACGACGCGCAAGGGCACGATGCCGGCGATCAGCTGCTGCAGACGGTGGCGGCGCGTCTGACGGCGAGCATCCGTCCGCTGGACACGGCGGCGCGGCTGGGCGGCGACGAGTTCGTGCTGGTCCTGACCTGCGTTGAGGACGGGGAATGGCGGGCGGTGCTGGCGCGCGTCGTCGACGCGATCGGCGAGCTGATCGTGCTGTCGTCCGGGGCGACAGTGACCGTGGGCGTGACCGTGGGCGTCGCGGTGTTCTCGCCGGACGACGCGGCCGGCGCGCATGAACTCATCGAGCGCGCGGACCACGAGATGCTGCGCGGGAAGCGGGATGGGAAGGGGCGGGTGAGGGCGGGGTGAAGCTGACCTGCGCGGCCACGTAGGGTGATCGCGGAGTCGAACGGTCGGGGAATGGTGTCAACATGCCGCCGCCGTTCCGGCTTTCGCCTTCCGACTTCCGACCTCCGACACCTGTCCTCCGATGATTCGATTCTTCGCGCTCCTCCTTGCCGCGGTCTGCCTGTCGGGCTGCGATTCGTCCGCCCTGTTCGACAGCCTCGTTCCGAAAGAGGAGTCGAAGATCGCGCAGGACGTCGTCGCGAAGGTCGCCGCGCGCGACTTCGCGGCGATCGACGCGGCGATGGATCCCGCGCAACGGCCGCCCAACCTGCAGGAGGCGCTCGAGAAGATGGCGGTCATGGTGCCGGCGGGGACGCCCAAGTCCGTGAAGGTGGTCGGGACGAACACCATGCGCAGTTCGGCGGCGACGACCTATCACCTCACCTATGAGTACGAGTACCCGTCCGGCTGGCTGGTGGCGGCCGTGCTGCTGGAGCGGCGCGACGACAAGCTGCTGCTGCAGGGCATCAACTTCGTGCCGCGGACCCAGTCGCTCGAGTCGGAGAACAGCTTCACCTTTGCGGGCAAGGGCCCGCTGCATTACGTCGTGCTGGTGCTGGCGGTCGCGATTCCGCTTTTCGTGATCTACGCGCTGGTGCTCTGCTTCCGGACCCGGTTCGCGAAGCGCAAGTGGCTGTGGGTGCTGTTCGTCGGCGTGGGGTTGATGCAGTTCAACTTCAACTGGGCGTCGGGCGCCTGGAACGTGCAACCGGTCAGCTTCGTGCTGCTGGGCCTGGGGGTCGTGAAGTCAGGACCGGTGGCGCCGTGGGTGGTGACGCTGGGTGTGCCGTTCGGGGCGATCATCTTCCTCATCCGTCGGCGGGAACTGCAACGTCTGGCCGCGGAGGCCGCTGAATCCTCTGAGGCTGCAAAGGTGGCGCCAGCGCCGCTGCCACAGCCGCCGCAGTAGGTCGCGATCACTCGCGGCACTGCTCGGCGTTGCGCTGCAGGTGTCAGCGGCGTCTGGATCTGCGTCGCGCATTCAGCCAGGACCGCATCGAGACAAGTCCGATGCCGCCTGCGATCGCCCCGGCCCAGAACCAGAGCCAGAACCATCGGCCTCGTGCGGCTTCGGCCGGCCGACGTGGATACGGAATCCGGAGAGCCGATCCCGCGTGTAGAGCGCCTGCCTGTCGGCGATGACACCGCTGATGAATTGCAGTTCCTTCGGCGGCCGCGCGTCCATCATGAAGGTCATCGCGAAGAGCAGCGCGGACAGCGCCAGGCTCACGACGGGGACGGCGGTGGAGCGTGCCTTCATGGGGTGGCGGGCGGGACGGCGGTCGCCTTGGACCAGACAGCCATCCATCCGGTCGCACGGCGTTCGTAGACGTCCATGTGCCAGCAATCGACCACCTTGCCGGACGGGAAGCTCAGACGGGCGCGATAGCGGATGACCGCGAGATCCTCGGACGCGCGGACTCGCATGTCGCTGTGTTCCCAGCCTGTGTAGAAGGGTGCTTCGGCGATCAGCGCGAGGTACTCGTCGCGGCGGAAGAGTCGGCCCGCGGGCGTGATGAGCTCGTACTCCGGCGCGTGCAACGACTCGATCATCGCCATGTCTCGATCAACGATGGCGCGGGTGCGGCGGATCTCCAACGCGGGGAAGAAATCGTCGGGGGCGAGAGCGTCGGCGAGGGCCGCGGTGGCGTGGCGCATCGTAGGAAGGCTCAAGCCTTGACGCCGGCATGCCGGATGACTTCCAGGACCGCGGAGGGCTCGCAGCCGTAGATGCCTGCTCCCCAGGCCGCGTTCTGTTCAACACAGGCCCAACCTTGTCCCTGGATGAATCCGACATCCACGACGGTGGCCCGCGGAAGATCGACTCGCGAATCAGCGAGAAGTTCCGCGAGGAATCCCTTGACCTGTTCGTCTTCTGTTGGCGTGCTGACGAAGTCCGCGTCGCGTTGGAGTTCTCCATGTCGCGAGTAGACCGAGTAAGTCCGCAGCGCCCGATCCAGGATGAAGCATCGGAACTCCTTCTCCCAGGTGACCACCTCGGAGACAAGGACGGGCATGTCATCCGGATATTCGTTCGGGAGCTCGGAGCCGGCGTAGACGCCTGCGGGAAAGCTCTTGTCATTCGGTGGCTTCACGAACGCGGCCGAGCTGTTCTGCTTTGCCTCGCCCAAGGTGGTGAGCGAGATCGTTCGCAACTTGTAGAGCATGGGCAGCCGGACGAGCCAGTCTTCCGGGGGGTTGAGGAGCTGGAGCCCGAGTTCCTCGGCGAGCGTGGGTCCGAAAAGGGCTTCCCCATAAAGGACCGGATCAGGAAGCTCACGCAAGTGATCCGGAACGCGCCACGTCGTGAGGCGTTCGACACGCCAGCCCAGCGAGCCTGCCGCCTTCCAGAGCGCCTGGGAATCGTCGGTGTACCTTGGAGTGAATATCAGCGTCGGCATTCTGGAACGGCTTCCTTGATGACATGAGACATGGCCAATGCCTGATCGTGTCGGCGGAGTTTAGTGTCGGCCAGCCATGGCACCTTGCTTGCTCCCATGTCCAGCATCCGGATCAACCGGGTGCTTCACGCTCAAGGAGACGTCAATGGCAAAGTTCATCACCGTGGGTTACGGCGACGAGGCCGGATACCAGCAGACCGATGCCGCCCTGCGCGACGCGGCGCATGCGCACGACGCGAAGCTCAAGGCCGGCGGCGCCTTGATCGGCATCGCCGGTGCTCCCGTGCAGGTCCGCAACCCGGACGACTCGGGCGTGCAGACGACGTCGGGCGCGTACCTGCACAGCACCTTGCCGATCGCCGGCTTCGCCGTGATCGAGGCGAAAGACATGCAGGAGGCGATCGAGATGGTGTCGAAGACGCCTTGCGCCGTGGCGCACGGCGTCGTGGAGATCTGGCCGCTGCAGGAAGCTCCGCAGTGACGATGACCGGACCCTGCGGCAAGATTTCCGCGGGACCGTGTCGATTTCCGATCCGCTGCTTCGTCGTCAGTGCATCACCATCCTCAAAGGACTTCCCTTGAAATACCTCGGCCTCGCCTACTTCACCCCTGAAGCATTCGCCAAGATGGCGCCTGAAGACGTCAAGGCGCTGGTGAGCCAATGCCCGCCGCTCGACGAGAAGATGCGCGCCACGGGCAAGGTGCTGGTGTCCGCGTCGCTCGGCGATCTGGAGGGATGGAAAACGCTTCGTCCGAGCGGAGGAAAGACGCACGTGACGGACGGGCCTTACACCGAAGCGAAAGAGGTCGTCGGCGGCCTGTTCATCATCGAGGCGGACAGCGAAGAAGAGGCGCTGAGCATCGCTTCGATGCATCCGGCCGCGACGCTGGGAGAGGCGGGGGGATGGGCCGTGGAGCTGATTCCGATGGACTTCTACCTGAGCCGCTGAGCCCCCGAGGCCCCCAGAGGCTGCGAGACGCAGGCGCTCAGACGATGCTGGTCGTCCGCCAGGGCGACAGGCTCACCCGGGTGCCGCCGAACTGGTTGCCGCCCAGCATCCAGAACGTGCCGGTTTTCAGATCGACGTCGAACACGAAGCCGACGTGATGCGTCTTGTCGTTGCCGTTGACATCGACCACGACCACATCGCCCGCTTGCAAGGTCCTCGTTCCATTGGCGGTCGTGACCTGCCAGGTGTCGGTGGCCTGAGGCAGGCCGGTCGGCCGCGGCCACGTGGTCCAGTCCTTCCAATGGACCGCGCGCTGAGGCGTGTGAGGGAACGAGAACCCGTTGCTGAGCGTGCCGGGGACGATCGGTTGTCCGCTCTGCACAGGCTGGGGCTCCGTCGTGACGGTGACGGGGTCGGGGACGGCGCCTGGGTCTTTGGACAGCGTCGAGTAGCGATGCTTGAGCACCCAGATGACGAAGGCGCCGCACCAGGGGGTGTCGTCGCCGCTGTCCCCCAGGCCGGTCGCCGAGGCGTCGAGGTACTCGCAGATGCGCGCATTGCTGGTGGCGCGGGAGCTTCCCTTGAGCTCCGTCTGTCCCAACTCGCCAAGGGCCACGTCCAGCCAGGGCGCGGTGGCGATGCGCGGCAGCGGCGGCTGGCTGGTGTCGAGCATGGCGACGCGCAGCGCGTCGTCCATGTTGTCGAACTGCTCGGGCCGTGACTCGGCGTCCTCGAAGATCGGCGCCTTGTGGTCCTGCGTCGTCCCCGACTTGAAGCGGTAGAGCACGGTCAGCGCGCGCAGCTCATCGGTGAACCGCGTTTCGTCGGCAGGCACGCGGCCCGGGAAAACAAGCCGGGTGCCGAGCGCCGCACCCAGCTTCGGCGCTCCGTCGAACAGGCGACCCCGCTGGACCGCGCTGCCGGGCAGCGCGCCGTTCACCGGGCCGGCCTGCAGCGGCGGGCGACCCATCAGCAGGGTGTAGCTGGCCAGCGTCAGCTTGTCGGCGCCGGTGGCTTTCAGGATCTCGGCGCGGGTCGCGGCGTCGAAGCCGCCGGTGGAGGGCTGGATGTTGAGCTTCTGCTTGACCGACTGCAGCTCCCGCGCGGTCAGTTGTTCCTCGAAGTCGCCGACCGCGCCTTCATTGGCCGCGAGCACGCCCGGCCGGGTCACCGGGACCGCGGCCGTCGTGCCGGCCGCCACCACCGTGCTGCCGCCCGCGGCCAGCATGGGCAAGGTCATCGTGCCCGCGCCCTTGAGCTTGTCCTTCGCCGCGTCGCGCACCGCGCCGGCATTGCGCAGCTTGACCCACTGGGCCAGCGTGTCGAAGAGGATGGGCGCACCCAGCGAGATGAAGAGGGCGGAGACGGCCAGGCCCACCAGCCAGAAGACCCAGGAGGCCGGCTTCGCCACCAGGGTCATGGCACCGATGCCCAGCTTGGGCTGCGCGGGCAGGATGAAATCGCCGCAGAGCCTCGATTCCAGATAACCCCTGTCCCGGTTGAAGGCCTGTGTCTGCGCTTCCTTGGGCCAGGTGTTGACGGCGATGGTCACCGAGGTGGCATCGCTCGCCTTGATCGTGATGGGCGCCACGTGCGCGTCGGCGCCGGACAGCGTGTCGCGCCCCTCGACGGTACGGACCTGGCAGAACTGCTGACGCACGTTGGCGCCCGTGTAGCCGATGGGCAGGCGGTTCATCAGGTCCTGCTCGCGCAGCACGCAGGCCTGCATGTTGGCCGTGTTGGCGGCGGGCCGCGCCGCGCAGCGCTGGAAGGCTTCGGGGTCGAGCAGGAAGAGGCGTCGCAGGCCGCCTTGCAAGTCGTTGCTCCGCAGGATGCTCAGCAACGCGGACTTGCTCTCCTCCAGCGCCTTGCCCGCGTCCTGCATCACGCGGCGCGTCTCCACCCGGCTGCTGGCGGTGCTGGCCGCGCGGACCCAGGCCGACACGTGGGAGAGGCAGGTATAGGCCTCGCGCAGCTCCTTGGGAATGTCGGTCTCTTCCTCCTTCACCCGGTTGATGGCCTGCTCCAGCGGCGGCAGCAGCGCCGGCAGGATGCTGACCCAGGTGTCGCTGTTGGAGACGTACCGGCCTTCCTTCGCGTTCGCAGAGAACGTGTGCGTCTCCAGGGGGCACACCTTGTCGACCTCCGTCATGTAGTAGCCGAAGCGCGCGATGGCCGGGTCCTTGAAGTAGGCCTCGCTCAGTTGCGCATTGGCGTCCACCAGCTTGGCGATCGCGCGCACCGCGGGATCCTGAGCAGGGTCGGCGGGCGGCACGACGGGCTTGTTGTCGTCGCCGGTGCGCTGTTGCAGCAGCAGTTCCGACAGGTTGCCCAGGCCCTGTCGCAGCTCGTTGTCCGCGCCCAGGGTGTTGACCATGTTGGCGGTGTCCACGTTCAGGACCAGGCACAGGAGGAAGGCGATCCGCAGCCCGGCCACGCTGCTGTTGCGCTTGTACCAGCCGGAGGCGCGGTCGCCGATGTCGGAGAACCACAGCGCCAGCGCCGTCTCGAAGGCGGGCCAGTTGCTGTCGGCCGCCGGGATCAGGGCGCGCAGGCCGTTGAGGTAGGCGTGCTTCGGGTCGGTCTCCTTGACGTTCTTCAGGATCGAATCCATGAAGGCCAACGGCGACAGCGTTTCCGTGGAAGGCGCCTTGCCGCTGGGGTTGAGCGTCATCAGCAGGGCGCGCACGAAGGTGTCGGGCGGCACGGAGGAGGGGCCGGTCGCCCGCGAGAACCAGCCCGCGGGCTTGGACGTGTCGCTCTTGGTCAAGGCCAGCAGCAGCGGGTTGGCCAGGACGCGTTCCTTCAGCGTCTTGTCGTTGCCGCAGGCCTGCAGCAGCAGTTCGTGCATGTTGCGCACGCGACCGCGGAGGAAGCCGCCGTGCACACCTTCCTGCACCCGCATCAGCAGCAGCGCCATCGCGATGTAGACCAGCAGCAGGCCGATGACCACCTCGATCAGAAGATTCTCCATGGCCCCGCTCCCTCACCTGACGTTGTTGTAGAACTCATGCCGCCCGATGACGGCGCAGGGCTGCTTGTCCAGCAGCCAGTCCGGTCGCAGCGACGCGGGCAGGGTCGTGGCCACGTAGTGTTTGGCGCCCAGGGTCGGATCGGCGACCCGGCCTTCCAACGAGGCCGGCGTCAAGGCATCGGCCGCCGTTGCCAGGGCGTCCTTGAAATCGGGATCGTGGGCGTTCCTGTCCAGCCGCAGCATCTGGGCGCGGTTGGGGTCGTCCGCGTTCCAGCAGCTGAACTGCGCGGGATCGAGGCAGACCTCCGTCACGGTCTTGCGCCCGCGGTAACCGGCGCGCCACCGGTTGATGACGACCCGGGCCACCGCCTGCATGCCCACCACGCCTTCGCCACGCGCCTCGCCCCAGAGCGTGCGCGCCAGCACGAGTTCGTCGCCCGCGTCGGCCGGACTGTCCGCCGCCCGGCCCGCCGGCGCGACGGCGCCGCGCCGTGTCGGCCAGTCCGCGGCCGTCACCGTGGCCGGGTCCGTGCGCGTGAAGGCCTTGACGCTGTACCAGTCCAGCGCCGGACGCACCCGCGCCATCACGGCGTTGGCCTGCGCGGCGCGGCCGCTCTCGATGGCGCCGACGTGCATGCCCAGCAGCGTGTCGCCGGCAGCCCAGAGGGCGCCGCCGCTGTCGCCGGACTGGGTCGCGCCGTCGGTGGCGTAGCTGATGCCGTCCTTGAGGAAATAGTCGACCGCGTCCTCCCCGCCGGCCCCGACCTCGCCCGACCAGTGGCCGCAGAGCCGCCCATCCAGCGGGCCGTCGATGCGGCGCAACGACACGGGGAGATCGGTCTGCACGTCGTCGCTGAGCCCGCTGGGCAGCCAGGCGGCGTCCAGCGCCAGCAGTTCCCGCAAGGCGTCGCCGCCGACCTCCACCAGGGCGGCGTCGAGCTCGCTGGGCAGGCAGCCCGGGCCCAGCGCCGGCTGCCATTCGCTCAGGGAGGCGTCCAGCGAGGCGGCCGCCGGGATGCCGATGCGCACGGCATCGCCGAAGCGGGCCGCGCTGTCCGGCGCCACCACGTGGCCGCAGGTGAGCAGGAAGCAACGCTCGGGGTTGAGCCGGTCCCGCACCAGGGCGGTGGCCGTGCCGTCCTCCCGCGTGCGCCACAGCGTCAGGCGGGGCGGCCGGCGCTGCGCCTGCACCGGCGCCTCGCGCAGGGGCTTGAGCGCGAGCCCGCACAGGGACGCCGGCAGCACGCGGGCGCTGACGCCGTCC
>NZ_DASVNZ010000272.1:0-14851 GCF_036486225.1 Roseateles sp. | reverse complement strand
CCATGGCCTCACCTTTCCGCCTCAAGACCGCCTTGCCTGAAGACACTCTGCGCGTGCACACCTGTGTGTCGCGGGAGGGTCTGAGCGACGCCGGAGACACCACGCTGACGCTGCTGAGCGAGCGCAAGGACATCCAGGCCTCGGAGCTGCTGGGCAAGCCCGCGACGCTGACGGTTGCGCTGCGCGACGACGCGCCGCGTTACCTCAGCGGCTACGTGACGCGCTTTGCGCAACGCGGCTTCGAAGGCAAGTACTGCGTGTACGAGATGCAGCTCAAGCCCTGGCTGTGGCTGCTGTCGCGCACCTCGGACTGCCGGATCTTCCAGGAGCTGTCGGTCCCCGACATCGTCAAGCAGGTCTTCGAGGACCACCCGGTCGCGCGCTACGAGTTCAAGCTGCTGCGCCCGTACCGGACCTGGAACTACTGCGTCCAGTACCGCGAGACCGACTTCAACTTCGTCGCTCGCTTGCTCGAGCACGAGGGCATCTACTGGTACGTGGAGCACGACGAGGGCGGCCACAAGGTGGTGCTGTGCGACTCGGCCAGCGGGCACGACGCCAAGCCGGGCTGCGAGTCGCTGCCGTTCTACGGCTCGGGCGCGCAGGCCACGCCGGCGCTGGAGTACGTGCAGGCCTGGGGCAGCGCCGAGTGCGTGAAGCCGGGCAAGGTCGTGATCACGGACTACGACTTCCAGCGGCCGTCGACGTCGCTGGAAACGAACCAGAGCGTGGCGCGCAACTACGACCTGTCCGACGGCGAGATCTTCGACTACCCGGGCGGCTACATCCAGACCGGGGACGGCTCGCAGTACGTGGAGGACCGGCTCGACGAGCTGCAGACGCAGTTCCAGACCTTCGACGGCACGACCAACGCGCAGGGTGTGAGCACGGGGCACCTGCTGTCGCTGTCGCGCCACCCACGCGAGAGCGAGAACGCGCAGTACCTGGTCACGGGCACGCAGATCAGCCTGAGCCAGGCGGCCAACGAGGCGGGTTCGGGAGAGACGGGGCTGCGCTGCAGCTTCAGCTGCATCCCGGCGGCGCAGCAGTACCGGCCGGCACGGCGCACCCCGAAGCCGCTGGTGGCGGGACCGCAGACGGCCATCGTGAGCGGCCCGGCGGGCGAGGAGATCCACACCGACAAGTTCGGGCGGGTGAAGGTGCAGTTCCACTGGGACCGGCGCGGCAAGAGCGACGAGCGCAGCTCGTGCTGGGTGAGCGTGGCGCATCCGTGGGCGGGCTCGAACTTCGGCGGCATCCACATCCCGCGCATCGGCCAGGAAGTGATCATCGGGTTCATCGAAGGGGACCCGGATGCGCCCATCATCATGGGGCGGACCTACAACGGCGAGAACCTGCCGCCGTGGGACCTGCCGGCCAACGCGACGCAGAGCGGCTTCCTGACGCGCTCGACCAAGGGTGGCAGCTACGGCAACGCCAACGCGATCCGGTTCGAGGACAAGCACGGCGACGAGCAGCTGTGGATCCACGCGGAGAAGAACCAGGACATCGAGGTCGAGAACGACGAGACGCACTGGGTCGGGCGGGATCGGACCAAGACGATCGACCGGCATGAGACGACGCTGGTCAAGGGCAACCGTACCGAGACGGTGAACCTGGACGAGACGATCACGATCCATCAGAACCGGACGGAGCGGGTCGACCTCGACGAGAAGATCTCGATCGGGATGAACCGCACGGAAGACGTCGGGATCAACGAGACGATCAGCATCGGGGCCAACCGGTCGGTGACGATCGGCGCGAACAAGACCGAGACCATCGCGATGGCGAAGGCCGAGACCATCGGCCTCGCCAAGGCCGAGACCATCGGACTGGGCAAGGCGCTGTCGATCGGCGCGGCCTATCAGACCACTGTCGGTGGCTTGATGAACACCAGCGTTGGATTGACGCAGGGCACGCAGGTCGGCCGTAGCAAGACCACAAGCGTCGGCACGACCTACACCATCACGGCGGGAGACGAGTTCAGCCTCACAGTGGGCAAGGCCAGCATCGTCCTGAAATCGGACGGCACCATCACCATCAACGGCCACGACATCAACGTGCTAGCCGCCGGGCAGTACTTCGGGGAGTCCAAGGGCGACATGCAGCTCAAGGGCAAGAACATCAAGAACAACGCATGAACCCGGCGATGCCTTTGATGCCAGACCTTCCGTCCGCTGCGCCGCTGTCGACGGAGCCTGCCGACGATCATGGCGAAGCGGGCTCGATGCTCCACGCGTTGATGCGCGGCCACGCGCGCGGACTCGGCGCGCCTTCGCTGCCTGCCACGCCGGATGCCAGCCATTCGATCGTCATCGGGGAACTGCTTGCTTGGTCTGAAGGCGAAGCGCCGAGAGTCCGGTGGGCCGCCAGCCCTCAAGACGGCGTGGAAGCGATGAGCGTGGTGCCGATCCGGGCGGAGCATGTCGGCGCGCCGCTGGCGCTGAGTCTCGGCGCGGGCCTCGCCCAACCCCTGATACTTGGCCTGCTCTGGCAGCCCGGCGCTGACCGGCAGGTGCCAGCGGTGGATGACGCGCCGTCGGTAGGTGTCCCCGCGGTCATGGTCGAACGCGATGGCGGCCTTGCGGAGGAGGTGGTGATCGGTGCCACGCAACAACTGACTCTGCATTGCGGCGAGGCGAGCATCACGTTGACGGCCGACGGCCAGATCCTGCTGCGTGGCGAGTACATCAGCAGCCACGCCACCGGCACGCAGCGCATCAAGGGCGCGGCTGTGCGCATCAACTGAGTCGACGTCATGCACGTGGTCAACAACAGTCTCTGCGCGGTGGACGCCACGCAGGCGACCGACAAGCATGGCAAGCCCTGGCTGACCGTGATCGCCAAGGGTACGTACGTGCTGCCCGAACTGGAGGACGGCGCCGAGGCGCCGATCGCGCTTCGACCGGTTCGCGGCGGCGGGCTGCTCCTGTCGGACGAGTTCGTCGATGAGCCTGGCTTCAGTGCGCCGACTTTCGAGGCCGACCTCGCGCCGTTCAAACCACGCTGCGATCTGCTGTTCAAGGGCAGCGCGCACGCGCCGTTCCGCGATGGTCGGGCCCAGCCGGCGCTGTCGGTGGATGTGGCGCTGCGCTTGCAGGACGCCGCGGGACAGGCCCTGGTCGACAAGCGCATCCGCGTGCACGGGGAGCGCCAATGGCAGCGGCAGGGCAGGCAATGGCAACTGTCCGCGTCACAACCCTTCGTGGAGCAGCCGTTGCACTATGGCATCGCCTTCGGAGGCACTTGTTCCCATGAGTCGATCGGCGTCGAGGACCCCTCTGTGCGCCTTGTCCATCCGATGAATCCGGTGGGGCGCGGGTACGGCCAGGACGCGTTCCTTCGATTGCTGGAAAACGCGCCCGCCCATCGGACCGAGCGCTGGGTGGACGGCCGCCTCGAGGTGGCAGAAGGACCCGACGTGGCGTTGCCGCCTGCAGCGTTGGGCCCGCTGGCGCGCGCCTGGCAACCGCGCTTGCAATGGGCGGGAACCTATGACCAAGCCTGGAAGGATGAGATCTTTCCACTGCTGCCAGCGGACTTCGACGACCGCTTCCATCAGGCGGCGCCCGAGGATCAGCAGCTGAACTATCCCCAAGGCGGCGAGGTGATCACCCTGGTCAACCTCGCGGCTTCGGCGGCCCAGACAGCCAGGAACGGCATCGCGCAGTATCGGTTTCGCATACCGAAGCGCCGGATGTCGATGGCCCTCCTGACGCGAGACCGTGAATCGCTGCTGATGGAACCGCACATCGACACCTTGGTGGTCGACACCGATGCGATGCGGCTTCACGTCACCTGGCGCGCGCGGACCCGACTGCGCCGCAGTCTGCGTGAGGTGCACACCGTGGTGGTCGGCCCTTACAGCAGTCGTTGGTGGTACGGCCAGGTGAGTGGCAAGTCGGATTGCGCCACCTGTGGTGGCAGTCGGCCGTCGGCACCGGAGGAGGGGATCCATGACGTTCCGACAATGATCTCGGAGACGGATCCGGCATGAGCGAAACGACTTCGATCGCGGTGGTGTCCGCCGGCGTAGTGAGCGCGGTGGGCCTCACCTGGCCGTCAACCTGCGCCGCAGTGCGCGCGGGGCTGGACGGTTTCCGCGAAACGGCGTTTGTCGATCAGGTGGGCCAGACGCTGCTCGGCGCACGAATTGCTGACGAGTCGCTGGGCCTGAGCGCCGGCGGCGAGGAGAGCGTGCATGGCGGCGTGACCCGCCTGGTCACGATCGCCGTCCGCGCGGCCCGGGAAGCGGCGCTCGGCGCCGGCGGGCTGGTCGCGTCTCGCTGCGTCTTCCTTCTCCTTGCGGGCGGCACCGAGAGAGCCGGATATTCCGCCGATGAATTGAAGGACTGCTATGCGGCCTGCGAGCAGGCCCTTGGCCATCGCTTCCACGCCGCCAGCGCGATTCTGCCCTGGGGCGTCGCCGGCCTGGCCGGCGCGTTGGAGCGCGCCAAGGCATCCCTTGCGCTCGCCGATGTCGACCATGTGCTGCTGCTGGGGTTGGACTCATTGCTGGAGGTTGCGGACATCCAATGTCATCTATCGCAGGGGCGGCTGCTGTCGAGCCAGCAGAGCGACGGCTTCATCTCGGGCGAGGCCGGCGCGGCCCTGGTCCTTCAGCGTTGGCGCGCCGGGGAGTCCACCGCTTCGTCGCGGCCGGCGCTTGTGCTGCGCGGGGCGGGCGAGGCGGATGAACCCGCGAGCTTCGAAAGCGATGAGCCGAATCACGGCAAGGGACTGGCGCGCGCCCTGCGTGCTGCGCTGGGCGAGGCGGGCTTGCAGGCTCACGAGATCCATCACCGGCTGGATACCGCAGCTGGCGAGTCCTTTTTCATGGACGAATCCAGCTATGCGTGGTCCCGCGTGTTGCGCGAGCGTGAGCCGCGCGGCTACACGGAGCCGCTCCTGGGCGCCCACGTCGGCCTTTGCGGCGCCGCGCAGGGACCGCTGGCGGTTGCGCTGGCGCTGGACATGATTCGCAAGGGATGGGCCGCGGGCGGCAACTTCCTGTTCCAGGCCGCGGACGCGCGCGAGCGTCGTTGCGCCGTCGTCTTGCAGGGCGTCTGACGCCACCAGCCGTCCACAAGGAATCCGACTTCACCATGCCGCATTTCGTCTTCGCCAACGACAACGAGATCGCCGCCAAGAGCGCGTCCGGCGTGTCGTCCGCCTGTGCGCCGGATGTCTGCTTCAGCCCCGGTCCGCCGCCACCGGGCGTGCCGGTGCCCTATGCCAACACGACCTTGGCGAAGGACCTGGACAATCTCTCGCGCACGGTGTTCTTCAAGGGCACGGGCGCGGCGCTGGAGAAGGACAGCTATTTCGCGACCAGCTATGGCAACGAGCCGGCAACGCCCGGGCTCAAGAAGGGCACGGTGAGCGGCCAGATCAAGGGCAAGGGTCACTTCGCGACCTGGTCGATGAACGTCAAGGTCGAAGGCAAGGGCGTGGCGCGGCACCTCGACACGGTCACGCACAACCACAACAGCCCGGCCAATGCGCTGGTGCAGAAGTACCGGAGCATCTGGCAGAACGATCACGACTGCGCGAAGGATCGCCAGCAGATGGAGCGGGCGTGCGCCGACAAGGGTGATGAGAAGCGCGCGGCCAAGCAGAAGAGGGCACCGTTCAAGAAGATCGTGCAGGGGGCCGGGAAGATCATCACCATCCCCGATGCCGCCGCCAAGAAGGCCTACGGCTATACCCACAAGAAGGGGGCCGACAACGCATGGATGGAAGACAACTGCGATGGGCTCTGGGTGAAGCCTGCCATGGGCAGCAAGTACTTCCAGAACGCGCAGAAGGAGTTCGAAGGATTCCTCGACAAGATCGCCAACGACAAGATGTTCGTCGCACAGGCTGTCTTCGGCGAGATCCTTGAGATGGCCAAGGCTCAGTTGAGCCCTTGGTACATGGTGCGAAAGCTCGGCGGGCTGGCGCTGCGTTCCGTGGCCAAGAACGTCGTCGGCGGGGCCGCGGCCGTCACGGGGGTCGGCACCGTGGTCACGGCAGGGATGGCGGCGTGGACGGTTGCCGACGTGGTGTCCACGGCGACCGAGCTGGCACAGAAGCTGGGTCCGCAGGCGATGGAACACCTGGACGACTTGTTGAACGTCGACAAGTTGCAGGACCTCGCAAAGCAGAAGTTGCAGGAATATCGCAACAACCCCAGCCAGTTCGTCTCAGAGGCGATGACGATGCGGGCGGCGACCGATCCCTGCCTGCGCGCTCGGAAGTGCCAGTTGGTTCCCTACAACCAGACGGGAGCGATCAAGTCCTCGCGCAATGGCACGGGATGCTGTCCGGGGCAGACCGGGCACCATGTGCTGCCCGGCGCGATGTTCGAAGGTCAACCTTGCTATGCCGGCAAGCATGGCTCGGCGCCGACGATCTGCGTCGAAGGCGTCAACAACAACCATGGCAGTCACGGCTTCGTTCATTCTCGACTTCAACAGATCGTCGGGCGACACAAGGAGACGCGTGGGCCGACGATGACCTACGAGCAGGCAAGGAACGCAGGCGTGGCGGCGATCACCGAACCCAAGCCGGTGGCGCCGGCGTCGGGATGCGACCCGGAATGTCTGAAAAAGCAGTTGGATGAGTACTACAAGGATTGCCAGAATGCCTCGCTGCGTGCGCATGATGGTATGGGCGGCAAGGACGCCGACAACTCGGCAATGGAGGATGTGGCTTGAGTATTTCAATTGAACAATTGAATCCGCGAATTGCCGGTTTCAACGTCATCGACTGCGCGATAAAGAATCGCGACATCCTTTATCTGCTTGCGCGCGAGGACTATACGCAGCATCCCGGGTGGCGGGATGGGCGAGAGGCGCCCGGAGAAGGGCGCCTGGCGAAACGCCTGCTGAGTCTCAACCTGAAGAATCCTGATGAGAAGAAATGGGGAATCGGCCACCTTCGCGGTCTGGGCGCGAGCGTCTGCGGCGTTGCCTTCGCTCCCGAGGAGAAAGTCGTCGTGCTGGACAGCAGTTCGAAGGCATGGTCCCCCACGCCGGGCAGCGACGGGTTTGAAGGCCCGATTCCGTCGCAGTTCGAAGGCGGAGTGAAGCGAGGCGGCTTCAGTCGCGCTCGTAGCTTCGGCGGTCGGCTCTTCGCCAGCAGCACCGCGCGTCAGCTGTTTGTACGTACTGCGCCGGGGAAGTGGGAACTCGTGGGGGAGCCGATGCCGGAACCCGACGAGTACAAGATCAGCTTTGTCGACTTCGATGGGTTCGGCCCAGAGAATCTCTATGCCGTCGGTGATCCGGGCGACATCTGGCATCTGTCCGGACAGGTCTGGAAGCGCATGAAGTTCCCGAGCAACTGGGGACTGTCCGCAGTCTGTTGCGCCGAGGATGGCAATGTGTACGTTGCGGCCGGTGACCACGTGTTTCGCGGCTTGGGAGACAAGTGGGAGAAGTTGAAGACGAAGGCTCAGATATCGCTCCCCATCAAGGATCTCGTCTGGTACGACGGCGAGTTGTGGGCCACCAATGATTACGGTGTGTGGGTCTTAAAGGACGAAGGCCTGGTCGATGCGGATGTGCCCTCCGGGGTGAAGGTTTGTTCTGGCAATCTCGCCACTCGCGACGGCGTGCTCCTGCTCGCCGGCTACGGTGGCGCCGCCTACAAGCGGGACGGACAGTGGACGGAGATCTTCCATGACCACGAGGTGCGCGAGTGGTTCGAGACCAATCGCGACAAGGTCTGGACGCCGCCGAAGTGATGGTTCGAACGCGCTTGGCTAAGTCCCGGACATGACGAAAGTTCCCGCTCAATCGGGGCATGCGCAGCTGCACGTGATCCCGGCCATCGTGCAGCGCCACGCAGAAGACGCCTCGTTCTACTGGTCCCGCCATGGCGACGCGATGTTCGCGACGGAGCACGACTGGCAGAGCCTCCAACGCATGGAGCGCCTGCTCGATGCACACCTGGAGGGTCTGCGAGTCGCGCAGCTCGAATCGGCTCAGGCGCCGGCGTTCATTGGCGATGTCGCCTGGGCTGCCTCGAAGACCCGGTTGGCCCGATGGGGCACGAGCGACGAAGCGTTCGTGGCTGGCACGCTGGCCATGCAGGCGTTGGAGCTCGGCACGACGGTCTGGCTGGAAGAACTCCAGACCCTGGCCCAAGCCCAGTTCGAGTCCGGGCGGGGCGACGCGATTGCCATCGGTCTGGCGGGCGCGCTGCGCCGTCGTGGTGACACGCTGTCCGAGAAACTTGCCTCGCATTGGTGGGAGCAAGCATCGCCGCTCTGGCGACGCGCCGCGCTGATTGCGGCCCATTCGCTGCCAACGCTCCGGACGTCCTTGATCCGGGACGGCTTGCGCCAGGGCGCCGATCCGGCGGTGATAGCCGAGGCTGCGAGGCTGGCGGGATCCCACGGCATTGCCGAAGCGGTACCGGCATTGCAGGCGGTGCTCAACGAGCCGTCGTCAAGCCTGGAAACCCGTCGCGTCGCCGCGGCGGCGATCGGGCGCCTGATCGGCTCCGCCGCCGACGGCGGTGCCGCGTGGCGACAGGCAGAAGCGGTCCTTCTGGATGCCTGGATCACGGCACCGGAGGAGCTCACGGACGAGGAACTCGTCGTCTGGCTGTGGCGCGCCGCGCCTGCGACGACCGTGCCCGCGATTGAGCGCATGCTGATCGAAGGCAACAACGATCGTCGGCGGTGGCGCGAGGCGCTCCGGGCCATCCGGTTCCAGGGTGATCCACGCTGGTTGCCCGTGCTGCTGCAGTGCATGGCGCATCAGAGCCAGCAGGACGAGGTGCGGCGCTTCTTTGTCGAACCTTCGAGCAATCTGGCCCGTCTCGCAGGCGATGTCTTCGCGCACATCACGGGCGCTCGCATCGGGCATCAACGCTGGCGAGAGGCGCCCGAGGCTCCCGACGATGCCGAGGATGCGCTTGACAACCCTTACGTGCCGGCGTCGGCGAAACGTGATCCGGACGGCGCGCTGCTGTGGCCGGATGTCGAGGTCCTGAATCGCGAGTGGCCGTCGTTGTCGTCAACGCTCGATCCCGCCCGCCGATACCTCGGCGGCGAGGCGGTCACCGAGTCCACGTTGCTTCGCGTGCTGGGCAATGCCAAGGCTTCGCAGCAGCAACGCTGGCAGGCCGCGCTGCTGCTGCAACTTGCGCGTGGCGCATCGCCCTGTTTTGACGTCGGCGCGGCGACACCCGCCCAGGATCGCGCGCTCGCGGCCCTGGGGACAAGCAGCTGGAACTGGTGAGCGAATGTCCGAACCGTTGAATCCCTGGGACCACGCGTCGGAGATTGCGCGACGCCTTGCCCGTCCCGATGCCGAGTTCCTGACCGTGATCGGCGCTTCGGGGTGGTGCAGCCGGTGTCAGGTGTTGCAGCCTCGTTTTGAAGCGCTGAGCCGAGGCCTTCCTCCGCATATCGTGCCGCTCTGGCTGGACCTGGAGGAGCACGCCGAGTTCCTCGGCGATTTCATTCCCCCGGATCTCCCGCTCCTGCTG
The DNA here is from genome assembly GCF_036486225.1 of Roseateles sp. GTDB lineage: Bacteria > Pseudomonadota > Gammaproteobacteria > Burkholderiales > Burkholderiaceae_C > Roseateles. The sequence continues at coordinate 5,368 of NZ_DASVNZ010000272.1, read as the reverse complement.
CGTTGGCGGCAAGGCGCCTGCGTGCAGGCAGCCATCGTCGAGGGCATCGAGCCGGACGCCGTGGCATCGGACCGCGTCCAGTTGCGTCCCCTGGAGTTCAAAGGTATGCGGCTGCAGGATCCGAACGTGGGCACGATGCTGGAATTGCCGTCGCTCTGGCGAGAGTTCAGGGGCTGAAGGCCAACCATGGTCTTCTGGCAACGGCTCCTGAAGCGATGCGATGGAGAAGGCATGCTGTGAGCATTGCGAGCGACCCTGAAAGACGATGTGCTGGTAGAGGCGGACATCCCGGCCGGTGTGAAGGTCTGTGCGGGGAACTTTGCTCTGCGTGACAGGCTGTTGCTGCTTGCCGGCTACGGCGGAGCCTCCTACAAGCGCGACGGACAGTGGACCGAGATCTTCCATGACCACGAGGTGCGCGAGTGGTTCGAGACCAACCGCGACAAGGCCTGGACGCCGCCGAATTGATGTTCTGAGCTCGCTTGGACTGAATCCTCGACTTGACGATGGTTTCCGCCCAACTCGGGTCGAAGAAGACTGCCTGGACGCCCGCCCGGCCCGACGGCCCCAATACGGGTTATCGTTCAGCCTCATGACCACCATCTCCATCCCGACGCTCCCCGAGCTCCCGAGCCTCCTCGGCCTGACCGAAGTCGACGCTCCGCTCATCGCCGCCGTGCTTGCGCACACCACGCCCGCCGGCACCCCCGTGCCGACCGAGCTCTCCCAGAAGCGCAAGAAGGAGATACGCGCCGGCTTCGTGCACCTGAAGGAGGCCGGCGTCGTGCTGTCCTTCTCCCCGCGCGAGACCCACGCGGTCGACTACGGCGAGCCCCTGGGCACGGGCACCCACGTGCTGAGCGCGATCTTCTACTACCCCGAAGGCAGCGAGGAAGTCGATCCCTACAAGGGCAACGGCCCGTTCTCGCCCACGCCGGTGGACACCCGCGACGCCGCGGTCGCCGCCTACGGCGACGCCGTCGACGGCGAGGAGGAAGAGGGCGTCTTCGAGTGGGAACAGTGGGAGGTCGAGAACCGCGAGATCACCGTCGACTACGCCGACGACGGCGCCGTGCTGACCCTCACCGTCTCTCTGACACTGCCGATGTGACGGCCACGCGGGCGCCGGGAAGGCGCTCCGCGAACACCTGAACGTGCGCCGCCGCACCCATCCCGGGCCGCCGGGGCGCACGCGTCACCCACACCAGTGACACGCCTCGGGCGCTCGTATCACCCCTTTACAAGGGGCTCCGCCGCGAATGACTTTGGTCGCTTTCGGCGTAGTTCGCACGAGCCTACCGTGACGGACCGATTGCTTAGGTCCGCCTTCACGGTCCGCCCATGGCAGCTCCATTCCGTCTCAAGACCGCCCTCGACGACGATGTCCTCCGCGTCCACGCCTGCGCGTCGCGCGAAGCGTTGAGCGACCTCGGCGAGACCACGCTGACCCTGCTCAGCGAGCGCAAGGACATCCGCGCCTCGGAGCTGCTCGGCAAATCCGCGACGCTGACCATGGCCCTGCGCGACGACGCCCCGCGCCACCTGGCCGGCTACGTCACCCGCTTCGCGCAGACCGGCTTCGAGGGCAAGCACACCGTCTACCAGATGACGATGCGCCCCTGGCTGTGGCTGCTCACCCGCACCGCCGACTGCCGCATCTTCCAGGAGATGACCGTCCCCGACATCGTCAAGGCGGTCTTCGACGACCACCCGGTCGCGCGCCACGAATTCAAGCTGATGCGCGCCTACCGGCCCTGGACCTACTGCGTCCAGTACCGCGAGACCGACTTCAACTTCGTCGCCCGGCTGCTCGAGAACGAGGGCATCTACTGGTACTTCACCCACGACGAGTCCGGCCACACGCTGGTGCTGACCGACGCCGCCTCGGCCCATGACTGCGCCCCGGGCTGCGAGACGCTGCCGTTCTACGGCGGCGCGAACAACGCGCCGCCCGAACTGGAGTACGTCGACAGCTGGATCACGCAGGAGAGCCTCAAGCCCGGCAAGGTCGTCATCACCGACTACGACTTCGAACGGCCTTCGACCTCGCTGGAAACGCAGCTGGACCGCGCCCGCGACTACGACCTGTCCGACGGGGAAGTCTTCGACTACCCGGGCGGCTACGTGCAGGGCAGCGACGGCGCGCAGTACGTCGAGGACCGGCTCGACGAGATCCAGACGGCCTTCGCCCGTTTCGACGGTGACACCAACGCGCAGGGCGTGCGCACCGGCCACCTGCTGTCGCTGAGCCGCCATCCGCGCGACGACCAGAACGCCAAGTACCTCATCACCGGCACCGTCACCCAGATGCGCCAGGCGTCGACGGAATCGGCCTCGGGCGAGTCCGAGCTGCGCTGCCGCTTCAACGCCATCCCCGCCGACCAGCAGTTCCGCCCCGAGCGCCGCACGCCCAAGCCGATGGCGCCGGGTCCGCAGACCGCCATCGTGACCGGCCCGTCGGGCGAGGAGATCTTCACCGACAAGTACGGCCGCATCAAAGTGCAGTTCCACTGGGACCGCCGCGGCCAGCGCAACGAGACCAGCTCCTGCTGGATCCGCGTCTCGCAGCCCTGGGCCGGGAAGGGCTGGGGCGGCGTGTCCATCCCGCGCATCGGGCAGGAGGTGGTGGTCGACTTCGTCGAGGGCGACCCCGACCAGCCGCTCATCACCGGCCGCGTCTACAACGCCGAGCAGATGCCCCCGTACGGCCTGCCGGCCGCCGCCGTCATCAGCGGCATGAAGTCCAAGACCCACAAGGGCGCCGGCTACAACGAGATGTCCATGGACGACACGGCCGGCAAGGAGATGATCACCATCCACGGCCAGTACGACATGGCCACCACGATCGAGCACGACCAGACCTCCACCATCCACAACAACCGCACCGACACGGTGGACGTGGACGACTCGGAGACCGTCGGCAACAACCAGACCCAGACGGTGGGCGTGAACCAGACCATCAGCGTCGGGTCCAACCGCTCCAAGTCCATCGGCGCGAACGAGACGGTCAGCGTCGGCGCCAACCGCACCGAATCGGTGGGCTCCAACGAGACCATCACCATCGGCGCGCATCGCACCGAGTCCGTGGGCGCCGGCGAGACGGTGACGATCAACGCGGGCCAGACGGTCACCGTCAACGGCACGCGCGCCCACACCGTCAACGGCATGCAGACGACGACGATCTCGATCGCCGAGGCCCACACCGTGGGCGCGGGCCGCGCGCACACCGTCGGCGCGGCCGAGGCGATCACCGTCGGCGGCGCGCAGGTGGTGTCCATCGGCGGCCTGCAGAGCGTCAATGTCGGCGCGCTGCAGAGCATCGGCGTGGGCGGACTGCACAAGCTGTCGGCCGCCACCATCGGCCAGACCGCCAAGGGCACCTACAAGACCAAGGCGGGCGGCAGCGCCACGATCGAGGCGCCCTCGATCACGCTCAAGGCCGGCGGCAGCAAGATCGTGATGGACTCGAGCGGGATCACGATCTCCGCCTCCAAGATCACCATCAAGGCCAGCGGCACGGTAGGCATCAAGGGCAGCGGCGGCGTGGCCGTCAAGGGCGCCAAGATCGGAGAGAACTGACATGGCCGAGCAAGCAGGCAACACGGGCCCCCTGGGCGCCGCTCCCCCTCCCAACCGCCGTCGCGGCGACCCGACCCGCGCGGCCGTCGCCGCCGCCGAACACCTGATGGACCGCGTGCGGCTGGTCGACGCGGGCGTGCTGGTCGGCATGTTCTGCGGCTTCGACGCGCAGGGGCGCTTCCTGGTCCGCATGGCCAAGGGCCTGCCGCCCGTCGTCGCGATGTCGGTCGTGGGATTGAAGGTGGAGGACGAGGGCGACGAGGTCATCGTCTCGCTCGAGCGCGGCGATCCGACGCGGCCGGTCATCCTGGGGCGCGCGATGCGGCACGCGGAGCGCGAGGCGCCGCGACATGGCGCCCGCCCGGGCCATCCTTCGCATGAAGGCGCACTGGAGGCGCGCGTGGCCACGCCGGACGCCGTGCCCGAGGCCCCCTCCGACGCGACATCCGACGCGGCGCCCGGCCCCGCGGTGACGCGCCGCGGCCAGACCGTGACGGTCGACGGCGAGCGCGTCGTGCTCAACGGCGCGAAGCAGGTCGAGCTGCGTTGCGGCGAGGCCAGCATCGTGCTGACCGCCGCCGGCAAGATCCTGATCCGCGGCACCTATGTGCTGAGCCGCTCCAGCGGCGCGAACCGCATCAAGGGTGCGTTCGTCGACATCAACTGACGGCCTCGCACGCCGTCAGGATCCCCCATGTGGCAACTGCAGAACCGGACGCCGTTCGCCGCCGAGCGCGGCTGGGTGCGCGACCGTGACGGCACCGAGATCTGGCTCGTCGCGGTGAAGGCGAGCTTCACGCTGCAGGCGGACGGCTCGGCGCGCGTGACGGAGGCGCAGCCCGAGGTCCTGCGCGGTCCGGCGCATCGCGGGGACGCGGCCTCGACCAGCCTGTCGGCGGACGCGGACCTGATCCGGACCAAGACGGCGACGGACGTGATCGTCGACGGGCAGGCCCACGCGCCGGGCGGCGCGCCGGTGACCGAGCTCGACGTCGGCGTGGCCGTGGGCGGCCGGGCCAAGGTGCTCAAGGTCTTCGGGGACCGCGTCTGGCAGGGGCGGAGCATCGGCAAGCCGGCGCCGTTCACGACGATGCCCGTCGTGTGGGAACGCGCCTTCGGCGGCGCCGATCCGAAGGCCGATCCCGCCGCGTGGGACGAGCGCAATCCGCTGGGGCAGGGTTATGCGGTAGCCGGCGATCACGTCGACGGCCGCCCGCTGCCCAACATCGAGGACCCCGACCACCTGATCCGCGGCTGGAAGGACCGGCCCGTGCCGGCCGGTTTCGGCGCGCTGTGCAGCCACTGGACGGAACGCCGCCGCTTCGCCGGCACCTACGACGAACGCTGGCAGCGCGAGCGCCTGCCGCTGCTGCCTGACGACTTCGACGACCGCCACTACCAGTGCGCGCCGCCGGACCAGCAGCACGCGGGTTTCCTGCGCGGCGGAGAGCCGGTCGCGCTGCTGAACCTGTCGCCGGGCGGCGGCCAGTGGCGCTTCGCGTTGCCGCGGGTGTTCCTCGGCCTGGAGACCTTCTTCAACGACGGCCACCGCGAAGTCCATCCGCCGCCGAAGCTGCACACCGTGATCCTGGCGCCCGATGAGCGCCGCGTCTCGCTGGTCTTCCACAGCGCGCTGCCTTGCCATCCGCGGGTGCTCAAGCTGGAAAGCACGCGGATCTGGCTCAAGCAGGACCTGCGCGACGGCGTGCTCGGCGCGCCGGAGCCCGACGACGCCGACACCACCGGCCGTCGGGCGGAGGTGGCCTGACATGCGCCAGGAAGCGACTGC
>NZ_DASVNZ010000271.1:0-6365 GCF_036486225.1 Roseateles sp. | reverse complement strand
TCCGGCGCGACTATCCGGGCATCGAGCTCGACCTGGCGGATGTGCTGTCGGAGAGCTGCGTGGAGCGGGTCCGGTCCGGCCGGGCCGACCTTGCGCTGGCCGCCGTCCGCACCACCGCGCCGGAGTTGTCCGCCTTGCCCTTCCTGTCCGATGACTTCTATCTGGTCTGCCGTCGGGATCATCCGCTGGCGCGCCGTCGCCGGCCCCGGCTGGCGGAGCTCGAGAACCAGGCGCTGATCGGCCTGGCGCGGCACAGCAGCGTGCGGCAGGCGCTGGACGCCGCCCTGCCTTCGCAGCCCTCGCAGCGCTTGCGCCCGGTCCTGGAACTGGAGCAGCTCAGCACCGTGGCCGGGATGGTCGTCGCCGGCCTCGGCGTGACGCTGGTGCCGGCGCTGACGCTGTTCCACTTCAACCACCCCGATCTGATCGCGCGTCCGATCGCCGAGGAGGGCCTGCAGCGCCACATCTACCTGATCCGGCGCCGCGACCGTGCGTTGTCGGCCGCGGCGCAGGCGATGGCGGACGCGCTGTGGCGCTGGGCCGCCCAAGGGCCGAAACGCGCGGGGGTGACGGTGCGGTCCGCGCCCGCGGACGTCGCCATGTGATGCAGTGTGTCGCGGTGTGACGTTCGTGAAAGTCATCACGCGAAGCCCCCGAGTCAGGCAATCACCTACATCCGGAGTGGCACCGTCGGCGCAGACATCCCGTCGCGGCGGTGCGAGTATTTGGTCCAGGAGAAAGCCATGAAGATTCTGCTCGTCGATCCTTCCGACACCTTCCGCAAGATGCTCTACGAGCGGCTGCGGGAAGTGCCCACCGCGACCGTGGTGGGCCAGGCCTCCGATGAAGACCAGGCGGTCCTGCTGGCGGCGCTGTGCGCCCCGGACCTCGTGCTGACCGAACTGGACCTCGTCCGGGGATGCGGTTTCGCGCTGATGGAACGCCTGCGCAAGGCCGGCTACGAAGGCATCGCCTACATGGTCACCTCGGCCGACGAGGCGGAGTACGGTCCGCGGTGCGTGGACGCGGGCATCACCGGCTTCTACGACAAGACCTACGACCTGGAGCGCCTGCTGCAGGCGATGGCCGTGCTGGCGCAGGCGCCGGTGACCTTCGGCCAGTCCAGGATCCGCGCCAGCGCGGTGTGAGCCCGGCGCCGCGCTCCTGCGGCTGCGGACAAGGCCCCTCCCACGGCGCGCCTGCTGGCAGGATCTCCCGCCAAACGACTCCTGCACATTTGAGCCACTACTGTATGCAAATACAGTATCATCGAGCCATCCAACTCCCGGAGTACCGGCATGCTGCTCGACCTCAACAACGCGGCCTCGATCGTGGAATGGTGGTGCATCTTCCCTGAACGTCACGGCCCACTGCTGGCCGACTGGGAGCGCCGCCGGCCCGAGCATGCGGAGGAAATCGGCCGCGCCCGGCGCCTGATCAAGGCGGACCCCGCGCGCCGCGCCCTGCTCGCCCGGGCGCAGGCCGAGGAAAGACACGCAAGACCTGTCCCCGACTACCGGCTGTCCTTCGACGAGATGGCCGCGGGCGAACTGCGCGACGACGACAGCGTCAACGTCAACGTCAACGTCAACGCCGCCGCGGCCTGACGCCTTGGGCCGGCGCGTCGGTCGCTTCCGAAGCGGCCGGCACCGAGACCGGCACGGCCGACGCGGTTCAGGACTGGCCCGAGGCCTCCGCATCCGCCGCCGGCACGCCCTGGAGGTCCGCACGCTTGAGCAGCGCGATCGCCTCCTCGAAGGAAAACGCCGTGTCATGCGGCCGGTCGGGGGCGATCTGGTCCACGGACGTCCTGTTCGCCGAGAACATCGAGATCACCCGGGCCTGCGGCATGCGCGCGAGCATCTCGTTGAGCGCCTGGGCGTCGCCTTCGACCGCGCCGTCCGTGGCGGCGGCCACGACGAGCACGGCCTGCACCGCCGACAGGTCCAGCGCAGCTGGCACGCTGGCCAGTTCCTGGACGGTGACGTGCAACGCGCCGAGCTGATCGCCGCGCAGGATTCTCACGAGCAGCTCCGCCGACAGATGGGCCTCCCGATCGTCCATGCTGATGCACATCAGCGCGGATCCGGCGCCCGCGGCGGACTGGCCCGGCGAGCCTGCTTCGATGGTCAGCCGATCCTGACGCAGCTGGAGCCCGAGATCGCCGCCGAACAGCACCGACCGTGTCCATCGTCGCTTGGGCGCATGCGGCAGCCGCGTCAGCTCCCCCAGGACATGCAGGATGACGCGTTGCGCCGCGGACCGCTGCTGCTGGGTGATCAGGTTCCTGACCAGATCGTCCCTGCCGAGGTTGAGCGCGGGCAGGACCACCTTGTCGCAGTAGGTCGCCAGCGACTTGCGCTTCAGGAACGCGCGGGCATCGGCCAGGATCTCCACCGCGTCGCCGCTCAGACTGCGTTGATAGAAGCGCTGCGCGAGGCTCAACGCGGGCGTGTCGCCGAGGAGGATGTCCAGGAAGGCCAAGGCGGGCACATGCCGGCCCGCCACGACGAGGCACAGCGTCAGCGGCGTGGACAGCAGCAGGCCGACCGGCCCCCACAGCGCGCTCCAGAAGATGGCCGCGACGACCACGGACAGCGGGGAGAGCCCCGTCGCATGCCCGTACAGCCTCGGCTCCAGCACGTGGGCCACCACCAGTTCAACCGCCAGGAACACCAGCGCGGTCGACCAGGCGAGGTGCCACTCCGGTGAGACGCCCGCGGCCACCGCGCAGGCCCCCAAGGCCGCGGCTGGGAACCCGACATACGGGATGAAGCGGAGCACCCCGGCCAGCACCGCCCAGATCACGGCGTGCGGCATGCCGAGCGCGGCGAGCAGGACTCCGATCACCACGGCCACGCCGAAGTTGACCGTGAACTGCGAGATGAAATACCGCGAGAGGCGCTGGCCCGCGTCGTTCACCGCGCTGGTCGCGGCGCGGATGTCCGATCCGCCGAGCAGGCGGATCAGACGGTCGCGGAGCACGTCCTGCTCCAGCAGGGAAAAGATCAGGACGAGGATCACGATGCCGACCGTGGCGGCGGGGCCCCAGACGGCGGCGGCGAGTCGCCGCAGCGCATCCTCGCCGCGGTCGGGCGGCTCCGAGGACGTTGTCGCCTGGCGCGGGAACGGCTCCTCCGGGTCGACGCCTCCGGGTGACCCCACAGACCCCGCAGACCCGGCGGTCTGCGACGGGGACGCTTTCAGGCTGCCCATCATCCGGCCGGCCCGGCCATGCGCCTCCTCCAGCTGATCGACCGTGAGCTTGCGCAGGGTGCCCAGCTTCTCCTGCAGGTTGGACTCGTAGGCCGGCAGCTCGCGGGACATGGCGCTCAACTGCCCCAGCAGGGCCGCGCCGACGATCGCCATGAAGCAGCCAGCCAGCAGCAGGGCCGAGATGGCGGCCGCAGTCTGGCCCAGTCCGAGGCGCCGGAACCGGCGCACGAAAGGCGCCAGGACGAAGGCCAGCGTTCCCGCCAGCGTCATCGGCACCAGGACTTCCCTGCCCAGGTAGAGCAGGCCCAAAACGGACACGCCGATGAGGAACTTGGCGGCCAGGGACGACGACGGGGAGGCGGGGGTCATGGGGGGGATTTTGCGACCACCATCCGCAGCCCCGGGTCCTCCGGTTGTGCGGACAGCTGCCACCCATGCGCCTCCGCGATCTCCTGGCAGATCGCCAGGCCGAGTCCCGCGCCGTGATCGCGACGATGCGCGCCGCGCCAGAAGCGTCCGAAGATCCGCGACAACTGATGCGGCGTCACCCCCGGCCCGCGGTCGCGGACCGAGAACCGGTCGGCCTCGATCTCCACGCTCACGAGACTGCCGGCCGGCGCGTGCTGGATGGCGTTCTCGAGCAGGTTCTTGAGGAGCGTGAACAGCGCGCCGCGATCGGCGTCCCAGGTCACCGTGCCGGTCGGCTCTTCCGATCCTTGCACCCCGACCATCACGACATCGAGCGCCACCTCCCGCGCCGTCGACATGCGCGTCAGGTATTCCACCGCCTCGCCCGCCGCCGCTTCGAGATCCGTCGGCGCGAAGACGTAGTTCTGCGTCTCGCTCGCCTCGGCCAGCAGCAGCAACTGCTGCACCTGCCGCGTCATGTGCTCGACGTCCTGCAGCAGCAGGTCCGGCCCCTTGCCTTCCGCCATCAACTCCACCTGCGCGCGGATCAGCGCCAGCGGGGTCTTGAGCTCATGCGCCGCGGTGGCGAGGAACTCCTGCTGCACGCGGTAGCCGCGCTCCAGGCGCTCGAGCGCACGGTTGAAGCTCTCGACCAGCGGGACGATCTCCGTGGGCACGCGGTCGATCTGAAGCCGCCCGTGCACCGAGCGCGGCGAGATCGCCGCCGCCGAGGCCGAGACCTCGTGCAGCGGCTTGAGCACGCGCCGCAGCGTCAGGTAGGCGCACACGCCGAAGACCAGCAGCAGCGTCGTCGCGAACAGCCCCATGCCCTTGCTCATGAAGGGCATCGCGAACTCGACGTGGAAGAGCTCGAACAGCCGCGCGCTGCCGGCCTGCTGGAAGTACCACGCGCGGCCGCCGCGCCGGACGACCTCGGTGGCGCCGCGCATCGGCTGGCCGGCGTATTCGAACGAGAAGTTGCCCTGCTTCAAGCGCTGCGCGCCCGGGCCGCTCGCGGCCCAGAAGTCCTCCGACGCCGGCGATGCGAGCACGACCCGGCCCGACGCGTCCAGCAGTCGGTACGCCAGGTCGTCCTTCAGCTTGAGGTACATCCAGTCGTACTGCCGCGCATCCGCGTTGAAGCCGACCGGCATGCCGCTCGCGTCGAACACCAGCTTCTCCGAGAGTTCCTCGGCGAATTCGGAGATGTCCTCGTCGAAGTACAGCGTGCCGCGCCAGCGCGTCACGCCGTCGAAGACGAGCACCAGCGTCGCCACGGTCAGCACCACCCCGACGAGGTAGGCCACCAGGACCTTCGCGGTGAGGCTGTTCATCCAGCCCGTCGAGCCAGCCGAGCCCGATGGACGGGAGGATTCCGAGGCCCCGGCCGATCCCGGCGCGGCGCCGGACGGCGCGTTCTCGGCTGGCGCTCGACGTCCTTCAAGCATCAGAAGCGGTACTGGTAGCCCACGAAGACCCGATTCTCCGTCGAACGGTCGACCAGCGAGCTGTCCTTGATGCCGCTGCCCAGTCCCGTGACGCTGAGGTCCAGCAGCATCGCGTGGTGGCGGTCGAACAGGTACATCGTGCGCAGCCCCACCTCGGCGTTGGTCGTCGACTTGCCCTGGTAGAACGCCCGGCCTGCGCGGGCCTCTTCGGCGCGCACGCCGTAGTAGTAGTCGACATACTTCTTGTCGACCCAGTTCGCGCCCAGGCGCGGCGTCAGCATCCACTGGCCGCCGAGGCGCCAGGTCTTCTCCAGCGTCAGCTCGAACTTCTGGCCCTTGCTGTGGCCGGAGGCGTCGGCCGTCCATTGCCCGCCCAGGTCGAACATGTCCGTCTTCCACTCGGCCTTGGCGCCGACCCACACGCCGCCCTTGCGCTCGGCCATGCCGTTGAGGATGGGCGCGTCGTCCTGCTCGTAGCCGCCCAGGTCCAGCTTGGCCACCAGACCGAAGTCGACGCGCTGCGTCGGGTTGATGGTCCAGCTCGGCAGCTTGCCCGTGAGCCCGAGGCCGGACAGCTTCACCCAGCGGTTCTCATAGCTGAGCATCGGCAGCACCTTGGTCTCGCGGTCGTAGCCGGTGTAGGCCTTCTGGGAACTCACGGCGCCGATGCCCAGTCCCCACGAGGACTCGCCGTCCTGGCCGGGGCCGCCCGGTCCGGCCGCCAGCGCGGACAGCGGGGCCGACACGCAGAGCACGGCGGCGGAAGAGAAGACGGCGCGCGTGAGCGCCCGGGATGCATGCGGAAGGAATCGTGTCTGCGGTGCCATGAGAAGTTCCCGAGTGGGGGCGGTGATTGGAGCCCGCATCCTCGGCGCCGCCGTCTTACTGACTCCTTACCGTACGGTGCCTGTTTTCCTCTGAAGCAGGTCGGCAAGGACTGGCCCCGCCCACCTTTCCTCCTTGAGCCGGCGCACCGCCGGGGGATGGTCGGAGGCGTCGATCGGCGGTAAGGAGCCGGAAAGACGGGCGACACGACAGTCGCGGCCCATGCACCGTCGCTCTCCCTTCTTCACCGTCCTGAGCCTGCCGCTCCTGAGCGCCTGCGGCGCGTTGTCCCCGCCGATCACGCCACCCGGCGCCGTCCCCGTCGCCGCGCAATGGCACGCGCCCATGCCGCACGGCGGCCAGACCACGGACCTGCGCCGCTGGTGGTCGCAGTTCGACGATCCGCTGCTTGCGACGCTGGTCACCGACGCGCAGGCCGCCAGCCCGACGGTCGCCACCGCCGCCGCC
>NZ_DASVNZ010000256.1:0-7082 GCF_036486225.1 Roseateles sp. | reverse complement strand
GACCATCGCGCGCGTCGAGTCCGGCGAACCCGGCGTCGCGATCGGGCACGTGTTCGGTTTGCTGGCCTTGTATGGGATCAGGCCGGCGTTGCCGGACTGATCCCGACACCGCGTCGCAACAGATCGAACGCCATCAGGTGGCTCGCTCCGGAAATGCCGACACCGAAGAACGGAATGAGCGCCATGGGCAAGGTCTGGATGCCTGACATGCGGGGATCGTGGAGCACGAACAGCGTCAACCCCGTACCGATCGCGACGACGAAATCGGCAAACCCGAACAGGTGAAAGACCAGGTAGCGCTTGCGGCTCTTGGGCAGCACGGTGACGGCAAGCGCCATGAGCCCCGCGATGAGATCCCCGACGCCGGCATTGAGAACGAAGCTCTCCGGCACCCAGTCGTTCGCGCCGTACCAGAAGAACACGAGGGCCGCCGCGATCCGCCAGATGTGGAAGGCGGTGAGGCCCCGGAGCCCGATGCGCTCGATGTAGCGCCGCATGTCCTGCGACATCGCATAAAGGATGACCGGGACCACGATGCCCAGGGCAATGATGGCCGCCAGGTACATCGGATCGACCCTGCCGTACAGGCCCGTGGCGGCGGCGGCGGTCACCGCCGATCCCCACGCGGCCAGCACCGCCAGCATGACACGCGTGCCGCGCTGAAGTCCGCCTCCTGACCGCCGGCTCATGGGCGTGCTCCCTCGGGCTTAACGCTCGGCGCCGGCGGCGCGGGCTGCGCCTCGATCCAACGCATGAAGTCTTCCACATGGTTCGCCCACAGTTCGGGCCGCGTCATCGTGTAGTGCCCGGGCGAGCTCGCCGTCCCCGGCTGCACCACGTAACGCCCTTGCGCCACTTGCGGCACCGCCGTCTCCAGCACGTTCAGCTCGTCCGGATTGAATTCGTCATCCGAGAAGTTGAGCGCGAAGAGCTTCGTCCTGATCGCGCCGAGCTGGCCTTCCGGCGCGTAGCTGAATGAGGATTTCAGCGAGTAGAGGATGTCGTTGGGATCGACATGTTCGGCCTGCTGCTGCGTGGCGGCCAGGAACCGGTCCGCCGCCTGACCGTCGGGCACCTGCTGCTGGAGCGCCGAGGCGCTGTCGATCATGAGCCGCAGCACGCGGAAGCCGTTGATCCATCCGCGCGGCGTCTGCGTGTAGTCGCCCTGACGCCAATCGGGATCGGTCTTGATGGCATCGATCACCATCCGCCGCCACAGGAGATTGCGACCCGACACCCGCATCGGCAACGACACCACCGGCATGACGCCGTCCATCATGTCGGGATAGGCCTGCGCCCATTGCCACGCGTTCATGCCGCCCATGGACATGCCGACGATGGCGTGCAGATGCCTGATCCCCAAGGTTTCCGTCGCGAGCTTGTGCTGAAGATCGACGATGTCCCCGTAGTCGTAGTCCGGGAACCGGGCCCGCAGCCCGTCGCTGGGCTTGCTCGACTGGCCGTGCCCGACGCTGTCGGGAAAGATCAGGAAGTAGCGGCGGGCATCGAGCGGCCGCCCCGGCGCGAAGAGCGCCTGGGCGAACGTCGGGCTCAGGAGCGCGCGACTGTCCGCGCCCGTCCAGTGGAGGACGAGCACCGCGTTGTTGATCTCGCCGCGTGCGTTCCGATGCGCGGTGCCCAGCGTCGCGTAATGGATCTTCACGCGATCAAGCGTCTGACCGTTGCGGAACTTGTAGTTCTCGAACCAGACGTCCTTCTGGACGGCCTCCGCGTTCCGACCTTGATCCCAGACGCCGACCGGGTTCGCGGCTGCCGGAGACGGCGTCCGATCCTGAGCGGCGGCCTGGGACATCAGCGCGGAGCCGGACCACAGGGCGGCCAGCGCGATGGCGGTCGATGCGGCCCGGGAAAGGTCTCGAAGTTTCATGGCGGGTTTCCTGTCGACAGGTGGCATGGCGGATGACTTCATCCAATCACTCTCATCATGAGAGTAACGAATCATTCCATGACTCTTATAATCAGAGCTTCCTGGTAGGACATTGCCGCCGGTGGGCGCACACGCGTGGAGGAAGGTCCACGCAAGGGGACGGGGATGAAATCCAAAGGCTTCGAAGGGATGATCTGCTCGATGGCGAGCGTCATGGGCGCATTGGGCGACCGCTGGGGCGCGCTGATCGTGCGCGACCTCTACCTCGGCCTGCGCCGCTATGACGACCTGCGCGAATCGACCGGTGCCAGCAATGCCACGCTGTCCGACCGCCTCAAGTCATTGCAGCAGAGCGGCCTGGTCGAGCGGCGCCTGTACCAGACGCGGCCCGACCGGTATGAATACGTCCTGACGCCGGAGGGCCAGGAGGTGGGGCTGGTCCTGCTGGCGATGGTGCAGGTCGGGGACAAGTGGAACGTCGACGGACTTCCCGGTCCGCCGCTGCGTTTCGTCGACGCCAGCACCGGCCGCGCAGTCCTGCTGAACCTGGTCGATGCGCAGACGGGGCAGCCCGTGGATCCCTCCCATCTGTCGATCGAGGCAGGACCCGGCGCCGACGATCTGACGCGATGGCGTCTGGAGCGCGCGCGGGCGATGCGCTGAATCCAGGCACCGCTCACTTCGCGCTGGAGGCCCACGTCGAGGAGATGGCCCCGATCATCCGGGACTTCCTGGATCGCAAAGTGCCACGCTCGAAGTGAGCGCACAGGGCGGCACGCGCCGCCTCGGCGCGTGCCGGATCAGGCGAGCTTGAACGTCGCCACGACCTTGACGAGCTGCTCGGCCTGGGACTTCAGGCCGCTCGCGGCGGCGGCCATCTGCTCGACCAGCGCGGCGTTCTGCTGCGTCGCCTGGTCGATGTGGGTGACGGCCTCGCCGACCTGCGCGACACCGCTGGACTGCTCGGTGCTGGCCGAGCTGATCTCGCCGATGATGTCGTTGACGCGGCGGATGCTGCCGACGACTTCGGTCATCGTCTCGCCGGCGCGGTCCACCATCTTCGTGCCCTGCTCGACGCGCTCGACGCTGGCGGTGATCAGGCGCTTGATCTCCTTGGCCGCCTCGGCGGAACGCCCGGCCAGCGAGCGCACCTCGGACGCGACCACGGCGAAGCCGCGGCCCTGCTCGCCCGCACGCGCCGCTTCCACCGCCGCGTTCAGCGCCAGGATGTTGGTCTGGAAGGCGATGCCGTCGATGACGCCGATGATGTCGCCGATCTGACGCGACGAATCGTTGATGCCCTTCATCGTCTCGACCACGCGGCCGACCACCTCGCCGCCCTGCACCGCCACGTCGGACGCGTTCTGCGCCAGCTGGTTGGCCTGGTGCGCGCTGTCGGCGTTGTGGCGCACGGCGGCGCTCAACTGCTCCATCGACGACGCCGTCTCCTCCAGCGAGCTGGCCTGCTGCTCGGTGCGCGCGCTCAGGTCCATGTTGCCGACGGCCATCTCGTCGCTGGCGGTCTGGATGCCCTCCGACGCCTGGCGCACCTGACGCACGAGGTCGGTGAGACCGGTGCTCATCTTGCCGAGTGAGCCGACCAGGTAGGCGATCTCGTCACGGCCTTCGACCTGCAGTCGCTTGGACAGGTCGCCCTGCGCGACCGCGTCGACCAGCTCGATGGCCTGCGCCATCGGCCGCGTGATCGAGCGGGTCAAGATGATCGCCAGCACGATGCCGAGGGTGATCGCGATCACGCCCAGCACCTCCAGATGGAACTGGGCGCGCGCGGTGTCCGCGGCGATGGTCTGGTTCATCTCGTCGATGACCTTGCGCTGGTAGTCCAGCACCGCGGTCAGCGCGGCCACGTAGGCCGGCGCCACGACGCTGAATTCGCTGTCGAAGATGCGGTTGGCCTCGTCGGCCTTGTCGGCGCGCTTGGCCGCCATCATGCGGTCGCGCGCGTCGAGGTAGCCCTTGCGGGCCCCGTTGAACTTCTCCAGCAGCGGCTTCTCGGCGTCGGCCGTGGGCAGCTCCGCGAGCGCCTTGACGATCTCGTTGCCGCGCGCGGTCGAGGCCTTCGCCTCGTCGCGGAAGAGCGCCTCCAGCCCGCCATCGGCGTTCTTCGCGATCGCCTTGCCGCGGGTCACGCCGGCCACGACATTGCGCAGCTGCTCTTCCAGCAGGCGCTCCTTGGCCAGCGGGGACGCCATCATGGACTGGACGGCGACCGACGCGCTGTTCAGGCGCAGCACGCTGACCACCAGCATCAGCGCCAGCAGCAGCAGGATGAGGGCAAAGCCGGCACCAAGCCGGGTTCCGACGCGCAGGTTGTTCAGAGTCATGAGGACCTCATCCAGGACAGTGGGAGATGGAAGCGACCGGCGGCGGGGAGTGCCCACCGGTTTGGTGCGCGAGCCTATGCCCTTGTTTCATCGGCGAACAGTGCCGGGGCGGATCCGATCGATGCGGGGACGTGAACAGCTTGACGAAAGCCGATTCGTTACGCCGCCCGGGACCGAACCCCCCATGACGGATCGATGACGGCGCGGCCGCGGGTGCCGTCTGTCGGCGGAGACTGCAGTCCGTCACGACCCGCCGGTAGCGCGTCTCCTGGCGGTCGTCCCGGACGGGCGGCCCATCGAGACTCCGGGCTCCGATGACCGAGCTTAGAGGGAAGAGAATGAAATCACTGGTCGTGCTGCCGCTCTGTGCGGTGCTCGCGGCGGCGCCCGCGTCGATCCTGGCCCAGGCAACGCAAGCGGCTCCGGCGGCTACGGCTTCTGCAACTGCAACTGCAACTGCGACTGTCGCAGCGACGACAAACTGCCTAGTCGGTGCCTATCGTCTGGAGAACGGCCAGACGCTGGACCTTGCGCCGGACCGACGCGACGCCTTGCGTTGGACTGCATTCAACGGCGAGACGGGCCGGCTGCGCCCGCAGCCTGACGGCGCGTGGATCAGCACCGTCGGCTGGACCGACAAGCCGGCGAAGGACACCTTGTCATCGACCGACTGCGCCACCGGCGACATCACGTTCGGCGGACAGCGCGGCAAGCGCATCGCGTTCGACGTGACCGAGACCCGCTTCGATGCGGGCGGCGTCCCGCTGGTCGGCCGACTCGTGATGCCGCGCGGCCAGGGCCCCGTCCCGGTGGTGGTACTCCTCCACGGCTCCGAGACCGACTCAGCGCTCGACGGCAACCCGCTCCAGCGCCAGTTCCCCGCGGAGGGCGTCGGCGCCTTCGTCTTCGACAAGCGGGGTACCGGCGCCTCCGGCGGCGCGTACACGCAGGACATCCCCCTGCTCGCCGACGACGCGGTCCGGGCCATGGAGGAAGCCCGTCGACTGGCGGGATCGCGCGTCGGCCGCATCGGTTATCAGGGCGGCAGCCAGGGCGGATGGGTGGCGCCGTTGGCGGCCGATCGCGCGCCGGTGGACTTCGCGATCGTGAGCTTCGGCCTGACGGTGTCCATGCTCGAGCAGGACCTGCAGAGCGTCGCGCTCGAGATGCGCGCCGGCCGGCATTCCGCGCAGGAGACGGAGAAGGCGCTGGCGCTGACCCGCGCCGGCCAGAAGGTGATCGAGACGCGCGGCAACGAAGGCTACGAGGCGTTCGACGCCTTGCGCGCCGAGTACCGGTCGCAACCGTGGTTCAAGGACGTCCGCGGCAACTTCCTGCATCTGGTGCTGCCGCTCGACAAGGCGCAGATCGTCGAGGGGCTGAACACCACCTACAAGTTCGACGTGTCCTTCCGCTACGACCCGATGCCGACGCTGCGGGCCTCGCGCACGCCGCAGCTGTGGGTGCTCGGCGCGGACGACCGCGTGGCGCCGAGCGCCGGCTCCGCGGCCGACATCCAGTCGCTGATCGCCGCGGGCAAGCGCTACACGCTGGCGATCTATCCCGGGGCCGACCACGGGATGACCGAGTTCGAGCCCGCGCCGGACGGCCGGCGCGTCTCGACGCGTTATGCCGGGGGCTACTTCGCGATGATGCGGGACTTCATCCGGGACGGCCGCGTCGATGGCGCTGGCGATCGCTACGGGAAGGCCGTCGTGACGCCGCCACGGGCGGTGGAGTGACTGGAGGGCGTCGGCAGTAGTAGAGTGCCGCCATCCCGACCCTGAACCACAGAAGGAAACCGAGCCATGCCAAAAGGCGAGCAACGCAACGACAAGGCCAACAAGAAGCCCAAGAAGGACACCAGCACTCCGAAGGAGTCGTCCTCCGTCTCCACCCGGCCGGTCGCGCCGATGACCGCGGTGGCGCCCAAGGGCAAGCTGAAGAACAAGCCGGCCTGATCTGGCGCGGGTGCAATGAGCAACGCCGGCGGGACTCGCGTCCCGCCGGCGTTTTTCATGGGCGCCGGGGCATCAATGCTTGCCGGCGTCCTTCGCGGCTTCCTTCACGTCGCCGTAGGCCTTCTGGGCCTTGCCGTCGACCTGCTTGGCCAGGCCCTTGGCCTGTTGTTCGGTGCTGCCGATGACCTCACCGGTCTTCTGTTGCACCTTGCCGGCTGCGTCCTTGACGGCGCCCTTCACTTGGTCCTTGTTCATCGTCTACTCCAGAAAGTTACTGCGTATCTCGCAGGGTGCGATGGCACGGACTTGATCCTAGGCGCGGCCCCGTCCGCGGCGTGACGGCGGGCGGCGCGTCCTGTCGTCGGTGTGGTCCTACAGGCCTTCTACAAGCCGTCGCACTCGCGCGCGAACGGGTTGCGCCGGGGCATGTTGGCGATCTCCTGCAGCGTCCACAGTTCGGCGGGCGTCATGTGGACCAGCTCGCCGAGCGCGGGCAGCCGATCCGTCGGGATCGTGCGTCCGCCCGTGCGGGCTTCGCTGACGTGCTGGCGGGGGACTTTCAGATGCCGGGCCAGTGCGGCCTGGCTGCCGCACAGACGCACGGCGCGATCGACGGCGAGCTGCCAGGTCGGCGACGGGATCGGCGTGTCGACATCCACGTCGATGCCGATGTCGCGAGCACCCGCGAAGGCGCCCGCAAAGAGGGTTCCAAGAGTTTCCATGACGAGAGATCCTGCTGCCGCGTGAGCGGGCAGCCGCTGGCGCCGAGTCGTCCTGCGGGCGACGGCGGCGTGACCTCATCGGGCGGGCGCGGCAACGGCCGCGTCGGCGGTAGCGACGGCGGCGGCGGCCCGGACGATGCGGAACGGCGGAACGCGCGACGTCGGC
>NZ_DASVNZ010000251.1:0-15014 GCF_036486225.1 Roseateles sp. | reverse complement strand
AAAGCCCTGGCCATCGTCCTCACCGCGTTCCTTGTCGCCATCCAGGCCCAGCTCTGGTTCGGCAAGGGCGGCCTGGCCCGCGGCGTCCAGCTGCGCGCAGAACTGCGCGAGCAGGTCGATGCCAACGAGAAGGCCCGCGCGCGCAACACGCAGCTGCAGGCCGAACTGCTGGACCTGCGCGAAGGCCTCGAGATGGTCGAGGAGAAGGCGCGCATGGAACTGGGCATGGTCAAGCCGGACGAGGTCTTCGTCCCGCTGCGGCGCTGAAGCGCCGGGACCACGCGACAATCTCCCCTCCGCACTTTCCTCCCGCAATCTCCGCATGCTCTCGCCGATGGATGCCGTGCTCGCCTGGGCGCTCTCGCCCGCCTTCCATGCCCTCGGCAGCCCGATCAGCTGGCTGGAGCTCGTGGCCTTCGCGCTCGCGATCTGGATGGTCGTGTGCAACATGCGCGTGCAGGTGATGGCGTGGCCGCTGGCGCTGACCAGTTCACTGCTCTACTTCCTGCTGTTCTGGAGCGGCAAGCTCTACGGCGAAGCCTCGCTGCAGCTGCTGTTCGCTGCGCTCGCGTTGTGGGGCTGGTGGCAATGGATGCGCGGCCGCACCGCGGACGGTGACACCCTGCACGTGCGCACGCTCGGTCCCAAGGGCCGCATCACCGCCGTGCTGTTCACGCTCGCGGCCTGGCCGCTGCTGGGGCTGTTCCTGCAGCACCGCACCGATTCCCCCCTCCCCTATTGGGATGCCCTCCCGACGGTGGCGAGCATCACCGGCCAGTGGCTGCTCGGCCGCAAGTACCAGGAGAACTGGCCCGTCTGGGTGATGGTCAACCTGGTGAGCATCGGGCTGTTCGCGCTCAAGGGCTACTGGCTGACGGTCGTGCTGTACGCGGTGTTCGTGCCGATGTCGGTGGCCGGCTGGCGCGCCTGGCAACGACAGCTGCGTCCGGCGGCGATCGCCGCCTGAGCGGCGACACCTGACCCCGTCGACCCGAAGCGTCCGCGCCTGCCGTTCTCCCCATGACCTTGCACATCGCCCTCGTCGGCGCCGAGAGCACCGGCAAGAGCCGCCTCGGCGTCGCGCTGCTGGCGCATCTGAGCGCCCAGACACGGCTGCGCTGCGCGCTGGTCGGCGAGTACCTGCGCGAGTGGTGCGAGCGCGAGTTGCGCACACCGCGCCCCGACGAGCAGCGCGAGATCGCCGAGGAGCAATGGCGCCGCGCCGAAGCGGCCGCCGCGGACCACGACCTCGTCCTGCACGACACGACGCCGCTGATGACCGCCGTCTACAGCGAGCAGCTCTTCGACGACACCAGCCTCTACCCGTTCGCGCTGCAGGTCCAGGCCCGCATGGACGCCACCTTGCTGATGGCGCTCGACCTGCCTTGGATCGCCGACAACATGCGCGACGGCCCGCACGCGCAGCAGCCCACCGACCGGCTGCTGCGCCGCGCACTGCGCGACGCCGGCCTGAGCTACAGCCTGGTCTCGGGCAGCGGCCCGGAGCGGCTGCAACAGGCGCTCAACGCGCTCGGTCCGTTGCTGAGGCCGCACCTCGGGCGCGAAGACGGCCTCTTCGGGCGCCTGCTCCAGCGCGGGGAAAGCTTGGGCGGCGATGGCTCCTGGTTGGGCTGCGAACTCTGCGACGACCCGGCCTGCGAGCACGCCAGCCGCACCGCCGGCCGCGGCGCCGAACGCCATCCGCGCGGCTGAACGGCGCGCTCACGGCGCCGCCACACAGGCGAGGCACAATCCGCCGCTTCGATCCCGCAAACATTTGCGAGCATCGAGTTTTTCGAGATTCACGGCGTTCCTGGAGCCTCCCCCGATGAACCGTCCTTTCGTCCGCCGCCCGCTGGGCGCCCTGTCGATGCTGCTGAGTGCGGCGCTGCTCGCGGCCTGCGGATCGCTGAGCTCTTCCGGACCGCAAGCGCCGCTGCCGCCGTCGGTGGAAGGATCGGCCGCCGCTGCCAAGACCGCGAATGCAGCGAAACCCGCCACCGCGTCGGTCGCCGTCAAGGTGCTGGCGATCAACGATTTCCACGGCAACCTGCTGCCGCCGGCCGGCGGCATCAAGCTGCCCGACCCGCAGAACCCCGACAAGACGATCACGCTGGACGCGGGCGGCGCGGAGCGCATGGCCACGGTGGTCGCGCAGATCAAGGCGAAGAATCCCAACCACGTGTTCGTGGCCGCCGGCGACCTGGTCGGCGCGAGTCCGTTGCTGTCGGCGCTGTTCCATGACGAGTCGACGATCGAGTCGCTGGGCATGATGGGTCTGGACATCTCCTCGGTCGGCAATCACGAGTTCGATCAGGGCATCGAGGAGCTGCTGCGCAAGCAGCGCGGCGGCTGCCACCCGAAAGACGGCTGCAAGGGCCCGACCGAGTTCAAGGGCGCGAAGTACCAGTACCTCGCCGCGAGCACCATCGACGAGAAGACCGGCCAGTCGGTGCTCCCGGCCTACGCGATCAAGCGCTTCGACGGCGTGCCGGTGGGCTTCATCGGCCTGTCGCTGAAGGGCACGCCGGAGCTGGTCAGCCCGACCGGCATCCGCGGCCTGCGTTTCGACGATGAGGCCGAGACCATCAACCGCCTGGTGCCCGAGCTCGAGCGCCAGGGCGTGCACGCCTTCGTCGTGCTGATCCACGAAGGCGGCTACCCGACGGGTGGCATCAACGACTGCCCGGAGATCTCCGGTCCGATCGTCGACATCGTCAAGAAGCTGGACAAGCGCGTCGGCCTGATCGTGTCGGGCCACACCCACCGCGCCTACAACTGCCGCATCGACGGCCGCCTGGTCACCAGCGGCGACAAGTACGGCACCCTGGTCACCGAGATCGACCTGACCCTGGACCGCGCCACCGGCACGATGACCGAGGCGCGAGCCAACAACGTGGTGGTGCGCCCTGAGACGGCCAAGGACCCGCGCCAGACGCTGCTGATCAGCAGCTACCAGCACGTGGCGCAGCCGCTGATCGAGCGCAAGGTCGGCTTCCTGGCGCAGGCGCTGAGCAAGGAAGGCGACGACAAGAGCGACGGCGGCGGCACGACCATGGGTCAGCTCGTGGCCGACGCGATGCTGGCCGCGACACGCGCGCCGGAGAACGGCGGCGCGCAGATCGCCTTCCAGAACAACGGCGGCGTGCGCACCGGGCTCATCCATCGCGCGGACGACACGGTGACCTTCGGCGACCTGTTCGCGGCCCTGCCGTTCTCCAACGCGCTGGTGGTGGTGGAGCTGTCTGGCGCGCAGCTGCAGGCCGTGCTGGAAGAACAATGGTGGGCCAACGACCCGAAGAAATTCCTGCCGCTGCAGACCTCGCAGGGCTTCAGCTACCGCTGGGACAACCGCCGGCCGTTCGGCTCGCACGTGGTGCCCGGGAGCATGACGCTGAACGGCAAGGCGATCACACCGGACCAGAAGATCCGCGTCGCGATCAACAACTTCCTGCAGGTCGGCGGGGACAGCTTCAAGACCTTCACGGCCGCGCGGCTGGTACAGACGGGGCCGATGGACGTGGAAGCGCTGGAAGCCTACTTCAAGGCCCACGGCACCCAGCGCGTGAAGGCCACGGCGCTGGATCGGGTGGTGCGCGTGGATACGCCCTGACGGTTCGAAGAACGACTTCGGAAAGCCAGGCGCGGGCTCTCCGCGACGCAGGGGGCATCGCGTCCGCGAACCCCCAGCATCACTCCGGCCCCACAAGCGCTCGCTGACCCCGGTTCTTGGCGCAGCGGCGCGGTGTGGCGTCGTCGTTACTGGACGTTCTTCGAGCCCGGGGCCTGGTACTGCGGGTCGGTGAAGAGCTCACCGACATCCACCGGGTCGAAGACGTAGTGGTTGCCGCAGAACTCGCAGCCGATCTCGACGCCGCCCAACTCCGCCAGGATCTCGTCGACTTCCTGTCTGCCCAGGCCCAGCAGCATGCGGCCCACGCGCTCGCGCGAGCAGGTGCAGGCGAAACGCGGGTACTGCGGATCGAAGCGGCGGACGTTCTCTTCCCAGAACAGGCGGCGCAGGATGGTGTCGCTGTCCAGCGTCAGCAGCTCTTCCGCGGTCAAGGTCGCCGCCAGCATGCTGATGCGGTTGTAGGCGTCCTCCATCTCCTCGCGCGCGACGCCCGAGGTGGCGCCCGCCTCGAGGTTGCCCTCGCCCTCGATCGGCAGACGCTGGATCAGCAGGCCCGCGGCGAGCTGATCGTTGGCGGCCAGCACCAGCGTGGTCTCGAGCTGCTCCGACTGCCGCATGTAGTGCTGCAGCACGTCGCTGAGCTTCTCCAGCGGCTGGCCCTGCGGACCGCTCAGCGGCACGACGCCCTGGTAGGGCTGCTGACCCGGCAGGCGGTCCTTCGGATCGAGCGTGATCGCGACACGGCCCTGGCCGTGCACGTTGAGCATCTGCTGCAGGGTCGCGTCGTCGCCCACGGTCTCGCGCGTCTTGGCGGTGGAGCGGAAGCTCGCGTCCGGCTGCACTTCGACGACCGCCAGCTTCAGCGGCCCGTCGCCCATCACCTGGAAGATCAGCGCGCCGTTGAACTTGATGTTGGCCTGCATCAGCACGCCGGCCGCGGTCATCTGGCCGAGCAGGTCGCGCACCGCCGGCGCCAGCGGCTCCTTGCGGCGGCCGAGCAGTTCCTTCCAGCTGTCGTCGAGCCGGACCAGCATGCCGCGCACGGGCAGGCCTTCGAAGAGGAATTTGTGGAGCTCGCTCGGAGCGGGCTTGATGGACGTCGCCATGGGGTTCCTTTGAATTCGAGTTATCTGGGGGCGGTTTGAGGAACGTCAATGCGGACGAGTTCCTCGGCGTAACGCTGGCCGTTCCTGACGTAATGGGCGGCGCTCATCGACAGGCCCTGGATCTGCTCCGGTGTGAGCTGGCGCACGACGCGGGCGGGCGCGCCGACGATCAGGCTGCCGTCGGGGAATTCCTTGCCTTCGGTGACCAGCGCGCCGGCGCCGACCAGACAGTTGGCGCCGATGCGCGCGCCGTTGAGCACGACCGCGCCGATGCCGATCAACGCGTTGTCGCCGACGGTGCAGCCATGCAGCATCACCTGATGTCCGACGGTGACGTTGCGGCCGAGGACCAGCGGCAAACCGGCGTCGGCGTGCAGGACGCTGCCGTCCTGGATGTTGCAGCCGGCGCCGATGGTGAGGTGTTCGCTGTCGCCGCGCAGGACGGCGTTGAACCAGACGCTGACGTCGTCCCCGAGCGTGACGCGGCCGACGACCTGCGCGCTGTCGGCGACCCAGACGCCGGTGCCGAGTTCCGGCGTGTGTTCGCCGAGGCGGTAGACGGCCATGCGGTTCTCCAAAAGGGATAATTCTACGAATGGAACTTCGAACCCGCGCGCTGCAGGTGCTTCTGATCGCGGATCCGCGGGCCAAGGCGCTCGCGGCCCGCGAGCTGTACGGCGCGGCCGATGCCGCCGAGCTCGACATCGCCGCCCTCCTCATCCCCGAGACCGAGCCGCCCGGGCGCCCCGAGCGGCCGCGGCTGCTCGCGGCGCTGCAGGTCGGATCGCGCTCGCCGTTCACGCCCGAAGGCCGCGCGGCGCTGATCCACGCGATCGCGCACATCGAGTTCAACGCGATCAACCTGGCGCTCGACGCGGTGTGGCGCTTCCCCGGCATGCCACGCCAGTACTACCTCGACTGGCTGCGGGTGGCGTCCGAGGAGGCGCTGCACTTCACGCTGCTCGACGAGCATCTGCGCGGCCTCGGCAAGTCCTACGGCGACTTCGACGCGCACGACGGCCTGTGGACGATGGCGATGCGCACGGCGGGCGACGTGCTCGCGCGCATGGCGCTGGTGCCGCGCACGCTGGAAGCGCGCGGGCTGGACGCGACGCCGCCGCTGCAGGCGAAGTTCGCCAAGGCCGGTGACGCCCGCGCGGTGGAGATCCTCGACCTGATCCTGCGCGACGAGGTCGGCCACGTCCGCATCGGCAACCACTGGTACCGCCACCTGTGCCGCGAGCGCGGACTGGACCCGCTGACGCTGTATCCCGAGCTCGTCGAACGCTACGAGGCACCGCGGCTGCGGCCGCCGTTCAACGTCGAGGCGCGCAGCGCCGCCGGTTTCAGCGATGAAGAGATCGCTTACCTGAGCAGTTGACCGTCAAGCTCCGAGCGCGCCTGCAAGCCTCCCCTGCCAGCCCAAGAAGGCTGACCCGTCCGTGCCATCCGGCGCGGGCGCCGAGATCCCCGACACTTCCTCCCATGACCCGCATCCAAGCCAACCTGCTGCTGACCCTCATCGCGATGATCTGGGGCTCGGCCTTCGTCGCCCAGGCCCATGGCATGGAGAGCCTCGGTCCGATGATGTTCACCGGCATCCGTTTCCTGATCGGCGCGCTGGTCGTGCTGCCGCTGATCGTGCGCGAGCGGCGCGCTCCCGGCGCGACCGTGCTGCGCGGCGGCGACGCGCTGAAGATCATGGGCCTGGGCACGCTGCTGACCACGGGCGCGGCGCTGCAGCAGATCGGCATCCAGTACACCTCGGTGACCAACGCCGGCTTCCTGACCGCGCTGTACGTGCCGCTGGTGCCGCTGCTGGGCTGGCTGGTGCTGCGCCACCTGCCGCACTGGTCGGTGTGGCCGGGCGCGCTGGCCTGCCTGGTGGGGGCCTTCCTGCTGTCGGGCGCGCATGAGCTGAACGTCGGCGTGGGCGACGCCTGGGTCATCGCGTCCTCGCTGCCCTGGGCCGTGCACGTGCTGCTGGTCGGCATGGTGGCGGACCGGATGAATTCGCCGTTCACCGTGGCGGGCGGGCAGTTCCTGTTCTGCGGCGTCGTCGCGCTGGCCTGGGGGCTGTACTTCGAGTCGTGGAGCTGGACCGCCATCCAGGCCGCCGCCTGGCCGATCCTGTACACCGGGGTGCTGTCGGTGGGCGTGGCCTTCACGGGCCAGGTCGTCGCGCAACGCTACGCACACGCGGCGGACGCCGCGATCATCCTGTCGTCCGAGACGCTGTTCGCCGCCGTCTTCGGCTACGTCATGATGGGCGAACGCCTCAACGGCGCCGGGCTGCTGGGCTGCGCGCTGATCCTCGGCGCGATGCTGCTGATCCAGCTCCTGCCGATGCTGCGCGTGCTGCGGCCGCGCACGGCCTGACCCTCGCGCTTTGTCCAACGCCCGTTCCCTGGCTCACTCCAAAGGGAATGCGCTCGTCTTCTTGACCGTGCGCAGCACCAGCATCGAGTTCGCCTTCGCCACGCCCGGCAGCTGCATCAGCACGTGGGTGTGCAGGCGCTCGAGGTCCTCGGCGTCCTTGTAGGCGAAGCGCAGCAGGTAGTCGTTGCTGCCGGCGACGTAGAAGCAGTCGAGGATGTCGGGCGCGTCCTTCACCGCCTGCTCGAACTCGGCCAACGCGGCGGGCGTCATGCGCTCGACGTTGACGATGGTCCAGCTCGTGCCCGGTTTGCCGATCGCCTTCGGATTGAGCAGCGCGACGACGCGGTCTATGACGCCGGAATCCTCCAGCCGCTTGACCCGCCGCAGGCACGCCGATGGCGACAGGTGGACCTGCAACGCGAGGTCCTGATTCGAGATGCGCGCGTCGCGCTGCAAGACCGCGAGGATCGCGCGGTCGATCGCATCCAGTTGCACTTCCTTGATCATGGGCGGCATTCTGTTCGAAGAATCCATTCGATCACCGCACTGGATTGCGCCATTGCGGGTTTTCCCGCCGCCGGAACGCTCACCGATTGCGCGTGCGCTTGCCTAGACTCAGTTCATTGCAGCGCTCATCGCTGAGCCTGCTGAGTCCTTTGATCACGCGCGCCGGCCGCGCTCCGGGAGTCCCCATGTCCACGCCACCCCGCCCCGACCTCGACGCCTACTGGATGCCGTTCACGGCGAACCGCCAGTTCAAGCAGTCGCCGCGCCTGCTGACGCGCGCCGACGGCATGTTCTTCACCGACGACCAGGGGCGCCAGATCCTGGACGGCGTCGCGGGCCTGTGGTGCGTGAACGCGGGCCACAACCGGCCCCGCATCGTGAAGGCGATCCAGGAGCAGGCGGCGGAGCTCGACTTCGCGCCGCCCTTCCAGATGGCGCATCCGAAGGCGTTCGAGCTGGCTTCACGGCTGGCGGAGATCGCGCCCGAGGGCATGAACAAGGTGTTCTTCACCAACTCCGGATCGGAGTCGGTGGAAACGGCGCTGAAGATCGCGCTGGCCTACCACCGCGTCCGCGGCGAGGGCCAGCGCACGCGCCTCATCGGGCGCGAGCGCGGCTACCACGGCGTCAACTTCGGCGGCATGTCGGTGGGCGGCATGGTCGCGAACCGCAAGATGTTCGGCTCGCTGCTGGCCGGCGTCGACCACCTGCGCCACACGCACGACATCACGCGCAACGCGTTCAGCGTCGGCCTGCCTCCCCACGGCGCGGAACTCGCCGACGACCTCGAGCGGATGGTGGCGCTTCACGACGCGTCGACGATCGCCGCGGTGATCGTGGAGCCGGTGGCCGGTTCGGCCGGCGTGCTGATCCCGCCGCAGGGCTACCTGCAGCGCCTGCGCGAGATCTGCGACAAGCACGGCATCCTGCTGATCTTCGACGAGGTCATCACCGGCTTCGGCCGCACCGGCAGCCCGTTCGCGGCGCAGACCTTCGGCGTGACGCCGGACCTGATGACGGTGGCCAAGGGACTGACCAACGGCTGCGTGCCGATGGGCGCGGTCTTCGCGCAGCAGCGCATCCACGACACCTTCATGACCGGGCCGGAACACCTGATCGAGTTCTTCCACGGGTACACCTACTCGGCACATCCGCTGGCCTGCGCGGCAGGCCTCGCGACGCTGGACACCTACGCGGAGGAAGGCCTGCTGACGCGGGCGTCGGAGCTGCAGGGCTACTTCGCCGAACAGCTGCATTCGCTGCGCGGCGAGCCCAACGTCATCGACGTGCGCAACCTCGGTCTGGTCGGCGGCGTCGAGCTGGCGCCGCGCGCCGGCGAACCGACCAAGCGCGCGTTCGAGACCTTCCTCGACTGCTGGCAACAGGGCGTGCTGATCCGGACGACCGGCGACATCCTGGCCCTGTCGCCGCCGCTGATCGCGGAGCGCGAGCACCTGGATCGGATGATCGATGCGATCCGGGTGGCGCTGCGGCGGTTGAAGTGAGGCCGCTTTCCACCTGCGTCGGCCAAAGCGTTGGCCGCCAGAGCGCAGGGCTGTCAGACCTTCGGTCCTCCAGCGCTCGTCGGCGTCGTTCAGTCCACTGGACTGAACTCGGTCCGCCTCTCCCTTGGCGTCAAGCGCCAAGACCCCGCGCTCTGCCGTCCCCAATCACTTGCTGACTGCTCTGAGTTCTTTGCGGACGACGAGCTTGAGGCCGGACCACACCTCGCTCACGGCGCAGACCTTCACGTCGACCCAGCCGAGCGGCAGGCACTCCTCGCGGATGACGTCCTCGGTGATCGTGGTCGGGACCTTCGAGGCCTTCTTCGGCCACGAGATCCACAGCGCGGCGTCATCGCGCAACTTGCCGCGCAGCGCCTTGAGCTGATGCGCGAGGTCCTGTCGCTCGACGAGGAACACATGCGCGACGTCGACGGTCGCCGACGGCTGCTTCACGCGCGTGACGCCTTCGGGCATCGGTGCGAGCCAGTCCTCGTAGCCCTCGGGCGCACTCAAGGCCCACAACGTGCCGCCCGCCTGGATCCCCAGCTTGCGTGCGAGAGGCGTTCCCGAGTAACCCGCCGCCGTCGCTCCCACCCCTGTCGCCATGTCTGAGCCCTCCCTGCGTCGGGCATCATCACCCACCATGTCCAACGCCACAACCGACCGCAAACCCGCGACCAGCGCGACCGCCACGACCATCGAGGCCGCCGCAACCGCCCACGGCGCTCACGGCCACCACGTCCCGTGGCTCTCCTACCTGAGCCTGGCCGCCAGCACCAGCGTGATCGGCAGCTACGTCGGCCTGTCCAAGCTGCTGGTGGTCGTGTTCCCGGTCTTCCTGCTGGCCTTCCTGCGCTTCGGCATGGCCGCCGTGTTCATGCTGCCGTGGCTGCGGCGCGGCCCGACCGAGAAACCGCTCACCGGCCGCACGCGCTTCCTGCTCTTCCTCGAATCCTTCTTCGGGAACTTCCTGTTCTCGATCTGCCTGCTGTTCGGGATGAAGCACAGCTCCGCCGTGGTGGCCGGCGTGATCATGGCCGGCATCCCCGCCACCGTCGCGCTGATGAGCTGGATCTTCCTGCGCGAACGCATCGCGCCGCGCACGCTGTTCGGCATCGCGATGGCGGTCGGCGGCATCGCGATGGTGGCGCTGAGCAAGCACGGCGACGGCGCGGGCGCCGCGACGTCCGGCCTGGGCGCGCTGCTGCTCGTCGGCGCGGTCTGCTGCGAGGCCAGCTATGTCGTCATCGGCAAGCGCCTGGCCGCCGAGTTGCCGCCACGCCGCATCAGCGCGCTGATCAACCTCTGGGGCCTGGTCCTCGTCACGCCGCTGGGCCTGTGGCAGGCCGTGGACTTCGACTTCGGCACCGTCGCGATCAAGGACTGGGGCCTGCTGCTCTTCTACGCCATCGCCGCCAGCACCGTGACCGTCTGGCTGTGGATGAAGGGCCTGCAGCACGTCAGCGCCGCCAAGGCCGGCGTCTTCATGGTGTTCCTGCCGATCTCGACCGCGCTCATCGGGCTGGTCCTGCTCGGCGAGCAGATGAGCGGCATCCAACTGCTCGCTTACGCGCTGGCCCTGGGCGGGGTGGTGCTGGCCACTTGGCCAGGGCGCGCGCCCTCTTGACGAGCGCCTTCGGAGGCCCGTTCTCCGGGCCTGCGGCATGCCCGGCGGACGTTCCAACCGGTCTTGTCGGGGATTACACCGGTCTCCATCTAGTTTTACTACCAATGTAATACCATTCGGAGATCCGGCCCGCTAAGATGGGTCGATCGAACTTGCCCGGACGGCTGACGCCCGGGCCGCCAACGCTCCGCCGATGAACGCGAACGCCCCTTCCCCGGCCCCCACGCCCGCTTTTCCGACCACCGTCAGCCCCGCCGCCAGCCAGGCCGACTGGGAAAGCTGGATTGCCAGCTGGTATGCCGTCCTGCGGCAACCCGTGCGTACCGGTGTGAGTCCTTTGCCGCCGAAGCCGGTCCCGACATCCGCCTCTGATGGTTCCGGTACCAACGGAGAAGCAACGCCGCAACGGACGCCGCACGTGCTGGTCTTCGCGCCGCATCCGGATGACGAATGCATCGTCGGCGCACTGCCGCTGCGCCTGCGCCAGGAAGCCGGCTGGCGCGTCACCAACATCGCCGTGACCCTGGGCAGCAGGCAGGACCGCCGCGCCGAGCGCTGGACCGAGCTCGGCGCCGCCTGCGACGTGCTGGGCTTCGATCTGCGCCTGCTGGCCGCCGACGGCTTCGAGCAGGTGAAGCCGGAAGCCGCCGCCGCGCGCACGCCGCTGTGGCAGGAGCAGGTCCGGCTGGTCGCCGAACTGCTGGTGGCCGAGCAGCCCGCGCTGATCCTCGTGCCGCACGCCGGCGACGGCATCCCGACGCACATCGGCGTGCACCTGCTGGTGAGCGAGGCGCTCGCGCAGGCGAAGATCTCCACCGTCTTCGCGCACACCGAGTTCTGGGCCACCCAGCCCGCGCCGACCACGCTCGTGGAGACCGGCCAGCGCGACACCGCGCTGCTGGTGCGCGCCCTGGCCTGCCACCACGGCGAGATCGCCCGCAATCCGTATCACCTGCGCCTGCCGGCCTGGATGGCCGACAACGTGCGCCGCGGCGGCGAGCTGCTCGCCGGTCCCGGCGAAGCGCCGCCGGACTTCGCCTTCGGCACGCTGTACCGCCTGACGCGCTGGGTCGACGGCGCCGCCGTCGGCGAGCTGCCCAACACGCACTGGTCCTGCGACGCGGCACTCGACCCGCACGCGCTGCTGGGCGGCTGACCCGCCAACTTCAACTCATCGCCGCACGCGTTTTCGGCATACGCGCCGCGCACGCAGGCGCGAAACGCGCCCTCGGGCGGGCCTATGCTTCGGGTTCCTTTTTCGAGCCCCTCCGCCCCGCCATGAGCGACGCCCGCACCGACCACCCGACCCACCTCCGCGTCCACCAGTTCGCCGGCTTGAAGCCCGGCCCCAAACTGCTGGTCACGGGCGCCGTGCACGGCAACGAGGTCGCCGGCGTCAGCGGCATCCAGCGCGTGCTGGCGATGCTGGATGAGGGCGCGCTGACGCTGCTCAAGGGCACGCTGACGATGATCCCCATCGTCAACCCGCTGGCCCACCGGCTGCAGCGCCGCGAGGGCGAGCGCAACCTGAACCGCAACCTGCGCGTCAACCCGATCCCGCAGGACTTCGAGGACCGCATCGCCAACCGCCTGTGCCCGTGGATCGCCGCCAGCGACGTGCTGCTGGACCTGCACAGCTTCAACAACCCCGGACCCGCCTTCGCGATGATCGGCCCGCGCGACAACGACGGCGAGCTGGAGCCCTTCCGCCACCAGGCCGCCGAGAGCGCGCTGGCGCTGGCCGTGGGCACCTCGCGCCTGGTCGAAGGCTGGCTGTCGACCTACGCGCTGGGCCTGAAGCGCCGCGCCGACAAGGCCGCGGACGGCTCGCGCAAGATGGCGCTGCAGCAGGACCCGCATTACGGCGTCGGCACCACGGAATACATGCGCAGCACCGGCGGTTACTGCATCACGCTGGAATGCGGCCAGCACGCCGATCCGCAGGGTCCCGAGGTCGCCTTCAAGGCGATCCTGCGCACGCTGGTGCTGCTGGGCATGATCGCGCCCGAGGGCGTCGAACTCGCCGACCCGAAGCGCCCCGTCGAGTTGCTGCAGCTCTACGAGGTCGTGGACCGCGAGAGCCCGGACGACACCTTCGCGCGCCCCTGGGCCAGCTTCGACGCGATCGCCGAGGGCGAGCGCATCGGCACCCGCGCCGACGGCACGCCGGTGCTGGCGCCCGCCGGCGGCCGCATCGTGTTCCCGAACAACAACGCGGAACCCGGCCACGAGTGGTTCTATCTGGCAAAGCCCAGCGACCGCGTGTTGACTTGAGCTTCTGGCTAGAGTCGGCGGCATGAACGACACCACCGCTTCTTCCGCCGCCTCAGCCTCCATTGCCACCGGCCAGCCCCTGCAGCCGCTGCGCATCGACTTCGTCTCCGACGTCGCCTGCCCCTGGTGCGCCGTCGGCCTGAAGTCGCTGGAGACCGCCCTCGCCCGCGTGCCGGACGTGCAGGTCGACATCCACTTCCAGCCCTTCGAGCTGAACCCGCAGATGGTCCCCGAGGGCGAGGACATCGAGGAACACCTGACGCGCAAGTACCGCTCCACGCCCGAGCAGCGCAAGGACATCCGCGCGCACCTGAAGCAGCGCGGCGCCGACGTCGGCTTCACCTTCACCGAAGGCGCGCGCAGCCGCATCTGGAACACCTTCGACGCGCACCGGCTGCTGCACTGGGCCGGGCTGCAATCGGCGCAGGCGCAGCGCGACCTGAAGCTCGCGCTGCTCACCGCGTATCACACCAACGGCAAGAACCCGGGCGACCGCGAGACGCTGCTGGAGACGGTGCGCGAGATCGGCCTGGACGCCGCCGAAGCGGCCCGCGTGTTCGACAGCGGCGAGTTCGCCGAGGACGTGCGCGAATCCGAGTCGCTGTGGCAGAGCCGCGGCATCAGCTCGGTGCCGGCGGTCGTGATCAACGAGAAGTACCTCATCTCCGGCGGCCAGCCGCCAGAGGCTTTCGAGCAGGCCTTGCGTCAGATCGCTTCCGAACAACAAGGGCCAGCGACGTAACGAACGCAAGGGGGTTGTTCCGCTGCCGGGAGCACCGCCAGACCTGAGACAATCACGGCATCGTTTGAACGGGGCCCGCGCCCTCCGCGTGGCCCCGTTTTCATTGCTGTAGCCCTGACGTTGTCGCGAGTTGTCGTCCGTATGTTCAAGAACCTGATCGTTTACCGCCTGGCTGCCGATTGGCAGCCCAATGTCGAGAAGCTCGAGGACGCCCTCGAGAACGAGCGTTTCGTCCCCTGCGGCGCCACGGAAGCGCTGTCCGCCGGCTGGGTGCCGCCGCGTGGCGAACCGGGCGCGCGCCTGCTCGAGGAGATCGGCGACCACTGGCTGCTGAGCCTGCGCATGGAAAAGCGCGTGCTGCCCGGCTCCGTCGTCCGCGAGAAGGTCGACGAGATGGTCGAGCGCATCGAGCTCGAGACCGGCCGCCGTCCCGGCAAGAAGCAGCAACGCGACATGAAGGAGCAGGCCACGCTGGAACTGCTGCCGCGCGCGTTCACGCTGCAGTCCCACCTGCGGGTGTGGATCTCCCCCAAGCAGGGCTTCCTGATGGTGGACGCGGGTTCGATCGGCAAGGCCGACGAGCTGATCACGCTGCTGGTGAAGGCCGACTCGTCGATCAACCTGCACCTGCTCCAGAGCGCCGAATCGCCGGCCGCCTGCATGGCCGCATGGCTGATGGACGGCGTGCCGCCGGCGGACTTCGTCATCGACCGCGACTGCGAACTCAAGGCCGCCGACGAGATGAAGGCCGCCGTGCGTTACGCCCGCCACCACCTGGACACCGACGAGGTGAAGGCGCACCTGACCAGCGGCAAGATGCCCACGCGCCTGGCCATGACCTGGAAGGAACGCGTCTCCTTCACGCTGACGGACACGATGCAGATCAAGGGCATCAAGTTCCTGGACGTGGTGTTCGACGGCCGCGACAAGCCGGCCAAGGACGAGGCCTTCGACGTCGACGCGGCGCTGGCCACCGGCGAACTCGCGCAGCTCATCCCCGACATGATCGAGGGCCTGGGCGGCGAGCTGGACTTCATCGGCCAGTCGGCCAAGATCGCGGCGGAACATGCACCGGGCGGCGCGGCCGCCAAGCCGGCAAGCGAACCGGCCGCAAAGGCGTCGAAGACGGCCTCGCCTGCGAAGGACGAGGACCTCGCCGCCGAAGCGGCTCCCTGGGATTGAGCCTCCCCAGCCTGCTGCGTCTGCCATGACACACGCCAGCGCCGCGGACACCGACTGG
>NZ_DASVNZ010000171.1:0-32202 GCF_036486225.1 Roseateles sp. | reverse complement strand
GGCCCGCACCGCCTCGACGATCTTGGCCGCGACCTGCTCGGCCTCCTCGGGCTGGTTCAGCCCTTCGAGCACCGCGACGAATTCGTCGCCCGCGATCCGCGCCACGTGGTCGCTGCCGCGCACCGTGCGCCGCAGCACCGTTGCGAAGTCGCGCAGCACCGTATCGCCGACGCCGTGGCCATGCGTGTCGTTGATCGCCTTGAAGTGGTCGATGTCCAGGAACAGCAGCGCCAGCATCCGGCCCTCCCGCGCCTGGCGACGCTGCCGCGCCAGCGCGCCGTCCAGGGCCTGGTCGAACTCGCGCCGGTTCGGCAGCCCGGTGAGCGCGTCCGAGCTGGCCAGCCGCGCGAGCTGCGCCTCCGCCTGCTTCATGACGGTGATGTCGATGGACAGGGTGAAGATGCCCAGCACGCGCCCGTCCGGCCCGACGTCCGGCACGTAGATCGAGCGCAGGTGCCGCTGCTTGCCGAGCATGGTCGAGGTGATCTCGAACTCGACGCGCTCGCCGCCGAGCGCCAGCATCAGCTGCGCGCTGCGCTGGCTGGTACTCGCCACGCCGAAGACGTCGTCGATGTGCAGCCCCAGCGAGGCCTGGGGGTCCAGGCCGAACCAGCTCCGCATCGTCTCGTTGGTGTAGCGCAGCTTGCGCTGCGCATCGATGTAGGTGATGAAGACCGGCAGGTTGTCGGTGATCGCCTTCATCCGGCGCTCGCTGGCGGCGATCACGGCCTCGGCGCGTTTGCGCTGGGTAATGTCCATCGAGCAGGCGTAGAAGCCCTCGACGCGGCCGCCGGCCAGTTCGGGCACGAGGCTCTGGTGGAAGTGCAGCGTCTCGCCGTCGATGACCTGTTCGGCGTCGAAGGCGACGGTCTCGCCCTTCAGCACGCGCTCGACGAAAGGCCGCATCTGCTCGGCATTGTCGGCGCCGCGCATCTGTTCCAGCGTCTTGCCGACCAGGCTGTCGGGGTGGGTGTGGAAGACACGGCCGACCTCCGCGTTGGCGAAGCGCAGCTGGCCCTTCGCGTCGTAATGGCTGATCAGGGCCGGCACGTTGTCGGCGATGCCGCGCAGCCGCTTCTGCGTGCGCAACAGGTCGCGCGAGCGCAGCAGGACCTGCGAGGTCGCCATCACCGTGAACAGCGCCAGCATGGCCAGGCCGGCCAGCATCAGCAGCTCGGTGTGGCCGGCCTCGCGGGACAGGCGTTCGCTGATCGTGCCGCGCTCGGCGCGCAGCGACGAGGTCAGCTCGCCCAGCACGTCGCGCAGTTCGTCCATGTGGTGCAGGCCCTGGTCGCCGAGCACCAGTTCCAGCGCTTCCTCGTGACGGCCAGAGTCGTGCAGCCGGATCGTCTGGTTCATCTCGGTCATCTTGAGCTGGACCAGCTCCCGGATGCGGGCGAGCTTGGGCGCGTGGCCGGGATCGTCGTCGCGGGCGAACAGGTCGTCCACGCGGCGGTCGAGGTTGCGGACGGCGTCGCGGTAGGGCTGCAGGTAGCTGGCGCGCTGGGTGAGCAGGTAGCCGCGCTGGCCGGTCTCGGCGTTGAGCAGGTCCTCCATCAGCAGCGTCATCGTCGGCAGGGCGGTGTTGATGCGGTCGGCGCGGCGCAGGTCGTCGAGGGTCGCGCGGGCGCGCCAGGCCAGCAGCGCGACGATCACGGCCATCGCGAGCAGCGCCACCATCAGCAGGCCCACGCCGCGACCGAGGCTGCTGCGAGGGAGGGTCTCGGCGGAGGAACGCATGCGACGTCTCTGGCGGGGCGATCCGGGCGATTATGGGGAGGGCCGTACGATTGCCGTCAAGCTGGCATCGGCCCCGGGGGCCGGGTGGCGCCCGCATGCGACAGTCCGGGGATGCCCGCCATCCCCCTCCTGCGCCAGCCCGACCCGCACGGCCATGCCAAGGTCAGCTTCGTCGAGCTGTTCTTCGACCTGGTCTTCGTCTTCGCCGTCACGCAGCTGTCGCACACGCTGATCGGTCATTTCGCGCACGACGGCGTCACGCTGGGCGGCGCGCTGCAGACCGGTTTCCTGATGGCGGCGGTCTGGTGGGTGTGGATCTTCACCTCCTGGGTCACCAACTGGCTGGATCCGGAGCGGCTGCCGGTCAGGATCTGCCTGTTCGCGATGATGCTGGCCGGGCTGCTGATGTCGGTCTCGCTGCCGCAGGCCTTCGGCGAGCGGGCGTTGATGTTCGCGGCCTCGTTCACGGCGATCCAGGTGGGGCGGACCTTGTTCTTCCTCTGGGCGGCGCGCGGGGCGGATGCGGGGCTGGTGCGCAACTTCCAGCGCATCGGGGCCTGGCTGGTGGTGTCGGCGGTGCTGTGGATCGCCGGCGCGCTGAACCCGTCGCTGCGGGTGCCGCTGTGGGTGACAGCGCTGGCGATCGAAGTCGTCGGGCCGTCGGCCGGTTTCTTCGTGCCGGGGCTGGGGCGCTCGACGACGGCGGACTGGACCATCTCCGGCGGCCACCTGGCCGAGCGCTGCGCGCTCTTCGTGATCATCGCGCTGGGCGAATCGCTCCTGGTGACGGGAGCGACCTTCGCGGAGGCGCCGTTGACGGCCATGAGCCTGCTGGCCTTCCTGGTGTCCTTCGCGGGAAGCATCGCGCTGTGGTGGCTGTACTTCGACACGACCAACGACTTCGCGACCGGCCGCATCGTCCACAGCGACGATCCGGGACGGATCGCGCGGCTGGCCTACACCTACATCCATCTGCCGATCGTGGCGGGGATCATCGTCAACGCGGCGGCGGATGAATTCGTCCTGGCGCACCCGGACGGCCACACGGATCTGAAGACGGCGCTGTGCCTGCTCGGCGGCGTGGCGCTCTACGTGATCGGCGTGGGGCTGTTCAAGCGTGCGGTCGTCGGGCACTGGCCGTGGTCGCACGGCGTCGCGGTGATCGTGCTGGCGGCGGCGGGGCCCTTCGTGCACGACTGGACGCCGGTCGCGACCAGCGCCTTCGCCTGCGCGGTGCTGGTGGCGCTCGCGGCGTGGGAGCGGCACTCGCGGGCGCAGTGTCTCGTTCCCGACAGCGGGAACGAGGACGACGCGCCTAGCATCGGCGCATGAACGCGCCCTCCTCCACTGCCACGTCCGTCGGCTCTTCCGCCTTCGCGGCGGACTTCACCGTCGAGCCCCATCCGGCCGATGCCTTGTTCCCCGCGTCGACGCGGCGGTTGTCCGTGGAGACCGAGCCCGGCGTGCGCATCCATGCGCGCGTGTGCGGCGAAGGTCCGCCGCTGCTGCTGATCCACGGGCACCCCCAGACGCTGGCGATCTGGCACCGCGTGCTGCCGGCGCTGGCGGCGCGTTTCACTGTCGTGATGCCGGACCTGCGCGGGTATGGCGATTCGTCGAAGCCCGCCGGTGACGAGGATCACGGCAACTACAGCAAGCGCCGCATGGCGCAGGACCTGATCGCCGTGATGAAGGCGCTGGGTCATGCGCGTTTCCGCGTACTGGCGCACGATCGCGGCGCGCGTGTCGCGCATCGGATGGCGGCGGATCATCCGGCGGCCGTCGAGCGACTCGCGCTGCTGGACATCGCACCGACGCTGGCGATGTATGAACAGACGACCGAGGCCTTCGCGCGGGCGTACTGGCACTGGTTCTTCCTGATCCAGCCGGCGCCGATGCCGGAGCGGCTCATCGAAGCAGATCCTGCGGCGTACGCGTTGGACGTGATGGGCAGGCGGCATGCGGGCCTGTCGGCTTTCGACCCGCGCGCGTTCGCCGAGTATCAGCGCGCGCTGGCACTACCTGGCACCGCGCACGGCATGTGCGAGGACTACCGGGCGGCGTCGGGCATCGACCTCGAGCATGACCGCGCGGATCGCGACGCCGGCGCCAAGCTCGCGATGCCGCTGCGCGTGTACTGGGGCGCGCAGGGCGTGGTGGCGAAGTGCTTCGACCCGCTGAAGGAATGGCAACGCGTCGCGGCGGATGTCGACGGCGGGCCGCTGCCCTGCGGTCACTACATCCCGGAGGAAGCGCCGGACGCACTGCTGACGGCGGTGATGCCGTTCCTCACCGAGGGGCTTTGAGCGCAGCAGCCGCGAGGCCCGTTAGGCTGCACGCATTGCAGTGTCCGACGTGGACGGAGTGACGGGATGAACAAGCTGGTGGCGCTCGGGCAGTTCCTGGGCGGAGCGGTCCTGTGGATCGCGGCGGTGGTGGCGGGCTACAACGCGATCAAGCCGCTGATCGGCGCCGCGGATGGCGCAGGCGCGCCGGCGGGAGCCGGCGGAGCGTTCGTGATCGTGCTGCTGCTGGCGGGGATCGGGACGTGGCTCATGCGCGCGGGATGGCGCCGGCTGCGGGCGCGGGCGGGTGGGCATTGCTGAGCGGCAAGCGGCTCACGCGGCCGCGGCCATCGGGCGGATCTCCCGCTTGATGATTCGACCCGCAGCCTTCTCGGCGAGTCGCAGGTCGTAGGCGGATTGGAGATTCAACCAGCCCTGCGCATCGCTTCCGAAGTAGCGCTCCAGGCGCAACGCGGTGTCGGGAGATACCGAACGCTGCCCGCCGACGATCTCACGCAGCCGCGAGTACGGCACGTGCAGAGCCTTCGACAACGCATGGACGTTGATGCCCATGGGCTTGATGTAGTCCTCGAGGAGGATTTCGCCGGGGTGGATCGGGCGCATTCCGTTCCTGAACATTGCTTACCTCGCTGGTCTTGGCTCGATGTGATCACTGTCGATGTGCGGCCTAGTTTGGTTCCACATCGCTCAGTGCGGATCCTCGATCTTGACGTCGAACGGGCCTTCCGTGTCCCATTTGAACGTCAATCGCCATTGGCTGTTGATTCTGACGTGCCAAGCGCCGTCGTACCACTTCATGTCGTTGCCCGGCGGCAGCCGCATGAACTCCACTGCCGGCGCCGCATCGAGTTGCGCCAATCGTCGCTCCGCAGACGCCTTCACGTTCACGAAGCGCGTGGTGCGCCCCATGGTGAAAAGTCGCTCGGTTTCCCGACACGCGAAGGACTGGATCGACATCCATGCAAGGTATCGATCGAACCCAAGGCGCTCAACGAGGTGAGTTTGCAGAAGAGCCAGGACGCCCACCTCATTCTTGCCACAGCGCTGACTGGAGTCAGGAAGATGCAAGAGCAAGAACGAAGGATGAACTCGCATCTCTTCGCACCCGGAGGCCTACGGCTGAAGTACGGCTGCGAACGATCCATACATGACCGTGCTTCCGCGTCGCTCTCGTCCGCGAATGCCACCGGGTGTCGCCCGGGGAAGCATCACCTCAAATCGAGTCGCTCCCCGGCTTTGGAGATTGCGATCCAGCGCGAATCGCCGAGGCGGTCGCTGTGTTCTCGCGCCAATTTCGCCCAATACAAGTCGAGATCTGCGGCCAAGTGCGCGGCCGCGCGGACGACCTTGATCCGATCCGTCCGCGCCAACAGTTGATCGAGCACTTTCGTCCGCAAGCCGCCAAGCCCTTCCATCAGGCGGCGGGCGTCCGCAAGGCTCTGCGTCTTGCCCAGATCGCTCAGCATCTCCAACATGGCCCGCTCCGGTGAGGAGACCACTACGCGAGGATCGCCGGCAGGCAGCGGCTTCAGTCCCAGCGAGGCATGAGCCTGCTTCTCCAGGATCCGCGTCGTCTGGTGCCGGACGGGAAACCGCTGCGCGATCCATGCCGGTATCGCCTTGGGTCGATCGCCCCATAGGCTGAGGACTTCATCGAACGCGATGTCGTGTTCCAGGCCATGTCAGGCCAGAGCTGTTTTTCCGCCCACGTGGAAACCTGGCACCTGACGTGCGAGGAAGGCCAGAACGCCGTCGCGCGACAGCTCATCTCCTGCGATGGCATAGGCATTCCCTGGGTCCTTGTTGGTCAGCGCCGAACGTTAGGCGGCGCAGGCGCGGCGAGCCATGACTTCCACTCGTGGAGAAACTGCCCGGAACTACGGCAATAGGCCATGGCGGTGATTGGAGATGCCATGAGTCCTGGGAGATGGACACGCGTCCCTGCACGGCCAAAGGGGCACGGGCAGCGTCCGGAACCGGCGGGGCGTTCGTGATCCGTTGGCGGGTATCGGCACGTGGCTCATGCGCGCCGGATGGCGCCGGTCGCGGGCGCGGGCCAGCGGGCATTGCTGAGCCGTTATCGGTTCACGCGGCCAGCGCCAGGGGCCTCGGCCTCGGCCCCGTTCGTGGGCGACTGCAGTTGAAATTCCGTCGTCAGATCGCGGGCAATGCGACCACCTTCAAGCACGACAACCCGCTGCGCCATCGCGATCGTCTCCGGTCGGTGAGCCACCAGGATCCGGGTCATCGCAATCCGCTTGATCGCCGCATTCACGATCTGTTCGTTGCCGACGTCCAGGTGGCTGGTGGCCTCGTCGAGGACCAGCAGCTTGGGGTCCTTGTAGAGCGCTCGAGCCAGCAGGATTCGCTGCTTCTGTCCACCAGACAAGCCTGTGCCTATGTCGCCGACCAGCGTGTTGTAGCCCATCGGCATTGACACGATCTCGTCGTGGACCGCAGCAAGCTGCGTACATGTCTGTACACGCTCCTGATTCGGCTTGGGGTCGAAGAAGGTGATGTTGTCCGCGATCGATCCGGAGAACAGCTGGTCTTCCTGCATGACGGTTCCGATGATCCGCCGATAGTTGTGCAGCCCCAGACTCTCAAGCTTCACGCCGCCCACAAGGATCTCTCCTTCCGTGGGCCTGAGCAGACCCAGCAGGATCTTCACCAAGGTCGTCTTGCCACAGCCGGAGGCCCCGGTGATTGCCAGACACTGCCCTGCTGGAATGATGAGATTGCAGTCCTTCAGGACGTCAGGCTCGCCATCCGCATAGCGGAAGGAGACATTGCGGACCTCCAGCGTCGGTTCGATGCGCTCGGGATCCAGCTCGATGTCGTGCGTACCGTCTTCTGGGTCGGTCAGGACGATATCGGCCACGCGCTCACCATGCAGGCGCAGCATCCGCAGCTCGAAGAGCTTGTCGATCAGCGAAGCCATGCGTTGGCTGAACTGGTCCTTGTAGCTAATGAAAGCCAGGAGCATGCCCACCGAGAAGCGCGTGTCGAGCACTGCCAGCGCCGCCAGCCAGATCACGATGATCCGTTCAGCATTGAACAGCAGCGTATTGGCAGTTTGATAGGAGATCGACAGTTTGGCGATGCGCAGATCGGCGTTGAACTGCTCCGCAAGCGCGTTCATCCAGCCGATGCGGCGCTCCTCCGCACGGCCAAAGAGCCTCACGCTTTGAACGCCACGTGCGGACTCGAGAAAGTGGGTCTGCTGACGCGCGGCATGGACAATCTGTTCGGCCGTCGCTTCGCGCAAGGCCTGGAAGATCGTCCAGCGCAGAACGGCATAGATCGCCACTGCGCCCAGCGCGACGACTGTCAGTTGCACGCTGTAGAGCAGCATGACGACCAGCGTGCCCAGGACGAGCAGCCCGTCGACGATGCCTTCGACGAACTGGGTGGTCAGGCTGCGTTGAATCGTCTGGATCGAGCCGAAACGAGACACGATGTCGCCCAGGTGCCGCTTCTCGAAGTAAGGCAACGGCAGCTTCATCAGATGGGCGAAAGCGTTTCCCAACCACTGGAAGTTCAGATTGTTGGCGAGGACGGTCGTCACCCACGAACGTACCGCACCGATCGCGGTCTGCATCAGCACCAGGACCAGGAACCCCACCCCGAGCACCGTGATGAGGTCACGATCGGCGGCGATGAGGGCCTCGTCAACGATCCACTGCATGTAGAACGGCGTGACCAGGGCACAGACCTGCAGCGAGACCGCGAGCAAGATGATCTGCGCCAATCCACGACGAAGGCCCACCACACGACCCATCAACGACGCGAGCGTGAAGCGTTGCTCGTCGCGTCGGGATTGGAAGGTCGAACTGGGGGTCAGCTCCAGCGCTATCCCGGTGAAGTGATTCGACAAGGCGGCCATCGTCACGCGACGTTCGCCGACAGAAGGGTCGTGGATCACCACGCCCGATCGCCCGACCTTCTTCAGCACCACGAAGTGGTCCATGTCCCAGTGGAGGATGCACGGCAGCCTCAAACCGGACAGATGCTGTACATCAAGCTTCAACGGTCGCGCCTGCAACCCGAGAGCCTGAGCCATGGCCACAAGGGCCTTGAGCGTTGCACCTTTGAGTGACACCGAGAAACGGCGCCTCATCGTCGTCAGGTCGATCCGGTGCCCCCAATAGCTGCACACCATCGCCAGGCAGGCCAATCCACATTCGGCAGCCTCCGATTGCAGATGGACGGGCAGACGACGGCTTCCCCAGAAACGCGGAGACGGCGCTTGGCTTGGCGCTGACATCATCTTGACTTCTTCTCTCAGAGACGACCGGTAATGGTGAGCAGCGGCTCCAGCACCCACTCATACAGCCGACGCTTTTCCAGCAGCACATGGGCGTCGAGGGCCATGCCCGACCTGAGCGGATACGGCGCGCCGTATGCGGTCACCACCTGAGAATCAAGTTCGACGCGGACGCGATACAGCGGCTCGCCCCCCTGCGGAGCACTCGTCGCGGACGCGCTGATTTCGTCGGGCCGCAACGCCGTCTGTGAGACCGCATTGACGCGCCCACGGTGCTGCCCGAACTTCTGATAGGGGTACGACTGATATCGAACCATCACGTCCATGCCCGG
Organism: Roseateles sp.; assembly: GCF_036486225.1. Classification (GTDB taxonomy): domain Bacteria; phylum Pseudomonadota; class Gammaproteobacteria; order Burkholderiales; family Burkholderiaceae_C; genus Roseateles. The sequence continues at coordinate 23,557 of NZ_DASVNZ010000171.1, read as the reverse complement.
CTTGATGAATCCGGCAGCCCGCGAGGGCACGTACAACTCCGCGATCAAAGGCGAGCCCCGCGGAACGATCGAGCCCAGCACCTGTCCCGCAGTGACCGCGAAACCCACTTCAGCGTTGACTGCGGCGACCACGCCGTCTTGCGGCGCGCGAATGACGGACTCGCGTCGCACGTCGTTCTCGGTCAGTTCCTGATCGAGCGAGGCGATGCTGCGAGAGGCGGCCGCCTGATCGCGCCGAGCCTGGATGCGCTGGTCCTTCAGCTCGGACCGGGCGGAAGCCAGCTCCCGTTCCTGCGACGCCCGCGCGCGCTCAAGGTCGCCTAGACGCTGCCGCTGGTCCAGCAGCTCGCCCTGCTTGTCCTGAACCTGGGCCGATGAAACAAAACCCTGGGTCTGCAGTTTGGTGTGCCGCTCCAATGTTTCTTCCGCCAGAGCGACTCGCCGTAGTTGCAAAGTCATCTGCGCGTCGATGCGGGCGACATCGTTGGCCAGATCGTCGGAACGGCGGGCCAAGGTCTCAATGCGCTGTCCGGACTGTTCCCGAAGTTGCTCGCGCTCGCCGTCGAAGCTCTGTCGCCGCGACTGGAGGAGAGCGGCTATCGCCTTCTCCGCATCATCTCCCTTGGCGCTGTTGCGCTGGCTGACGAGCGCAAACAGGATGTCTCCGGCGCGCACGACCTGCCCCTCCTGCACCATCCGGCGGCTGACGATGCCGTTCTGTGTCGGCGTCAAACGGATCAGGCCGGCGGCCGGCACAACGGACCCCGCCACCTGCGCCTTTCGCTGGTAGTCGCAGGTCGCGAAGAAGAGGATCAGGCCACACGCCATCGCGACGAACAATGCAACCAGCAGGCTGTGCCCGACCTGGTGGGTCAGGACGATCTCGCCATAGCGGCGGGAGCCTTGCTCCTTCAACACCGCGGTGCGAAACAAGGAACTGCTCATTTTGTGGATTCTGAATGGGCCGCATTGGCCTGAGTCCGCCGATATTCAGCGGAAAAGGGTCCCCGCCAAAGTCGCTGGCAGATTGAATATGGCGTGTTGCAGCACAGTAATCCAATAAGCGCGCCGACCGCCAGACGGGTACCAGGCCACATAACTGGCACCATAGACGAGAAATGCCACGGAGGCCGCGATGGCCATCCACGAGGCCGCTATTGCGTGCACCAGTGCCATGACGCATACCATGATGGCAACCGAAAGCCAAGCGCGGCAGAAATGCCGCGCCACTCCGATCATCGCAATCATGATGAGATTCTCCAACACCGGTGCGAAAAGCAGGCCGGAAAGTATCCGAAGCCAGCCATCGCGATCTGGCAAGGATTCCGGTTGCGCGACCAGGATGAACGGCAGCGCAATACCTGCGGCGACCAACCATGCAACCGGTGCGGTCAACGCCGCAAAGAGGAACCACCGCTCGTGGGCGATCAGCCGCCGCAAGAATTCAATGAGTCGGGACATGTCGTTGAAAGGGCCCCGAAGGGCCCTCAGCGCTCTTAACCGAAGGTGCCGGCGCCGCTGCCACTACCGGTCTGGAATTCAGCCGCTGCGCCGGAGTTGTTGTAGTCTGCGACTGCTCCGCCGATGTACGGCGCTGCTTCTGCAGCGAAGAATTCAAGTACCTTCTTCCATCCGCCGCCGACGAGTTCCATTTCTTCGACCGACAGCTCACGAATTTCATTCATCATTTTATTCCTCCTTGAAAACGTTCAGTTATGTCTGATTCAAAGCAGACGAACGAACTATAAGCATGGCCGCAATGGCTAACCACTCCCCCACAAGAGGGTGAACTCATCGCTCCAGCCGCGTGGTATGTATCAGATACATCCAGCTGACCGGCTCGGTGCGTCAAGGCGGAATCATCGGAAAATCGGTACTTGGAGTACGGAAAAGACATACATCCCTGTATGCCCAAAATGGGTAAGGGCAAACGTCCGTAGCGCCTTACCTGGCGATCGTCGGATAGAGATCGTCCATCCACACCACCTCGTCCGCATAAGACTGGAGGTCGGTCGACAGATTGGCCTGCAAGCCACTGACCCAGATTTCCTTCTTGAGATCGGACTTGACGTAGGAGATCGCCTCTTCGAAATCGCCATCGCCCGCCGACAGGATCAGCCGGTCGTAGACGTTCTGCACCGCGAGCTTGATCAACAACGTCGCGATCGCGACGTCCACGCCCTTCTGCACTTCGCGGTCGAACTGCACGCCGCAATCCGGGCATTGAAGATGCAGGTTCTTCATCTCGTACAGCTGGACGCGGATCTTCGGACCGCGCGGCGGCGCTGCCTTGAGCCACGTGTGAAACCCGCTCTGCTGGTCCGTCGCCAGATCGCGCGTTGAGTTCAGGTAGTAGCTCTCGTAGATCGGGCCACCGTTGCGCTGGACGAGTTCGTTCTTGAGCTTCAGGTAATCGAACGGACGGCCGCGACCCACGTTGAACAGGTAGGCGCCGTCGATGATCCAGACCGTTTTCATGCTTCCTTTCGGTTGAGGCGATTCTAGGTAGCGCCGCGCGCTGCATCCCTTCAAGCTTGAGCAGGCCACGGACGAAAAAAAGGGCGTGCATCCCTGCACGCCCAAAGGGGCACCGGTAAAGGTCCGGTCGCATTTGAAAGGGGCCGGGTCTTGCCCGGCCGGGGCTCAGGCTGGCGTGGTCCAGCCCCCGCCCAGGGCGCGGACGAGTCCGACCGTCGCCTGGTACTGCGCCGCCTGCACCTGCAGCGCCGCGCGACGGTTGCGCAGCTCGCTGCGGCGCGCGTCGAGCAGATCAAGCTGGCTGACCAGCCCGTTGCGGTAACGCGAGTCCGACAGCGCCGTCGCACGCGTCGACGACTGCACCGCCTGCCCTTGCACTTCGGCCTGCGCCGACAAGGTCTGCAGTCCCACCAGCGAGTCCTCGACCTCGCGCAGCGCCTGCAGCAGCTGCTGCCGGTAGCTGGCCATCGCCAGATCCAGACCCGCCTTCGCTGACTCCACGCCCGCCTTGCGGCGGCCGCCGTCGAAGATCGGCAGCGACAACAGCGCATCCACCGACCACGCGCGTGCCGACCAGCGGAACACGTCGCTCAGCTCCGGCGACGCGTAGCCGCCGTTGGCCGTCAGCGTCAGGCTCGGGAACCACGCGGCCTGCGCCACGCCCACCCGCGACTGCGCCGCAAGCAGGCTGCGCTGCGACGCGGCAACGTCCGGACGACGCGCCAGCACCGTGCTCGGCAGACCTGATGGAATCGACGGCAGCGGCGCGAGCGCCGTGTCTTCCGCCACCTTGAAGCCCGACGCGGGCTCGCCCAGCAGCACCGACAGCGCGTTCTCCAGCTCGGCACGGCGACGGTCCAGGCTGATCGCCTCGGCTTCCGTCGAAGCGACTTCCGTCTGCACGCGCGCCAGGTCCAGCTCGGCCACGTCGCCCGCCTGGTAGCGGCGCTGCGTCAGCGCCAGCGTCTCTCGGTAGGCCGCGACGGTGTCACGCACCAGTCGGCGTTCCTGGTCGGCGAAGCGCAGCGCCAGGTAGGTCTGCGCCACATCCGCCTGCACCATCAGCCGCGTGGACTGCAGCAGCGCTTCACGCGACTGCGCATCCAGCGAGGCCGCCCGCGTCGCTTCCGACAAGCGGCCGGAGAGATCGACTTCCCAGCTCGCGCCCAGTCCGGCGTTGTAGACCGTCGTGGCGGCCGGACCTTGGCCCGCCACCGTGCCACGCGTGGCGCCGGCGCTGGCGCCGACCTGCGGCAGGCGATCCGCATTCGTGCTGCGCAGCAAGGCGCGCGCTTGCGCCAGCCGCGCCGCAGCGCCCTGCAGGTCGTTGTTGTTGACCAGCGAGCGGCGGATCAGGTCGTTCAGCGTCGCATCACCGAACGCGAGCCACCAGTCACCGCGAGGCTCGGCATCGGCCGGCGGGGCCACCGCCCAGCGCGCCTCGCCCACCGTCGCAGTCGCCTGCGGCACCTGAGCCTTGAAGGCCGTCGGCGTGACCGGCACGCGCGACTGGTCGATCGGCGGCGGTGTCGCGCAACCGGCCAGCACCAGGGCCGCCAGCAGCGCCGTCATCATCAGTTTCGTTTTCATGGCTCGAATCCTTTATTCGTGCTCGTGGCGCGGCGCGGCCGGATGCGGACGGGCGTTGCCGCCCGGGCCGAAGTCGTGGCCCTCGCCCTGCGCAGGCTGCACGAACGCCTCGACGTCATGCGGCACCTCGCCGTGCTGCTTGAGCGGCTTGTTGCCCGTCAGGCGACGCACCACCACGTAGAACACCGGCGTCAGGAACAGGCCGAAGGCCGTCACGCCGATCATCCCGGCGAACACCGCCACGCCCATCGCGTTGCGCATCTCGGCGCCCGCGCCCGTGGCCAGCACCAGCGGCAGCACACCCATCACGAAGGCCATCGAGGTCATCAGGATCGGGCGCAGACGCAGCCGGCTCGCCTCGATGGCCGCCTGCAGCGGCGTCCTGCCGGCGAATTCCAGCTCCCGGGCGAACTCCACGATCAGGATCGCGTTCTTCGCCGACAAGCCCACCAGCACAATCAACCCGATCTGCGTGAAGACGTTGTTGTCACCGTGGCTGAGGTACACGCCGGTCATCGCGGCCAGCAGACCCATCGGCACGATCAGGATGATCGCCACCGGCAGCGCCAGGCTTTCGTACTGCGCGGCCAGCACCAGGAACACCAGCAGGATGGCCAGCGGGAAGACCCACACGCCCGAATTGCCGGCCAGGATTTCCTGGTAGGTCAGCTCGGTCCACTCGTAGCTGATACCCGGGGGCAGCGTCTCGGCAGCGATGCGCTCGACCGCGTCCTGCGCCTGACCGGTCGAATAACCCGGTGCGGCACCGCCGTTGATGTCGGCGGACAGGAAGCCGTTGTAGCGCATCGCGCGTTCCGGACCGAAGCTCGGCTGGACCTTCATCAGCGCCGACAGCGGCACCATTTCGCCCGAGGCCGAACGCACCTTCAGCAGACCGACGTCCTCGGCACGGGCGCGGTAGGCGGCATCCGCCTGCACGCGGACCGTGTAGGTGCGGCCGAACTTGTTGAAGTCGTTGACGTACAGCGAACCCAGGTAGATCTGCATCGTGTCGAACACGTCCGTCACCGCCACGCCCAGCTGGCGCGCCTTGGTGCGGTCGAGGTCGGCGTACAGCTGCGGCACGTTGACCTGGTAGCTGCTGAACAGACCCGCCAGTTCCGGCGCCTTCTGGGCCTTGGCCATGAAGGCCTTGACCGCCGCGTCGAGCGCCTCGTAGCCGAGGCCGCCGCGGTCTTCCAGCTGGAACTTGAAACCGCCGGTCGTGCCCAGTCCCTGCACCGGAGGGGGCGGGAACATCACGACGAAGGCGTCCTGGATCTGCGCGAACTGCGCGTTCAGGTTGCCCGCGATCTCACCGGCGGACAGGCCCTTGCCCTTGCGCTCGTCGAAAGGCTTCAGCGGCGTGAAGACGATGCCCGAGTTCGAGCTGTTGGTGAAACCGTTGATCGACAGACCCGGGAAGGACACGGCGTGGTCGACGCCAGGGGTCTTCATCGCGATCTCGCTCATGCGGCGGATCACGTCTTCCGTGCGGTCCAGCGTGGCGCCGTCCGGCAGCTGCGCGAAGCCGATCAGGTACTGCTTGTCCTGCGCCGGCACGAAGCCGCTCGGCACCGCCTTGAACAGGCCCACCGTCAGGCCCAGCAAGCCCGCGTAGACGATCAGCATGATGATCTTGCGCGAGATCGCCTTGGTCACGCCGCCGCTGTAGGCCTTGGCGCCGCGGTTGAACAGCTTGTTGAAGCCGCCGAAGAAGCGGCCCAGCACCTTGTCCATCGCGCGGGTCAGCCAGTCCTTGGGCGCGTCGTGGCCCTTGAGCAGCATCGCGGCCAGCGCGGGCGACAGCGTCAGCGAGTTGACCGCCGAGATCACCGTCGACATCGCGATCGTCAGCGCGAACTGCTTGTAGAACTGACCCGTCAGGCCGGTGATGAAGGCCAGCGGCACGAACACCGCGACCAGCACCAGCGCGATGGCGATGATGGGACCCGACACTTCGCGCATCGCGCGGTAGGTCGCTTCACGCGGACTCAGGCCCGCCTCGATGTTGCGCTCGACGTTCTCGACGACCACGATCGCGTCGTCCACCACGATGCCGATCGCCAGCACGAGGCCGAACAGCGACAGCGCGTTGATCGAGAAACCGAACAGGTGCATCACCGCGAAGGTACCGATGATGGACACCGGCACCGCCAGCAGCGGGATGATGGACGCGCGCCAGGTCTGCAGGAACAGGATCACGACCAGCACGACCAGCGCCACCGCTTCCAGCAGCGTGTGGACGACGGACTCGATGGACGCCCGCACGAACTGCGTCGGGTCGTAGACGATGGAGTAGTCCACGCCTTCCGGCATGGCCTTCTTCAGCTCGGCCATCGTGGCGCGCACGTTGTTCGAGATCTCGATCGCGTTCGAGCCCGGGGCCTGGAAGATCGGGATCGCCACCGCGGACTTGTTGTCCAGCAGCGAGCGCAGCGCGTATTCGGCGGCGCCCAGCTCGATGCGGCCCAGGTCGCGCAGACGCGTCACCTGGCCGTTGGCGCCGGACTTGACGATGATGTCGCCGAATTCCTGCTCGTTGTTCAGACGGCCTTGCGCATTGATCGGCAGCTGCAGGTCGATGCCCTGCAGGCCGGGCGAGGCGCCGACGACACCGGCGGCCGCCTGCACGTTCTGCTCGCGGATCGCCTGGACGACGTCGCTGGCCGACAGGTTGTGCTCGGCGACCTTCTGCGGGTCCAGCCAGATGCGCATCGAGTAGTCACCCGACCCGAACAGCTGCACCTGACCCACGCCCTGGATGCGCGCCAGGCGGTCCTTGACGTTCAGCACCGCGTAGTTGCGGAGGTAGGTCATGTCGTAGCGGTCGTTGGGCGACAGCAAGTGCACGACCATGGTCAGGTCGGGGCTGCTCTTGACCGTCGTCAGACCGAGTCGGCGCACCTCCTCGGGCAGGCGCGGCTCGGCTTGCGAGACGCGGTTCTGCACCAGCTGCTGGGCCTTGTCCGGGTCGGTGCCCAGCTTGAAGGTGACCGTCAGCGTCATCAGGCCGTCGGTGGTCGCCTGGCTGCCCATGTAGAGCATGCCTTCGACGCCGTTGATCGATTCCTCGAGCGGCGTGGCCACCGCTTCGGCGATGACCTTGGGGTTGGCGCCGGGGTACTGCGCGCGGACGACCACCTGCGGCGGCACGACTTCCGGGTATTCCGAGATCGGCAGCACGCGCACGGCGAGCAGCCCGGAAACGAAGATCAGCACCGACAGCACGCCCGCGAAGATCGGGCGGTCGATGAAGAATTTGGAGAGATTCATGTCAGTCTTTCAAGTCGACTGGAGAAAACGGCAAAGGGTCCCCCGCGGGGCGGCGTCGCGCCGCCCCGAAGGCTGTCCGGAGCCCCACGGGGACGGGTCTTGCCCGCCCCTTCGGGATCAGGTCAGGACTTGTCCGCCTTGGGAGCGCCGTCCTTGGCCTGGATCTCGGCCTTGGCATTCATCGGAACGATGGTCGGAGCGACCAGCGCACCGGGGCGCACACGCTGCAGGCCGTTGACGACCACGCGTTCGTTGGCCTTCAGGCCCGAGGTGACGACGCGCAGGCCGTCGACGTTCGCACCCAGCAGCACCTCGCGGTAGCTCAGCGTGTTGTCGGCGCCGACCACCATCACGAAACGCTTGCTCTGGTCGGTGCCGACCGCGCGCTCGTTGACGAGCACCGCCGCGCGAGTCTTGGCCTGGCCCAGGCGGATGCGGGCGAACTGGCCCGGGATCAGCGCGCCGTCCTTGTTGTCCAGCACCGCGCGCACGCGCACCGTGCCGCTGCGGGCGTCGACCTGGTTGTCGATCAGCTGCAGCTTGCCGTTGAACGGCGTGTCCGCCGTGGCGGCAGTGCCGATCTGGACGGGGATGCTCGACAGGTCGCCCGAGACGGCGCCCTTGCCGCTGCCGTGCAGCTCGCTCAACGCGCGGGCGACGGTGCCTTCATCGGCGTCGAAGCTGGCGTAGATCGGGCTGACCGAGACCAGCGTCGTCAGCACCGGCGCGCCGGGGCCGGCGGCCACGAGGTTGCCCTGCGTGACTTCCAGCTTGCCGACGCGGCCGGCCACCGGCGCCTTCACCTGCGTGTAGCCGAGGTTCAGCCTGGCCGACTGCAGCGCGGCCTGTGCGGCGCGCAGGTTGGCGTTGGCTTCATTCGACGCGTTGCTGCGCTCGTCGAGCTCGCGTTGCGCGATGGCGCGCTCGCTCCACAGGCGGGTGGAGCGCTCCAGCTCGCTCTTGGAGTACGTCACCCGGGCCTGCGCGGCCAGCACCTGCGCATCGGCGCGGTCGACCTCGGCCTGGTAGGGCGCGGGATCGATGGTGATCAGCAGATCGCCGGCCTTGACCAGCGCCCCTTCCCGGAAATGCACCGACTGCACGGCGCCGGACACGCGGGCGCGCACGTCGACGCGCTCGACGGCTTCCAGGCGGCCCGAGAACTCGTCCCACGCGGCCACTTCCTGGCTCGCGACGGTGGCGACGGAGACGGGAATCGCCTGCGGCGCGCCCGACGGTTGATTGGCGACCGCCTGCTGGCTGTGCAGACCGACGACGAGGGCCCCGACGACCGCGGCGACGGCGGTGAGCGAGGTGGCAAAGATCTTCTTGTTCATGGTGGGTGCTCCGGTGACGGGGGTAGACGTTGGGAGTTCTGTGAGGGCTCTTGGGGTCAGGCGGGTTGCAGCCGGGTTTTGCCGGCGGGTGGGATCAGGGACAGGAAATCGGTCAGCTTCTGGCGCAGGGCGCTCGCCCAGGGCAGCTGGAGGGCGGACAGCGAGGGCAGCTTCATCAGGCTGCAGGGCCAGCCGCTGGGGCCGGCGATCAGCGCCTGCTGCACGTCGACGCCGGCGCGCTTCATCGCGCGGGCATAGGCGAGCGTCTCGTCGCGCATCGGGTCGTCCTCGGCGCTGACGACCAGCGCCGGCACCAGGCCCGCCAGGCGGCCGGTGTTGGCCGGCGCGGCGTAGGGGTGGTCGCCGTCCTCGCATTCGCCGAGGTAGGCGCGCCAGCCGTGCATCCAGCGGCACTCGCCGTAGCCGGCGTCGGCCTGGCGCAGCGAGGCGGTGCCCATGCAGGGATTGAGCATCGGCCCGATCAGGATCTGGCCGGAGAGCTTGCGGTGGCCCTGGTCGCGCGCCATCAGCGCCAGCGCGGCGGCGAGGTTGCCGCCCGCCTCTTCGCCGGCGACCAGCAGCGGCGCGCCCTTGCCGGAGAGCTTGGTGCGCGCCTTGTGCAGGCCGGCCAGCAGCGCGTCCAGCGTCTTCAGCGCGGTCGGGAACACGGTTTCCTCGCCCGTCGGATAGTCGACGTCGACGACGACCGCGCCCGCGTCCGCCAGCAGCCGGGAGACCAGTTCGCCGCTGTCCAGGCCGCCGCGGGTGAAGGCGCCGCCGTGCAGGTGCATGACGACCGGGGCGTCCTTGCGACGCGCCGCACCCTTGTACACGCGCACCGGCACCACGCCGTCGCCGGCGGGCAGGAGGTCGTCGTGGCAGGAGGTGAGCGGCAGCGCGTCCATGGCAGGGCCAAAGGCCTGCTCCCCGCGGGGGCAGACCGGTTCATGTTGCAATGCAGCGAAATTTAGACAACGGACGCCGTCCGATAAATAGCCCGGGACGCGCTTCAGCGTTTCATCGACGAAACAATCGATCGGGCAGGATGGCGACCTCGCGCGCGCGCAGACGCGCCGTTGTGTTGGAGCAGTCGCGGCAAGCCCGCAGCAGTCAGGGTCAAGGGGTTCAAGGATGGACAAGCTCAATGCCATGCAGGCTTTCGCGCGCGTCGTGGAAGCCGGGACGTTCACGCGGGCGGCGGAATCGCTGGACCTGCCCAAGACCGCGGTGACGCGGCTGATCCAGTCGCTGGAGGACCACCTCAAGGTCAAGCTGCTGAACCGCACGACGCGGCGCGTCAGCGTGACGCCGGACGGCGCCGCGTATTACGAGCGGGTCACTCGGCTGCTGTCGGACATCGAGGAACTCGAAGGCTCCGTGTCGCATGCGCGCGCGGCGCCGAAGGGGCGCATCCGCGTCGACGTGGCCTCGTCCGTGGCGCGCTTGCTGCTCATTCCGGCACTTCCGGAGTTCTATGCAAGGCATCCGGACATCCAGATCGACCTCGGCGTGTCGGACCGGCCGGTGGACCTGATCGGCGACAACGTCGACTGCGTCGTGCGCGGCGGCGAGATCACCGACCAGTCGCTGGTCGCGCGCCGCATCGGCGACTGGGGCTACGGCTGCTGCGCCTCGCCGGCCTACATCCAGCAGCACGGCCTGCCGCAGCATCCGCTGGACCTGGAGTCGGACCAGCATCACGTGGTCAGCTATTTCTCGACGCGCACCGGCAAGCGCTTCCCGTTCGACTACAGCAAGAACGGCCAGCGCTACGAGATCTACGGCCACTACAAGGTGTCGGTGAACGACGGCAACGCGTACATGACGGCAGGGCTGACGGGGCTGGGCGTGATCCAGGCACCCTACTTCATGATCAAGCCGCACATCGACTCGGGCGAGCTGGTGCCCTTCCTCTGCGATTGGGAATCGGATCCGCTGCCGCTGTACGTGGTGTACCCGCCGAACCGGCACCTGAGCACCAAGCTGCGGGTGTTCGTCGACTGGATCGCGGAGCTGTTCGAGCGCCACTCGCAATGGCAGAAGCAGCTGGTCGCGAGCTGCGAGGCCAAGCGCACCGAGTCGGACGCGGAATACATCCCGCTGCAGGCCAACGGGACGAAGCAGGCGGTGCTGAGCGCGGCGTGAGGCTTCACACCCCCGTGAGGGTGCTTGAGCCGCGTCACGGCCCACGCCCATAATCTCCGCCGACCTCCGGTCGCCGCCAAGCCTTCGGAAGCGTTCGCGCCTCCGGCCGCGGGGGTTCCCCGCGGCTCGTTCCACAGTCAGTCATCCGGCGCCGATACGGCACCGCGCTGCCGCGCGGACCTGTATCAGCAGGACCCGTCAGTTGGCGGCGCATCCGGGGGTCACCTCTTGCCCCCCGTCGGCGCCATTGCGGCGGCGACAAGGACCGCCCGCCGCCGATGACCGTTGCCGCGCCGTTGACCTATCCCCGCTGGATCGCGCTGGCGCTCGCCCGCGCGCTGCAGGCGGACGACGGGTCGCCGCGCTCGCGCGAGGCCGGGGCGCTGCAGGCGCGTGCCGAGCAATGCCTCGGCGCCGAGGCGCGGCCCTGGCTGAAGCCGCTATGCGTCGCACTCGCACGATGGACGACGCCGGTGTGGCGGGCCCACTCCGTGGGCAGCCTCGCCGATGCCTTGCTGGAGATCGGCGCCTTCCACGAAGGCTTCGATCGCGAACGCTTTCCGCGTCCGACGGTGCGGCGCCTGCTGCTGCGGCCCTCGCGGATGCGGCCCTTGCCCTTCGCGCTGGAACACCTGGTGCTGCCGGATTGGTCCACGGAGAGCGATCTTTCAGCCTGGCTGGGCCTGACGTTGGACGAGCTCGAGCACTTCGGCGGTCCCGCGCGGCAGTACCGCGAGGCAACCGCCACCCCGCAGCGCCCCCACGTCGCGCCGACGCCTCACTATCGATGCCTGCTCGTGCCGAAACGCCGCGGCGGCCTGCGTCTGATCGAGGCGCCGCTTCCGCGCCTGAAGGCGGTCCAGCGCCGACTGCTCGACGGCCTGTTGAACACGCTGCCTTGCCACGAGGCCGCGCATGGTTTCGTGCCGGGCCGCAACGTCGCGACGAACGCCTCGGTCCACGCCGGTCAGGACTTCGTGATCCGTTTCGACCTGCGCGACTTCTTCCCCAGCATCGGACGCGCGCGGATCGCGGCCATGTTCCGGACGCTGGGGTTTTCCGATGCCGTCGTCGAGCGGCTGACGACGCTCTGCACCGCGCGCACGCCGGCGCCGGTGCGCGAGCGTCTGCGCGAGGACGGCTCGATCGACTTCGAAGGTGCCAAGCGGCTCGCCTCGCCGCACCTGCCGCAGGGCGCGCCGACGTCGCCCGCGCTCGCCAATCTCTGCGCGTTCCCGCTCGACATGCGGCTGGACGGACTCGCCCATCGCTTCGGCGCGCGCTACACGCGGTATGCGGATGACCTGGTGTTCTCAGGGCCAGCAACGCTGCGCCGCGATCAGCGCGAGTTCCGCGCCTGGGTGCAGGCGATCGTCGAGGACGAAGGCTTCAGGCTGCGCCACGACAAGACGCGCGCGATGTCCACCGGCGGACGCCAGCAGGTGACCGGCGTCGTCGTCAACGCGAAGCCGAACCTCCCACGCGAGGACTTCGATCGACTGAAGGCCGAGCTGCATCGGCTCGGCGCTTCGACGGACGTGGATCCGGCGCAGCGATCGGTGCTCCTTGGGCGTCTGGCATGGGCCAGGCAATTCCTGGCACCGTCGCGGGTGGAGAAGCTGCAGCGGATGTTCGACGCGATTGCGTTCTTCAGGAACTGATGGGCGCGCGCGGCACGCTCAACCGCACCCGCAGCCCCTGCCCCGTCGTCGCATCGAGCAGCTCCAGCTTCCCACGGTGCCGCTGCGCGATGTCCAGTGCGATCGCCAGGCCCAGGCCGCTGCCCGTGCCCTTGGATTCGCTGCCGCGCTCGAAGCGGCGCAGCGCGCGTTCCCGGTCCTGCGGCGGGATGCCGGGACCGTTGTCCTCGACCTCCATGCGGGCCCACTCGCCGTCGCTGCCGGTGCGCACCGTGATGCGCGGATTCGGGCCGGCGTAGTTCAGGCTGTTGTGCAGCACGTTGGACAGGAGCTCCCGCAGCAGGAAGCTCTGACCCAGCATCGGCGCGCTCTCCAGCTCGAACTCGATGTCCGCGCCGGCCTGCAGCGCGCGCGGTACCCAGTCCTCCGCGACCTGCGCGGCGATGTCACGCAAGTCCACCGGTTGCTCGCGACCGGCAGGTTCGGCCTCGGCGCGCGCGATCGACAGCATCTGCGTCGCCAGGCGCGCGCTGCGGTCCACCGAGCCCTGCAGCCGCTTCAGCACCGGCTCCATCTGCGGATCGTGCGGCTCCAGCAGCGCCAGATCGATCTCGGTGCGCAGCGAGGTCAGCGGCGTGCGCAGCTGATGCGCCGCATTGGCCAGGAAATCCTGCTGCGCCGACGAGGCCCGCCGCAGCCGCTCGAACAGCCGGTTGAACGCCGCGATCAGCGGTCGCAGCTCGCCGGGCACGTCGTGCTGCAGCGGCTCCAGGCGCGCGAGGTCGCGCTCCTCCAGCTCCGCGCTCAACTGCGCCAGCGGCCGCAGGCCGCGGTAGGTCGCCCACCAGCCGGCCCCCGCCAGCAGCACCGCCATGCCGCCGATCAGCAGCGCCACCACCACCAGCAACTGCTGCTGCAGCGCGTCGCGCTTGTTCAGCGTCTCGGCGACCAGGATCTGGCAGACGCGCCCGTTGCCGCAAGCGGCGCCGAGCGCCGCGGCGCGCAACGATTCGCCGTCCAGCGTCGCCAGCGTGAAGAACCATTCGTTGGGCTTGCGCTTGGGCAGCTTCAGCCGCGCCAGCTGCACGTCACCCAGGACCACCTCCCCAGACGGGTCGAGCACCAGGTAGTAGACGCGGTCGGTGCGGTCGAAACGCAGCGCGCGGTCGGTCGGACCCGACACGTCGACGACGACCTGCCCGTCGCGCTCCTTCAGCAGGCTGGCCACCGCCAGCGCCGTGTCGCCCAGCGCCTGGTCGAGCCAGGAGATCGCCGTGTCGTGCATCACCCGGTACAGCATGAAGCCGGCCGCGGGCACCGCGACCAGCACGGGGAACATCAGCCAGATCAGCAGCCGCTGCTTGAGGCTGAACGTCCGGCCGCCGCCGGGCTGGGACGACTCGGTCATGCCGCGGGGGTCAGGCCTTGGCCGCCGGCGGGGACGGCATCTCTTCCAGCAGGTAGCCCAGGCCGCGCACGGTGCGCAGCTGCAGGCCGGCCGGCTCGATCTTGGCGCGCAGGCGCGAGACGCAGACCTCGATCGCGTTGTCGCTGACGCCCTGCTCCCAGCCGTTGCTGGCCGAGGCGATCTGCTCCTTGGCCACCACCTTGCCGGCGCGCGCCAGCAGGAAACCCAGCACGTCCCACTCGCGGGCCGACAGCGCCAGCGGCTCCTCGGCGATGTAGGCGCGGCGCGCCTCCATGTCCATCCGCAGCGACGAGAGCCTCAGTTCATTGCCGGTGCGCGCCTGGCTGCGGCGCACCAGCGCGCGGGCGCGGGCGATCAGCTCGCTCAGCGCGAAGGGCTTGACCAGGTAGTCGTCGGCGCCGCCTTCCAGGCCGCGCACGCGGTCCTCCACGGCGTCGCGCGCCGTCAGCAGCAGCACCGGCGTCGTGCTGCCCTGGGCGCGCACGCGCCGCAGCGTCTCGAAGCCGTCGATGCCGGCCAGGCCGATGTCCAGGATGAGCAGGTCGTAGCGGTCCTCGCGCAGCGACAGCGGCACGGGCTCGCCGCGGGCGCTGACGTCCACCACCCACGACTGCGAGCGCAGCGCCCGGGCGGTGGACTCCGCCAGGAACTCATCGTCTTCGACCAGGAGGATTCGCATGGAGCGTCAGCATAAGCCTAGAGCCTTGCACGGGCCAATCCGTCACCTGTCAGAAACCTGATGGCAACGGCGTTGACAGGTTCCGGACAGGTTGTTGTCAAGTCCGCAACAGCGAGCTTGGACAGACTGCCGTCCATGCCGAACACCACCCTGACCGACGTTTCCTCCCGGCCGGATCCCCGACCCGCCGTGCTGCTCCTGCACGGCCTGTGCGCCAACCCGCTGGAAATGATGCCGCTGGCCCGCGCCCTGCGCGACGCCGGCTACGTCGTGGAGGCGCCCGCGCTGGACGGCTACGGCGTCGTGCCCCCGGTCGCCGGCGCGCCGGCCGCCGACAAGCCTGTCCGCCGCGCGGTGCCGCCCTTCGAGCAATGGGTCGAGATGGCGGCCGCGCACTTCGACGCGCTGGCCGCCAAACACGCCCGCGTGGCCGTCGGCGGTCTGTCCATGGGCGCCGTGCTGGCGCTGGCCCTCGCGCTGAAGCGGCCGGCGGCGGCGCTGATGCTGCTGTCCACCAGCCTGCATTTCGACGGCTGGAACGTTTCGCCGTGGCGCCGCCTGCTGCCGCTGGCCTACGTGCCGCCGCTGCGCCAGTGGCTGGCCTTCCGCGAGACGCCACCCTACGGCATCAAGAACGAACGGCTGCGCGAATGGGTCGCGCAGGCGATGAATGCGAGCCACGTCTCCGCCGCCGGCGCGGACCGGCTGCCGGCCGCGTCCCTGTACCAGGCCTCCCGGATGATCCGCCTCGTGCGCCGCCGGCTGCACGAGATCGACGCACCCGCCGTCGTCCTGCACGCGAGCGAGGACGACGTCAGCGGTCCGCGCTCCGTGCTGGAACTCCAGCGCCACCTGGCCACGACGCCCGAGGTGCACTGGTTCCATCACAGCTATCACATGTTGACATTGGACAACGAACGCGGCGCCGTCACCCAGGCGGCGCGCCAGTTCCTGCAGCGGATGGTGCCTGTCGAGGCACTGTCCGAATCCCTTTCTCCTTTGACCACGACCGAGGACCTCCGCCATGAGCAACACGCTTGATCAACTCCGCCAGCTCGCCTGCCATGAGCTGGGCATGACCGACGACGAACTGAAGAACGACGTCACCTTCGCCGAACTGGGTCTGGACTCGCTGATGCTGGTCGACTTCATGTTCGCGGTGGAGGACAAGTTCCACATCGAGATCGATCACGACACCGCGATGAAGCAGCCGACCATCGTGGGTCTGGCCGCGATCGTGGACGCGCAACTGGCCGCCAAGGCCGACGCCGGCGGCACGCCCGCGGCCGTCGCTGCCTGAGCGCCGGTGCCGGCATGAGCGCGGAAGCGGTATGGATCACCGGCATCGGCGCGTACAGCGCGCTCGGCCCGGACGCGGACTCGCTGGCGGAGGCGCTGGTGCAGGGGCGCTCGGGGATCACGCTGCAGCCGGGAGAACCGACACGCGGCGTGGCGCCGTTCGCGGCGGCGGCGGTGACGCTGCCGCTGGGACAGGACATGCCGCCGGCGCAGCGCAACCTGCACGACCGTCACAGCCTGATGGCGCTGCACGCGGCCCGCGAGGCCTGGACGCAGTCCGGCCTGCCGGCGACGTCGGCAACGCCGGAGCGCTCGGCGGTGGCCTGGGGCACGGGGCTGGGCGGCTCGAACGCGCTGCAGCAGTCCTACGGCGAACACCTGACGAAGGAGACGCCGCGCATCCATCCCTACACGGTGGTGCGGGTGATGAGCAACTCGGCCGCGTCGCACCTGGCGATGAAGTACGGGCTGAAGGCGGCGATGCTGACGATCTCCAACGCCTGCGCTTCCTCGGCGCAGGCGATCGGCGAGGCGCTGATGCTGCTGCGCCAGGGCCGCGCGGACGTGGCGCTGGTGGGGGGATCGGAGGCGATGCTGAACCCGGGCTCGGTGGCCGCGTGGCAGGCGATGGGCGTGATGGCGCCGGCGGATCCGGAAGACCCGTCACGCAGCTGCCGGCCGTTCGACGACACGCGCAAGGGCCTGGTGCTGGGCGAAGGCGCGGCGGCGCTGGTGCTGGAGACGGAGAGCCACGCCCGCGCACGCGGCGCGTCGGCGCTTGCCGTGCTGGCCGGTTACGGGCATAGCGTCGACGCGGTGCACCTGTCGCGTCCCGACGCCGACGGCCAGGAGCGCGCGCTGCGCGCCGCGCTGGCCGACGCGGGCATCGAGGCGTCTCAGGTCGGCTACGTGAATGCGCACGGCACGGCGACGGACGTGGGCGACACGGTCGAGGCCGAATCGCTGTCGCGCGTCTTCGGCGTGCGCGGCGTGCCGGTCAGCGCGACCAAGGCGCTGCATGGTCACCTGATCGGGGCGGGCGGCGCGCTGGAGCTGGTCGCCTGCGTTCAGGCGATGCGTCGCGGGGAACTCCCGCCGAGCGCGCACATCGGCAAGAGCGAACTCGAGGAGATCGCCGACGTGATCCGCGAGCCCCGCGCCTTCGATGCGTCGAAGGCGATGGTCAGCAACTCCTTCGCGTTCGGCGGCAGCAACGTGTCACTGGTGATCCGGGCGGCCTGAGCCGCCCTTCACCTCGAACCGCTCCAGCATCGTCGCCAGTTCCGCCGCGGAGCGCAGACCCAGCTTGGTGAACGCCCTCGCGCGGTGGACCTCCACCGTGCGGATCGCGATGCCGAGTTCGTCGGCGACCTGCTTGTTGAGCTTGCCGGCCGCGACCAGCACCGCAACCTCGTGTTCGCGGTCGGTCAGGCTGGCGAGCTTGCCGGCGACGTCCGCGTGGGCGCGCGATTCACGCCAGCGGTGGATGTCCGTCGCGATCGCGCGCTGCACCTTGTTGACCAGCGCCTGGTCGTTGAACGGCTTCTCGACGAAGTCGAGCGCCCCCTTCTGCATCGCGTCCACCGCCATCGGGATGTCGCCGTGGCCGCTCAGGAAGATCACCGGCAGCAGCACGCCGCGCGCGATCAGCTCGTCGTGCACCTGCAGGCCGGACAGCGGCTCCATCCGCACGTCCAGCACGATGCAGCCGTGCGGCTCGATCGCGCGGTCGAGCGCCTCGAACAGCGCCGGGCCGCTCGCATGTGCTTCCACCCGCAATCCGTGCGTGCGCATCAGGAAGGCCAGCGCGTCACGCACCGCCGCCTCATCGTCCACCAGGTGGACCGTCGCCTGTGGGTCGCTCATCGCGCGCCCTCCTTGTGTTGTCCGATGCCGATGCCGGGAGCGAGCTCGCTGCCGTCGCAGGCGCCCTGCCCCGGGCACAGCGGCAGCGTGAAGCTGATCCTCGCGCCGCCAAGCGCGCTCGCGCCGGCTTCCATGCCGCCGTGGTGCGCCTCGATCACCGACCGGCAGATCGCCAGCCCCATGCCCATGCCTTCGGACTTCGTCGAATAGAACGCCGTCGTCAGCTGGTCGATGCCGCGTCCTTGCAGGCCGGGTCCGTTGTCGTCGACATCGACCCGCACGAAGCGATCGCCGACGCGCTGCGCAGCGATGCGCACCTGAGATCCCGGCTTGCCGTGCAGCTCGTCGAGCGCGTTGCGGACCAGGTTGATCAGCACCTGCTCGATCAGCACGGCGTCGGCCTGCACATCCGGCAGGCCGGATGGCATCGCCACCTCGACGAGCACGCCGCGCAGGTCGCGCTTGAGCAGCGCCAGCACGCGCGCCGCCAGTTCCGGCACCGCGCAACGCTCCGGCTGCGGCGCGCGTCGCGTCAGGAACGCGCGGATACGCTGCACGATGCGGCCGGCCTCCTGTGCCTGCTCGCCGAGCCGGCGCAGCGCCTCCATCACGATCTCATCGGTCTGGCCCGTGCGCTCCAGCGAGCGCAGCGCCCCCGCGTTGTAGCCCGCGATCGCCGCCAGCGGCTGGTTCAGCTGATGCGCCAGCGCCGACGCCACCTCGCCCAGCGTGCTCAGCCGCGCCTGGTGCGCGAGCGCTTCGGTGCGGCGACGGTCGCGCTCCTCGTTCTGCTTGCGCGCGCTGATGTCGACGATCGAGCCCATCCAGCCGATCTGCACGCCGTTCGCGTCCACCAGTGGCGCCTCGAAGATCATCACGTCCAGCTCGTGGCCCTCGCGGTGCATCCAGCGCGCCTCGTAGCCCTCGCGCGGCGCGCCGCCGGCCATGTTGCGCTGATGGCGGCGCAAGCTGTCCTCCATCTCGTCGGGCAGCCAGTACGGCATCGGCGGCAGCTGGCCGAGCAATTCCTCGGCGCTGTAGCCCACCAGGTCGCAGAACGCGCGGTTCACATGCGTCAATCGGCCGTCCAGGTCGCGACCGCGCAGACCCACCGTCAGCGAGTCCTCGACCGCGCGACGCCAGGCCGCCTCGGTCCGTGCTTCGCCTTCGGCGCGCCGCACCTCGCGCATCTGTCGGCGCAGCATGCCGCTGGCCAGCGCCGACAGCAGCAGGAACACGCCCATCAGCCCCGCCGCCAGCGTGTACCACCACGGGCGGTGCGGCACACGCGTGTTGAGCTCGAGCCAGGTCTCGCGCATCGCCGGGTCCACGCTGACGCGGTAGCTCTGCGTGTCGGGCGACGCGAGCGCGTCTCCGGTCTGCGCGAGCCGCTGCCCCAGGCCGTCGACCAGCCGCACGTCGTACTTCTGGGAAAGCCACCACGGCAGCGTCTGCCGCAGCAGCGCGCTCGGCGCGAAGCGCACGACCAGCCGGCCGCCCTGCGGTCGCGGCGAACTCCAGTGCGCGGTCAGCCCGCCTTCATCCAGGCTCACGCCGCTGCGCTCCCGCGAGGGCGCCAGCGCTTGCGGCGTCTGCTGCGGCACATGCGCGATGACGCGGTTGTTGCCGTCGAGCACCGTCACGCTGACCCACAGCCGTCGCAACCCTTCCGCCACCGCGCGATGGTTCAGCAGCATCTGGTCGTCGACGTTCCCCGGCAGCTGCTGCGCAAGACGGTCCACCGCCGCATGCTCCGCATTGAGCCAGTCGGAGATGCGCGCCTCCAGCGACAGCGAATCGGCAATCAGCGTCAGCCGTTCCTCCTCCAGATCGCGCATGTCGCTCAAGCGCAGCCACACGCCCACCGACGCGGCGAAGGCCAGCGCGAGCACCACAGGCAGGGCCCAGCTTGCGCGCTTGAGCAGGTGGAGGAGACGTCGGGACGCGGCCATGGCGGCAGTCTAGGTGCTGTGCTGCGCAGAGCGCACGACGGGCCCCGCGGGATACGTGTTTCCCCAATGTGGAAGTCCACAACTGGCGGCGCGGGAACCGGATTTCCACAATCCGCCACATTCCGCGACAGGTCGTCACTGCGCCTGATGGGCGGATCCCGAAGAACACTCGCGAAGAACACCAGGAGACCGCATGTCCGCCAAATTCCCCCGCCGCCTGCTGCTGTCGGCTGCCCTCGCCGTCGCAGGTCTGGCCGCTACCGCGTCCGCCTTCGCCCAGGCCCCGATCGTCATCAAGCTGAGCCACGTCGTCGCCCCCGACACCCCCAAGGGCAAGGGCGCGCAGCGCTTCAAGGAGCTCGCCGAGGAGCGCAGCAAGGGCAAGCTGAAGGTCGAGGTCTACCCGAACAGTCAGCTCTACAAGGACAAGGAAGAGCTCGAAGCGCTGCAGCTCGGCTCGGTCCAGATGCTGGCCCCGTCGCTGGCCAAGTTCGGTCCGCTGGGCGTCAAGGAATTCGAGGTCTTCGACCTGCCCTTCCTGTTCAAGGACGACGCCTCGTTCCGCAACACGACCAACACCCTGGGCATGGAGCTGTTCAAGAAGCTCGAGCCCAAGGGCATCAAGGGCCTGGCCTTCTGGGACAACGGCTTCCACATCATGAGCGCGAACAAGCCGCTGCACCATGTGGCGGACTTCAAGGGCCTGAAGATGCGGATCCAGTCCTCCAAGGTGCTGGACGCGCAGATGCGCGCGCTGGGCGCGATCCCGCAGGTGATGGCCTTCTCCGAGCTGTACCAGGCGCTGCAGTCCGGCGTGGTCGACGGCACCGAAGGCGTGCCGTCCAACTTCTACACCCAGAAGACCTACGAGGTGCAGAAGCACACGACGATCAGCAACCATGGCCACCTGGCCTACGCGCTGATCATCAACAAGAAGTTCTATGACGGCCTGCCGGCCGATCTGAAGGCTGTGGTCGACAGCAGCGTCAAGGACGCGACCACCTACGCCAACGCGATCGCGCAGACCGAGAACCAGCAGGCCTTCGAGAAGATCAAGGCCAGCGGCAAGACGACCATCTACACGCTGACGCCGGCGGAAGTGAACGAGTGGAAGCTGGCGCTGATGCCGGTCCACAAGGAGATGGAGTCGCGCGTGGGCAAGGGCACCGTCGAAGCCGCCTACAAGGCCGCCGGTTTCGTCCCCCCGACGAAGTAAGCCGCTCACCGCCCGTCCTCAGCCGCGCCCTGCTTAGGCGGCGCGGCTTTTCTTTGCCTGAAGGAGACCGCCATGTCATTGAAGTGGCTGGATCGATTGGAGGAAACGCTGATCGCGTTCCTCATGGGCGCCGCGACGCTGGTGATCGCGATGGCCGTGCTGCACCGATTCCTGGCCGGCGTGCCGGCGGTGCAGGACTACGTCATCCGCATCGACGTGAGCTGGGCGCAGGAGCTGTGCATCTACATGTTCGTGTGGATGGCGAAGTTCGGCGCGGCCTACGGCGTTCGCGCCGGGACCCACGTCGGGGTCGACGTGGTGGTGCGCAAGCTCAAGCCCGAGCATGCGAAGTACCTGGTGATCTTCAGCCTGCTGGCCGGCGCGGTCTTCACCGCCACGGTGGGCACGCTGGGTGCGACCTTCGTGTGGGAGAACGGCGCGCACTACGCGTTCACGCATGCCTTCGGCATCGAGAACCCGGACCTCTTCGAAGGCCCGACCTCGCCGGACCTGGAGATCCCGACCTGGATCGCCTACTCCTGCGTGCCGCTGGGCTCGTACCTGATGTGCTTCCGCTTCCTGCAGGTGTGCTGGACCTTCATCCGCACCGGTGAGGCGCCGCACGCGGACCACGGCCATGTCGAAGGCATCGAGGACGACGTCGCCGCGGTGGGCTCGGTGAAGGCCGCCGAGGAAGCTTCGAAGGGAGACCGCGCATGAACACGCTGATCATCTTCTCGCTGCTGGTGGTGCTGATGCTCACCGGCATGCCGATCTCGATCTCGCTGGGCCTGACGGTCCTGACCTACCTCTTCACGATGACGAACGTGCCGATCGAATCGGTCGCGCTCAAGCTGTTCACCGGCATCGAGAAGTTCGAGATCATGGCCGTCCCGTTCTTCATCCTCGCGGGCAACTTCCTGACGCACGGCGGGGTGGCGAGGCGGATCATCCACTTCGCCACCACCATGATCGGCCACTGGTACGGCGGCCTCGGCCTGGCCGGCGTGCTGGCCTGCGCGATGTTCGCGGCGATCTCGGGCTCGTCGGTGGCGACGGTGGTCGCGGTCGGCTCCATCATCCTGCCGGCGATGACCAAGCAGGGCTATCCGAAGCAGTTCGGGGCCGGGGTGATCACGACGTCGGGCGCGCTGGGCATCCTGTTCCCGCCGTCGATCAACCTGGTGATGTTCTCCATCGCCACGGCCGGCATGTCGGCGACGGGCCCGCACGGCGAGATCGTCGGCACCGCGTCCGTCGGCCAGCTGTTCATGGCCGGCGTCGTGCCGGGCGTGTGCCTGTCGATCCTGCTGGGCATCACGACCTGGTACCGCGCCAAGAAGTACGACTACCCGCGCATGGTCAAGGCCACCTGGGGCGAGCGCTTCAAGGCCTTCCGCGACAGCTTCTGGGGCCTGATGCTGATCGTCGTCGTCATCGGCGGCATCTACAGCGGCAAGTTCACCCCGACCGAAGCGGCCGCCGTGGCGGCGGTGTACGCCTTCATCATCTCGGTCTTCGTCTACAAGGACATGGGCCTGAAGGAAGTGCCCAAGGTGCTGCTGAAGGCCGCGGCGATGAGCTCCATGCTGCTGTACATCATCACCAACGCGGTGCTGTTCAGCTTCCTGATGGCCTCGGAGCAGATCCCGCAGACGATGGCCGCGTGGATGTCGGCGCAGGGCTTCGGACTGTTCGTCTTCCTGCTGCTGGTCAACCTGATCCTGCTGGGCGCGGGCAACTTCATGGACCCCGCCGCGATCGTGCTGATCATGGCGCCCATCCTGTTCCCGGTGGCGGCCAAGCTCGGCGTCGATCCGGTGCACCTGGGCATCCTGATGGCGGTGAACATGGAGGTCGGCCTCTGCCATCCGCCGGTGGGCTTGAACCTCTACGTCGCGTCGGGGATCACGAAGATGGGGATCACCGAACTCACCGTCGCCGTGTGGCCGTGGCTGCTCACGATGCTGGGCTTCCTGATGGTCGTGACCTACTGGCCGACGCTGTCGCTGGCGCTGCCGAGGGCCTTGGGCCTGGTTGGCTGACGACGCACCCGTCCGCTTTTGAAGCCCCGCCGGCGCGCTTGCGCCGCGGGGCTTTTTTCATGGTGCCGGGTCATGCGTCGGGTCATGCGCTACGCGCTTGCGAGGACCCTCGCCTCCCTCACAAGAGGTAGGCGTGTGGCGTGCCATTCGCCGGATTCGGCAACACGGGTAACGGTCGATTTCAGAGAGGCGCGATCGATTGACGCGACCAGTAGCGGACCACTTTAATGCGCTGCCCTGACGCACGACCTGCGCGTCGGGACCGAACACGCCGGCCGCAGCGCCGAGAGGATTCCGCATGGCGCTCGCCCCCCGTCCCACTCCCGCCGAATGGCTCCGTCGCGCCGCCGTCCGATCGAGCCGCGCCGCGTTGGCCGCCGCCCTGCTCGCGGCGCTGAGCGCCTGCGGCGGCGGCAACGGCGAGGAGTCCAAACCGCAGACCCATCCGCCCGTCAGCGTCGATCCGGGATCGGGTGGCGGCACGGGCACCGGATACGGCGGCACGGGCGCGGGAGGCGGCACCGGCACAGGCGGAGACCCCACCGCCGAAATCCCGCCGCCGCCGTCCCCGCCGATGCCGCCGACGATTCCGGCCGATCCTGAAC
>NZ_DASVNZ010000168.1:0-24279 GCF_036486225.1 Roseateles sp. | reverse complement strand
GGTTGTCGCCGCCGTCCAGCGCTTCGACCCAGTACACCGCGCCGTCCGCGCCGGGCGAGGCGAAGAAGTTGCGCGGGCCGGTGATCACGCCTTCCACCGGCACGCCCTCTTTCAGCTTCACCTTGCCGATCGGCGCGACCTTGCCGTCGACGCCTCGGACCTCCGCCTGCGCGGCGAAGTCATCCCAGCCCACCTGGTAGCTGAACGGCGGCAGCAGCCGCATCGTCAAGACCTGACCCGGCGTGCCGAGCGCTTCGAGGTGGCTGAAGAGCGCCGGCTCGCCGACCGGCCGCACCGCGCCGGTGTTCAGGTCGATGCGCGCCAGCTGCGAGGTCGCGTGGTGCGCGAAGACCGCTGCCTCCTGCGCGTTGGTCAGCAGGTCCTGCTGCGTGCGCTCGGGCGAGTTGCGCGCGATGGATTCCTGGATCGACGGGCCCGAAGGCGCGGCGAAACTCGGCGCCGGGCCGCGTTTGGCCGGCACCGTCAGCGTGACGAGTTCATGGTCGTTGAGCCACACGACGTCGTTCTCCAGCATCGTGTGGAGCTTGAGCTTGGGCACGGCCTTGAGCTTGCCCGTCACGACGTCGCCGACCCACAGCTCGACGGCCGTGTCGGTGCGCCGGTTCAGCAGGAAGCGCTTGCCGTCCGGCGAGAAACGCAGGTGATGGAAGGCGCCGCCCGTGGGCAGCGCGACGGCGCGCGCGGCGCCGTCCGCGCCGTTCTGGAGCGGGCGCAGCGCCAGCGATTCGATCGCGACGATCAACTGCGGGCTGTCGGTGGCGGGGTCGTAGCGCAGGCCGGCCTGGCGCAGCACCGGGCGGGCGAGCTCGGCGATCGCGCGCGACTTGCGGTTGACGATGACCGCCAGCGTGCGCTGGTCCGGCGAGACCTGGTAGACCGGCAGCGCCTTCGCGTCGAGCACCGCGCGGATCGCCTCGGACGGCTGCTGATAGATCTGCGCCAGGCTGGCGGCGGAGGTCAGGGCCGAGGTCTGGGCCGCACTTGACGCGGCCTCGTCCGCCGGCGCCGCGATCGCGGAGAACCCGCCGAACGCGGCGGACAGGGACAGGGTCAGCGGGATCAACGACGAGGCGCGAGGCGTGGGCATGTGTCGGCACCGTTAAGCAGAGGAAGGCGGCAATCTAGCAGCGCCCTCCCCCGATGTCCGAGGTCAGCCCTCCGGGTGATCCCGAGGTTTCAGGCCCGCGGCCTCACGTCCGGATCACGCAGCGAACAGACGCGCCGCATGCAGCCCCAATCCGGTCGCGACCGACGCGAAACGGTCGCCGCGCACCGTCTTGGCCTCGGGGTAGTCCGCCGCGATGCGGTCAGCCAGCACGGTCAGGCCGGTCGAGCCGCCGGTGAAGTACAGCGCGTCGATGTCCGACGGCTTCAGTCCCGCGCGCTCGACCGTCTCGCGGCCCGCCTGCGCGATGCGCTCGATGTCGCCGCGCAGCGATTCCAGTGCCACGGCTTCCGACAGCGGCACCGTCAGACCGGACTCGATCAGTTGCAGGTCGATCACGCAGTCGCCGCCGCCGGCGACTTCGATCTTGGCGTCTTCCGCGCGATTCGCGAGCTCATGGCCGAGGCGCTCGTCCAGCACCGTCATCAGCCGCTGGTGATGGCGCGGATCGCCGTAGAAGCCCTTCATGTTGCGCAGCTCCAGCACGCGCTGCGGGCTGTAGCAGGTGTTGATCAGGTGCCAGGTCGCGAGGTCGAAATAGACGCCGCTGGGCACCTCGCGCGGCGTCTGGCCCATCTTCGCGGGGCCCAGCGCGCGGTAGCCGAATTCGCGCAGGATGCCGGTCAGCTCGATGTGGCGGTCGAAGTCGGTGCCGGCGATGTGCACGCCGTGGGCGGCGAGGATGTCGTCGCGGCGGTCCAGCCGCTGGGCGCGGTCGGGCCCGACGCGCACGATCGAGAAGTCCGAGGTGCCGCCGCCGATGTCGGCCACCAGCACGAGCTGCTCGCGGTCGGCGTGCTGTTCGAAGTCGAACGCGGCCGCGATCGGCTCGAACTGGAAGTGCACATCATCGAAACCCACCGCCCGCGCGGCCGCGGCCAGCGAGGCCTGCGCCGCGGCGTCGCGCTCGGGCTCGCCGTCGACGAAATAGACCGGCCGGCCGAGCACGACGCGGCGCGGCTCATGGCCCTTCGCATCGGACGCGCCCGCCTGCTTGCGCAGGCGCTTCAGGTAGCCGCTGAGCATGTCGATGTACTTCACCCCGCGACCGCCGCCGACGTCGGTGACCTGGTCGATCAGGCTGGAGCCGAGGATGCTCTTCATCGAACGCATCAGGCGCCCGTCGGTGCCCTCGACGTAGGCGCTCATGGCCGCGCGGCCGAAGGCGCGCGGCGGGCCGTCGGCGTCGTGGCGGCCCTCGGCGAAGTAGAAGACCGCCGTCGGCATGGTCACCTTGCCGTCTTCGAGCGGTACCAGGCGCATCGCGCCGGGGCGTTCGATGTCGGGCACGGCGACGGCCGAGTTGGAAGTGCCGAAGTCGATGGCGCAGAAATCGCGCGGCAGGTCGGAAAGCGATGAAGACATGGCGGCGCGGCGGAAATGCGAAAAGGGCGCGGATTCTAGCCGCGCCCTGGTTTCGGGGTGCCGGCGCCTCGATGACGCCGGGCGGGGTTCGACCGGATCAGGCCGGCTGCAGGCTCCGCACGGCGTGGGCGGGCAAGGCGTCGCCGTAGAAACCGAACTCAAGTTCCGGTCGTTTGCCGCTCATCAGTTCCGCCAGCGCGCGGCCGGAGCCCGCGCCGTGTGTCCAGCCCAGCGTGCCATGGCCGGCGTTGATCCACAGGTTGGACGCCTTCTGGCTGCGGCCGATGTAGGGCACGTTGGTCGGCGTGCTCGGGCGCAGGCCGGTCCAGAAGTTGGGCTCGGACAGGTCGGCGACGCCGGGGAACAGCTCCTCGTAGCGGCGCACCAGCGATTCGCAGCGGACCTTGGAGGTGGGGCTGTCCAGGCTGGTGTCCAGGCCCACCAGTTCCGCCGTGCCGGCGATGCGGACGAAGTCGCCCAGGCGCGAGATCGCGATCTTGCGCGCGTCGTCCAGCAGGCTGACGGTGCTGGCCTGCTCGGGCTTCTTGAGACGCAGCGTGGCCGAGTAGCCCTTGGCCGGATAGATGTTGAGGTGCTCGCCCAGCGACTTCGTCAGGGCCGGCGCGTACGACGCCAGCGCCACGACATAGGCGTCGCCCTTCAGCCATTGCGTCTGGCCGGTCTCGCGCGACCGGATCTGCACGCCGGCGATCTCGTTGCCCTGTGCGCCGCCTTGCGGCTGCAGCGTCACGATGTCGTGGTTCCACAGGAACTGCGCGCCTCTTTTCTCGGCCAGCTTCGCCAGCGCCTGCGTGAAGACGCGCGCGTCGCCGGATTCGTCGCTCGGCGTGTAGGTGCCGCCGAACACCGCGTGCTGCGCCGAGCGCAGCGCGGGCTCGATCGCCAGGACCTCGTCGCGGCTCAGCACGCGGCGGTCGACGCCGTGGCGGCGCATGATCTCGGCGCCCTGCGCGCCGGCCTCGAAATCGGCCTCGCTGCCGAAGAAGTGCAGGATGCCCTTCTGCAGGCGGTTGTATTCGATGCCCGTGTCCGCGACCAGCGACTGCAGCGATTCATGGCTGTAGCGGCCCAGGCGCACGAGCTGCTCGACGTTGCGCTCGAACGCGGCCGTCGTGCACTGGCCCAGGAAGGACAGGCCCCAGCGCCATTGCGCCGGATCCAGCCGCGGACGGAACAGCAGCGGCGCGTCGTCCTTCAGCAGCCACTTCGCCACCTTGAACGGGGCGCCGGCGTTGGCCCAGGGTTCGCAGAAGCAGACCGAGATCTGCGCGCCGTTGGCGAAGCTGGTCTCCAGCGCCGCGTCGGGCTGCCGGTCGACGACCACGACATCGTGGCCCTGGTCCAGCAGGTACCAGGCGGTGTGGATGCCGATGATGCCGGCGCCGAGGACGATGACCTTCATGGAGAGCTCCAGGTGAACTTGTGGTTCTGCTGCGGTTCAGCGTTGGACAGTCGAGGTTCAGGCCAGCGGGCGCAGGATCAGCTGCAGTCCCAGCAAAGCCATCACGAGGGCGATCAAGGCATCGATGCTGCGCCAGACCGCCGGCCGGCGCAACGCCGGCGCCACCGCCGCCGCGCCGAAGCCCAGCAGCGAGAACCACATCCAGGACGCCACCGAGGCGCCCGCCGCGAACGGCAGCTGCAGGCCCGCCGGCTGCTGCGCGCCGACGGTGCCCAGCAGCACCACCGTGTCCAGGTAGACATGGGGGTTCAGATACGTCATGGCCAGGGTGCTGCCCAGCACCGCCGACAGCGACGCGCTGCCCGCCTGCGCCTGCAGGCCGGCCCGGGGCGACAGCGCGCGCATCGCGGCCTTCGCGCCGTAGGCCAGCAGGAACGCGGCACCGCCCCAGCGGAAGACTTCCATCAGCAGCGGGCTCGCGGCGATCAGCCGGCCCAGGCCGAACACGCCCAGCCAGATCAGCAGCATGTCCGACAGCGCGCACACCACCACGACCGGCGCCACATGCTGGCGCATCAGGCCCTGGCGCAGCACCAGCGCGTTCTGCGCGCCGATGGCGACGATCAGGCCGGCTCCGGTGAGCCAACCTTGCAACAGGGCTGTGCTGGGGGAAGACATCGGCGATGAATGCTTGAAGGCGGAAGGTGGGATTTCGGGGCGAGCGTTGCCACACCCCTGAGGGCGTCGTGGGCGGGATTGTGGGGAGCGACCCGGTTTTGATGAAGAAGAATTAATATCTCAGCGAATCCATTAGAGACGCTGATGAAAGACCTGGACGCCGCCGGACTCGATTGCCTCGCCGCGCTCGCCGACGAACGCAGCTTCGACCGGGCGGCCGAAACCCTGGCCATCACGCAGAGCGCCGTGTCGCAGCGCCTGCGCAGCCTGGAGGCGCAGGTCGGGCAGCTGCTGGTCGTCCGCTCCCGCCCGCTGCGGCTCACGGAACCCGGCAAGCGCCTGCTGCGTTACGCCCGTCAGTTGGCGGCGCTGCGTTCGGACGTGGTACGGGAGCTCGGCGTGCAGTCGGCGCAGACCGAACGACTGCCCATCGCCGTCAACGCGGACAGCCTCGCCACCTGGGTGCTGCCGGCGCTCGACCCGCTGGTGCAGCGGGGCATGCGGGAGGGATTCGGCCTGGAACTGGTTGTCGACGACCAGGACTTCACCCACGACTGGCTGCGCCAGGGCGAGGTGCTGGGCTGCGTCACGACCGTGCCGCAGGCCCTGCGCGGCTGCATCGCCCAGCCGCTGGGCGTGATGCGCTACATCGCCGTCGCCAGTCCGGACTTCGCGGCGCGGATGCTGCCCAACGGACTGGGCGCGGCCAACTTCGCGCAGGTGCCCTTCCTGGTGTTCAACCGCAAGGACGACGCCCAGCAGCAATGGGTCCGGCAGGCGATGGGACTGCGCTCCGCCCGGCTGAACGCCCGTTACGTGCCGTCCAGCGAGGGTTATGTGAACGCGGTGCGGATGGGTTGGGGGGTGGGCGTCGCGCCGGAGTTGCAGGTCCGGCCACTGCTCGCGAGCGGGGAACTGGTGGCGCTGCGGCCGGAGGTGCAGGTGGCCGTGGCCCTGTACTGGCACCAATGGAAGCTCGGCAGCGAGAACGCTGTGGGCGCCGTGGGCGCCGCGAAGGTCGGAAAGGCGACTGCGCCGGAAGGCGGGGCGCCTCCGGCGTTGCTGGATCAGATCGGGGAAGCGTTGGCCCGGGGGGCCAGGGACGCCTTGATCAGCGCTTGAGGGCGGCGACCTGGATCTTGGTCTGCGCTTGCACGTGGGCCGGCGTCACGGCGGGCGCGGCCGAGGCGGGCGTGGCGCCCTGCTCCGCCAGGCGCATGCGGAAACCGCCGCGCTCATGCTTGTCCTGCACGGAATTGGCCAGCCAGGCGGAAGTCAGCACAACGCTGCCGACGATCGCCCAGGTCATCGATTTGTGAATCAGTGGAGACATGAGAAAGCAATGGCTTCCACGCATTAGGGAAGGCCCGGAGCATAGTCACCCCTGATTGAGGGGGGCATCACACCTAAGTGGGGCACGTGGTTATTTCGCCGCACCTGTGGTGGGCACGCCCCAATCTGTGTGTATTTGTGAACGCGATTCCAGCGCACCCGCGATCTGGGGATTTGCCTGAAGACAAAGACGCGCAAACTGTGCTTCACCACGCGGCGAAGCATCGTCGCCGCGCGGCGGCCACACCCCGTGCTTTCCGACGAGGTCCATCATGCGAATCTCCTCCGCCCTGAGCCTTTTCCGTCGCAATTCGCCTGCCGGCCATGAGCCGGAGCCGGCCGACATGGGCACCGCCTTCGGCATGGAAGCCAGCTTCGGCGACGAGAGCGAGTACGAGGACTTCCGGCGCAGCGACTACGGGCTGGAATCGGAGTCCGCGCCTCCGGCCGCGGTGGAATCGCCCCTGTCCTGGATGGCCGCGCGACGCGGCTGACGCCCAAGGCGCCCCACGTCGGCGCCTTTTGCATTCCGGACAGAGGATCAGCGGATCAGGAGCACCGGCACGTCGCTGTGGGCCATGACCTTGGTGGCGACCGAGCCCAGCACCAGCTTGCCCAACGCCGTGTGGCCGTGCGAGCCCATCATCAGCAGATCGAAGCGGCCCTTCTCGGCCACGGCCGTGATCGCTTCGGACGCGTGCCCGGTCTTGACCACGTACTGGGCCTTGATGCCGCGCTTGTCCATGAAGCTACGGATCGGCTTGAGGACCTTCTCGGCCTCTTCCTGGTAGTACTCGGCGAGCACGGCCTTGTCCAGCACCGCGGCCGCGCGCGGCGGCACGCCGGGGACCACGTGCACCACGGTGTAGTCATGCGCCCCGCCCAGCCACTCGTCGTGGGCGGAGAGATAGGCCAGCATGCGCTTCGAGTAGGTGCTGCCATCGACGGCGACGAGGATCTTCATCGTGATCTCCCTCTGTGAGCGGCCGACGACCGGCCTCGGATCAGTGTGTCACAGGGTCGCTTCCGGAAAGCCGCAGCGACGCCGCAGCTTGCTCCGTCCTTGACGTTGGACAATCGCGCTTTCCGTTCTCCGCCCTTTGCGGATCCGCCGTGCGCCTGCAACTGATCTCCGACCTCCATCTCGAGCGCCAGACCGACTTCCAGACCGTGGCCGCGCCGGGCGTCGACCTGCTGGTGCTGGCCGGCGACGTCGGCTCGTACCAGACCGGCTCCCGGCTGGTGACGGACGATTTCGGCCTGGGCCGTTTCTCGCCGAAGCGCGACGGCGCGCCGTGGCCGCGCGTGCTCTATGTGCCGGGCAACCATGAGTACGACGGCATCGACTTCGCCACCGCGCATGCACGGCTGCGCCAGACCTGCGCCGATCTCGGCATCGAGTGGCTGGACCGCGAGGAGATCGTCATCGGCGACGTGCGTTTCCTCGGCACGACGCTGTGGGCGGACTTCGACGCGCTGGCCGCGCGCGAGGCGACGCCGACGAAGCAGTTGGCGGCCAGAGAGAAGGCGTTCCGGGCGGCGAATCACTACCTGCGTCGGTTCTCGACGCTGGTGGACGGGCAGCACATGCTGGCGGAACGGCAGCGCGACCTGGCGCTGGAGTGCCAGGCCTGGCTGCGCGAGGCGCTCGAACGGCCCTTCGACGGCAAGACGGTGGCGGTGACCCACTACGCGCCCAGCCTGCGCAGTGCCGATCCGCGCTACGGTCTGACACCGGGCACGGCCGGCTTCTGCAATTCGCTCGACGACCTGCTGCCCTATGCGGACCTGTGGCTGCACGGCCACCTGCATTGCGCCCACGACTACGTCGTCGAGTCCGCCTCAGGGCCGCGCGGCGAGACGCCGCACCGCTGCCGCGTCGTCGCGAATCCGCTGGGCTACGCCAACAAGGGCGAGCAGGAAGACTACCGGCCGGACCTCGTCATCGAGGTCTGAGCGCACGCGACGTCGCGGCGCATCCGGGCGCGCAGCAGCGCGTCCGACCGCCGCGGCCCAGCTTCAACGCTTGGCCGGCGGACCGTCGTAGGTCCACAGGTACTCGCGCGGCATCGGGCCCTTGTTGCGGCCACCCTGCTGCGTCTGCTCCCAGGCGTGGGCCAGGATGCCCACCGAGCGCGAGATGCAGAACAGCCCCCGCGCCAGCGGCGCCGGGAAGCCGAGCTCGGCGTAGATCACGGCGGTCGCGCCGTCGATGTTCATCGGAATGCGACGGCCGTCCTTGCGCCGTTGCAGCTCCGCTTCGACCGCGCGGGCGATCGTCGCGAAGCGCCCGGACACCACGCCGAGCTGGGCGGCCTCGTCCACCAGCTCCAGCAGCCGCGGCGCGCGCGGGTCCACCGGATGGAAACGATGCCCGAATCCCGAGACGAACTTGCCGCGCAGTTCGATCGCCTCGTCCAGGCCCGCGGCGGTGGCGTCTTCGAGCGAGCCCCCCGCGTCCATGCGCCTCGCGATCGACTGCAGCATCTCCACGCATTGCTCGCCCGCGCCGCCGTGCACGTCGCCGAGCACGTTGATCGCCGACGCCATCGCGTTGTTGAGGCCGACGCCGCAGGTCGCGGCCATGCGCGCGATGGCGATGCTCGGCGCCTGCGGGCCGTGGTCGACGGCCGCCATCAGCGCGACGTCCAGCAGTTTGGCCTGCTCCGACCCGGGCAGCTCGCCGCGCGTCATCAGCCAGATCATCTGGGCGAAGCTGACCTGCCCGATCAGGTCCTGGATGGCGTGGCCGCCGTAGCGGATCACGCCGGGCGACATCTCGATGATCGAGGTGCGCCACCAGTCCGGGACGCGTTGATCGTGGACCGGCCCGCCGCTGGCGGACGCCTTGTCGTCGTTGGCGCTCATACGGCCTTCTCCTCTTTCAGCGCGGCGCGCTCGGCGACGCCATAACCCAGTTCTTCCAGGATCGCCTCGGTGTGCTGGCCGAGCCGCGGCGGCGGTGTCGACACGGACGGCGCCTGCCCGTTCAGCTTGAAGCCGGTGCGCAGCACGCGGACGTCGCGCCCGACGCCAGGCACGTTCTCGAAGCTGGCGACCATCCCCCGATCGGCGATCTGCGGGTGGGCAAGCGCTTCCTTGACCGAGTACACCGGTCCCGCGGGCACGCCCGCCTCGTTCAGGCGCTGCCACCAGTCGGCGGCGGAGCGGTCGCTCATCGCCGCCTCCAGCAGATGCTTGAGTTCGGCCCGGTGCTTCAAACGCGCATGCCGGTCGACGAAACGCGGATCGGTCTTCCACTCCGGATGACCGACCGTGTCGCAGACGGCCTCGAACTGCTCCTGCTTGTTGGCCGCGATGTTCAGCAGCCCCTGCCCCGTGCGGAAGGTGCCGGACGGGCTGGCCGTCACGTTGTCGTTGCCCATCGGCTGGGGCTCGCGACCCGCGACCAGCAGGTTGGACACCGCCCATCCCATCGTCGCCATGGCGGCCTCGAGCATCGACACGTCGATGAAGGTCGCATCGGCGCGTTCCTTGTCCGCCAGCGCCGCGGCGATCGCCATCGCCGCCGTCAGACCGCCGATGGTGTCCGCCACGGGGTGGCCGACGCGGAAAGGCGCCGTGTCCGGGCCGCCGGTGATGCTCATCATCCCGGACATGCCCTGGATGATCTGGTCGTACGCGGGCAGGTCGCGCAGCGGCCCGTCCTGGCCGAAGCCCGAGATCGCGCAATAGACCAGCCGCGGATTGACCTGACGCAGCTCGTCGAAGCCGACGCCCAGCCGCTGCATCACGCCCGGCCGGAAGTTTTCGACGACCACGTCCGCCGTCGCCACCAGCTTGCGGAACACCGCCTTGCCGGACGGCCGCTTCAGATCGATGGTGATGGAGCGCTTCCCCGGGTTCTGCGCCAGGAAGGACACGCCCATGTGCGCCTGGTTCAGCGCCGTGTCGGCGCCGAGCTGGCGGGCGAGGTCGCCGGTTTCGCGCGCCTCGACCTTGATCACGTCGGCGCCCAGGTGCGCCAGCTGGTGGCAGGCGAAGGGTCCGGCCAGCACGTTGGTGAGGTCGAGGACGCGGACGCCGCGCAAGGGAGATTGACTCATGATGGGCTCATCCGAAGCTCCGCCGCGCGGTCGGTCAGTCGACCTTGACGTTGCCGCTGCGGACCACGTCGCCCCAGCGCTTCTGTTCGCGCGCCAGGAACTGCGCGGCCTGCTGCGGCGTGCCGGCCATGGGCACGCTGCCTTCGGACTGCAACTGGCCGATCGTGGCCGCCTTGGACAGTGCCTTCTGCACCTGCGCGTTCATCCGGGTCACGACCGCCGCCGGCGTGCCGGCGGGCGCCACGATCATCTTCCAGTCCGAGGTGTCGAAGCCCTTGAAGCCGCTCTCGGCCACCGTGGGGACATCAGGCAGCACCGGCAGCCGGACGGCCGAACTGATGGCCAGCGCGCGCAGCTTGCCGGCCTTGATGAAAGGCACCACCGTCTGCGGCGTTGCGAAGTAGTAGTCCACCTGACCGCCGAGCAGGTCCGTCGCCGCCGGGCCGGCACCCTTGTAGGGGATGTGGGTCACCTGGATGGCGGCCTGCTTGGAGAACAGCTCCCCCGTCAGATGGCCCACCGTGCCGTTGCCGGCGGAGGCCATTGTCAAGGTGCCGGGTTTTGCCTTGGCGGCGGCGACCAGGTCGGCGACCGTCTTGAAGCTGGAGGACGACGAGACCACCAGCACCACCGGCTGTCCCGCGACCAGCGCGACCGGCGTGAAGGCCTTGGCCGCGTCGTAAGGCATCTTGGGATAGAGCGTCGGGTTGATCGCCAGGTTGGCGGTCTGGCCCATGCCCAGCGTGTAGCCGTCGGCCTTGCTCTTGGCGACGGCGTCCAGCCCGATGTTGCCGCCAGCGCCGGCCTTGTTGTCCGGGACGAAGGTCCAGCCGGTGTCCTCGCGCACCTTCTCCAGGATCAGGCGCGACACGATGTCCGTGCCGCCGCCGGGCGGGAACGGGACGATCAGGCGGATGGGCTGGGTCGGGAAGGCGGCGTCGGCGGCCAGCGCCGCGGTTGCGGTCATGCCTGCGCTCGCGGCAGCGATCAGGGTGAAGGCGGCGCCTCGGATCAGGCACTGCGGGGCCAGGAACTTCGTCATGTCGCGTCTCCGTGTTTGTTCTATCTAGCAGAACGTTGGTTTGTTTGATAGAACTGTAGGACGTCTCCGCGATGCCCGAGACGAGGGATTACCCGTGGCCGAATCAGACAGCGCACCTTCCGAGAACCCCGAGGCTTCCGCCGAATCCAGCGGCGTGGCCGTGCTCGACCGCGCGTTCGCGCTGCTGGGCGCGTTCGGCCAGGACGATGACGCCCTGTCGCTGGCGGAGTTATCGCGGCGCACCGGCCTCTACAAGAGCACCGTGCTGCGGCTGCTGGCAGCGCTGGAACACGGCGGCTTCGTGCGGCGGCTGCCGGACGGGCAGTACGCGATCGGGCCGGCGCCGCTGCGGCTGGCGACGATCTACCAGCGCTCGTTCCATGTCGGGCCGATCGTGGAGCCGCTACTCAAGCAGCTCAGCGCGGACACGGGAGAGACGGCGTCGTTCTACGTCCGGCACGGTGAAGCGCGGATCGCGATCCATCGCTGGGAGCCGGCGCGTTCGGTGCGCGCGGCGGTGGCGGTGGGGCAGCAGTACGCGCTGCACCAGGGCGCGTCGGGCAAGGTGCTGTGCGCGTTCTCGAGCGACCAGCGCGCGGGCTTCACGACGATCCGCGAGCGCGGATGGGCCGCGTCCTACGGTGAGCGCGAACCGGACACGGCCTCGGTGGCCGCGCCGGTGTTCGCGATCGATGGGCGCATGCAAGGCGCCATCGCGGTCTCCGGACCGCGCGTGCGGCTGTCGCCGCCGGAGACGATGCTGGCCGCCTGCCGCTCCGTGCTGGGCGCGGCGCGCGAGGCCAGCCGGCTGCTCGGCGGCGATGTCGTGCTGCTGGATGCGGCGCTGCGGACCGTGTCGATCGCCGACTTCACGACCGCCCCCTGACCATGAAAAACGCCGGCGCGTGGGCCGGCGTGATGCGTCTTCACAGTCTTCTTCGTCGTCACCGCGCCCCGCGCGAGGCGTGACGGGCGGCGGCGATCAGGCCGCGCCGTGGCAGTTCTTGAACTTCTTGCCAGAACCGCAGTGGCACGGGTCGTTGCGGCCCAGCTTCGGGGTATCGCGGCGCACCTGCTCCACGTGATAGCGCTGCTGCTCCGTCGCTTCCTGCAGGTCGACGACCGTCAGGATCAGGTCCTCGATGGCCTCGTCGAGGTTCTTGAGCGGATGCTCCTGGTTCAGCAGCTCGACGATCTCGACCTCTTCCGGCGTCTCGGCCGGCAGGTGGCGGTACAGGCGCGCCAGCAGCGCATTGATGTTGTCGTCGGCCTGCTCGTGCAGGTCGGGGAAGGTCACCGCGGCGTACTCGAAGCCGCCGACCCACGGCAGCAGCGCCTGGGTGATCGGATCGTCCGGCAGTTGCGGCGCGTCCGGATCCACCGGCTCATCGACGGTGGCTTCCGCCGCGGCGGACTCGACGGCCGCCTGGGCCTCGGCGCCTTCCGCGCCCGCTTCCTCGCTGGCCTCCTCCGCGTCGAGGTCCAGCACCACCGGGTAGAACCAGCCCTGCTCCAGCATGCTCTGGTTCAACGAGGCGAAGCGGCGCTCCGCCAGCGCGCGGATGCGGGCCAGCCAGTCGGGATCGACGTCGTCGGGCAGCGCGCGGCCTTCGTAGTCGAAGATGGGCGGCAGCCATTCCTCGATCGGGATCAGGCGGGGCTGCACCAGCACGCCGGCCAGGTAGCCGTCCAGCATCGAGGCGTCCAGCGGCTCGAGCGGCTCGGGGGTGATGGCCAGGAGTTCGTCGAGTTCGTCGAACTCGGCGTCGGAAAGGTCGTGGGCAATGCTCATGGGGCGCGATTGTCGCCGCTCACGTCGGCCGGCGTGCTGGCAGGCGCATCGGCGGTCGGCGGACGCACCGCATCGATCAGCCGTTCGCGCATCCAGCGCTGGGCGCTGCGGTCCTCGTTGCGCAGGTGCCAGAGCACGTCCACGTGTACCGGCGACAGCGGCATCGGCAGCGGCCTGTAGATGAGCGCGTCCTGGTAGCCGGTGGCGGTGATGAAGGACTGCGGCAGCACCGTCAGCAGGTCGGAATGCGCCACCACCCGGCCGGCGGTGAAGAACTGGTTGACGGTCAGCGCGATGCGCCGGCTGCGCTTGAGCGCCGCCAGCGCCTCGTCGACGAAGCCGTAGGGCCGGCCTGAAAAGCTCACCAGCAGGTGATGGGCCTGGCAGAAGGCGTCGAGTGTGAGCTCCTGGTCGGCCAGCGGATGGGCACGGCGCATCACGCAGACGTAGTAGGAGTCGTACAGCCGCTGCTGGCGGATCGCCGCCATGTCGCCCTGCCCCTTCAGCGCGGCGACCGCGTTCGGGAAATAGCCGAGCGCGAAGTCCGCTTCGCCCTGCTCCAGCAACTGGCGCGGATCGCGCGTGGTCAGCGGCAGCACGTGGACATTGGCCAGAGCGCGCATGCGCTCCAGCTGCTGCATCAGCGGCGGCAGGATCAGCGCGGCCGTCGCGTCGGCCATCGCGAGGCGGAAGGTGTACTCCTCCGACGTCGGCTGGTAGTCGCCGGGATCCAGCGCCACCCGCAGCCGCGTCAGCGCCGACCGGACCTCCGGCCAGAGCCCCTCGGCCCGCGACGTCGGCTTCATCCCGAAGGCCTGACGCACGAACAGATCCTCGCCCAGCGCCTCGCGCAGCCGCTTCAGCGCATGGCTGACGGCCGACTGCGTCATCGACAGCCGCTCCGCGGCGCGGGTCATGGAGCGCTCCGCCATGACGGCGTCGAACACCTTCAGCAGGTTCAGATCGAGGTTCCGGAAGCTCATGGAAGGCACTTTTTCACGGAGAACAGGCGGAAATGGCGCCCACGCAACGGTCCGGCGAGGGCCCACCAACGGGTCATCCGGGCCTTGGCCTGCGCATTCCTTGGCACTCGGCGGCGACCCGCGTGACGCGCATCACGGGCTGGACGCGTTCCGCCCAATGATATGCACAGCGTTCATACATTCAATGCCCATCTTTCATTGGCGTCATGCCTAGGGGAAACCCTATATTTCGGTCCATCGGTTCTACAGAGCCGACCCAAACAAGCCAATCAAAGGAAATCGCCATGAGCGTCGCTACCCAAACCTTCGGTCTTCCCCTGAGCCGCACGGTGCGTCGCGGCGGCACGTTCGCCACGATCGGCGCCCGCGTCTGGGCCCGCACGATCACGAACGTCAAGGCCCGCATCGAGTCCGCCAAGATGGCCCGCGCCGAGCGCGAGATCCTGGCCCTCGCCGCCCAGTACGAAGAGAGCATGCCCTCCTTCGCCGCTGAGCTGCGCGCCGCGAACGCCCGCCGCAACGGCTGAGCCAACGGTTGAACGGCTGAGCAGCCGATACCGCCGGGCGCCGTACGGGCCCGGTCGCGAAGTCTGGAAACGTCGTGATGTGAGCGCAGGCTCTCATTGCAGCACCGAACAGGCCTAGCCAACGAAAAGCCCGCTTCGAATCACTTCGAGCGGGCTTTGCCTTTTCAGGTTCCCCCGGACCCGCCTCTTTCGAGGCGGTTGCCGGGTGGAATTCGGGGAGCGATCAGGCCTGGGACAGGCGCTGTTCGATCTTGGCCTTGGTGGCGGGCAGTTCCGCCGGCAGGCCTTGGGCCAGCTGGACGAACAGCTCGTCGTGGAGCTTGAGCTCCGTCGCCCAGTCCTCGTTCGAGATGTGGGTGACGGTCTTGTACTGTTCCGGCGTGAAGGCCAAGCCTTGCCAGTTCAGGTCTTCGTAACGCGGGCTGGTGCCGAAGGCGTGTTCCACGCCCTGACCCTGGCCGTCGACGCGCTCCAGCATCCACTTCAGCACGCGCATGTTCTCGCCATAACCGGGCCAGACGAACTTGCCGTCGGCGCCCTTGCGGAACCAGTTGACGCAGAAGATCGCCGGCAGCTTGGCGCCGGACTGGGCCAGCTTGGCGCCCAGGGTCAGCCAGTGCTGGAAGTAGTCCGCCATGTTGTAGCCCATGAAGGGCAGCATCGCGAACGGGTCGCGGCGCACGACGCCCTGCTGGCCGGCGGCCGCGGCGGTGGTCTCGGAGCCCATGGTCGCGGCCATGTAGACGCCTTCGGTCCAGTCGCGGGCCTCGGTCACCAGCGGCACGGTCGTCGAGCGGCGGCCGCCGAAGATGAAGGCGTCGATGGCCACGCCGGCGGGGTTGTCCCACTCGGCATCCAGCGCCGGGTTGTTGGTCGCGGCGACGGTGAAGCGGGCGTTCGGGTGAGCCGCCTTGGCGCCGGTTTCCTTGGCGATCGCCGGGGTCCAGTCCTTGCCTTGCCAGTCGATCAGGTGGGCCGGCGGCGTGTCGGTCATGCCTTCCCACCAGACGTCGCCGTCATCGGTCAGCGCGACGTTGGTGAAGATGACGTCCTTGTCCAGGCTGGCCATGCAGTTCGGATTGGTCTTCACGTTCGTACCCGGGGCCACGCCGAAGTAGCCCGCTTCCGGGTTGATCGCGTAGAGGCGGCCGTCCTTGCCGGGCTTGATCCAGGCGATGTCGTCGCCGATGGTGGTGACCTTCCAGCCTTCGAAGCCGGCGGGCGGGATCAGCATGGCGAAGTTGGTCTTGCCGCAGGCGCTCGGGAAAGCGGCGGCGACGTGGTGCTTCTTGCCTTCGGGCGAGGTCACGCCCAGCACGAGCATGTGTTCGGCCAGCCAGCCCTGGTCGCGGCCCATGGTGGAGGCGATGCGCAGCGCGAAGCACTTCTTGCCCAGCAGCGCGTTGCCGCCGTAGCCGGAGCCGTAGGACCAGATCTCGCGGGTCTCGGGGTAATGGACGATGTACTTCGTCTTGTTGCAGGGCCACTTGACGTCGGCCTGGCCGGCTTCGAGCGGCGCGCCCACGGTATGGACGCAGGGCACGAACTCGCCGTTGTCGCCGAGCGTGTCCAGCACCGCGCGACCCATGCGGGTCATGATGCGCATGTTCACGGCGACGTAGGGGCTGTCGGACAGCTCCACGCCGATGTGGGCGATCGGGGAGCCGATCGGGCCCATCGAGAACGGCACGACGTACAGCGTGCGGCCGCGCATGGCGCCGCGGAACAAGGCCTTGTCGCCTTGCTGCAGCAGGGCGCGCATCTCGGCCGGTTCCATCCAGTTGTTGGTCGGGCCGGCGTCCAGCTTGTTCTTGGTGCAGATGAAGGTGCGGTCCTCGACGCGGGCGACGTCGGTCGGATCGCTCCACGCGAGGAAGCTGCCTGGGCGCTTGGCCGGGTTCAGCTTCTGGAAGGTGCCGGCGTCGACGAGCTGCTGGCACAGGCGGTCGTACTCGGCCTGGCTGCCGTCGCACCAGTAGACGTCCTTCGCCTCGGTGAGGGCGGCGATCTCGGCGACCCAGGCGACCAGGCGCTGGTGTTTGACGTAAGCCGGTACGTTCAGGCGCAAGCCTTCCATCACAGGTTGGTTCATGGCGGTTTCCAATTTGAGGATATGAAAAGCGGAATTGGGTCAGCTCCGTTCCGGTGGCTCCCGCCCCTGTCTGTCAGAGGAGGAGACCGCGGAGCTGACCCAATGCCGCGCCTCAGCGTGGTGCTTCGCCGAACACTGGTTCCAATGTAATCACGCCGTAACTCCAACGCTTGCCGGGGTTATGCGTTTCTGGAATGGATTGATGCCGGGGCTTAGCCGGGCAGGGTCACCGTCTGAAACACGGTCGTCGTGGCACCGGGCTAGCATGCGCGCCGTTCAACGACAAACGACGCCACCGGACCTGCCGCGCCAAGGTGCTCCCTCGAAGCGCCGCCGCGATCCGGGACAGGGAGGACTCCATGAAGCAACCGACGGCCCGCATCGCGGCCACGCTGGCGATCGCCGCCACCCTTTCGATCGGCCTGTCCGCGCGAGCCGCCGAGCCCGCATCAGGACAACCCGGCGCGAGTGCCGCCACGCCGCCGGTGCTGCAACCGTCCGACGAGTTCAAGGTCGCCTACGAAGCACTGCAGACGCAGGTCCGCGGCTGGGTCGAGGCCCAGGACTACGAAGCGGTGATCCGCAGCATCGAGACCGACTCTCGGGCCGGCGTCCGGCTGCCCAGCGGCATCTGGCGTTCGGTCGTGACCTTGGGGCACTTCGGAACCGCCTTCAAGGACCGATCCCAGGCCGGGGGTGGTTGGCCGGTGGCGCTGACCGGACTGCGTGCCTTCGCCGAGAGGCGACCCGCCGGATGGCTGCTCTACGCGCAGGCGCTGCAAAGCCAGGCCTGGGAAGCACGCGGCACCGGGTACGCCCGCGATGTCGATCGCAACGCAATGACGAAATTCCGCGACCTCCTCCGCGAGACGCGCGACACACTGGACCAGCACAAGTCCGCGCTGGCCGGGTTGCCGGACTGGCACGCGCTTCGACTGGAAGTCGCCCTGGAAAGCGGCGAGAGCGAAGCGGTGCGGCGGCGGGTGTTCGTCGAGGGCATGCTGCGATTCCCGCGCTTCCATCCGATCTATTTCGCGCGCATGCGGCAGCTGACACCGCAATGGGGAGGCGGTGAAGAGGCCATGCTGGACCTGCTCGACACGGTGGCCAAGTCGAGCGACCCGGCCGTGGCCGACGAAGGGATGTACGCGCGTCTGGTCTGGCTGGCCAACGGGATGCGGATCGGGCTGCTGCAGGAACCGCGCTTCGACGCCGCCACCTTCGATCGCGCGGTCGACGCCGTGGTCGACCGTTATCCGGCGCAGCGGAATCTGCAGCGGTTCTTCCTGATGCAGTGCCAGCGCGGCAACATCGCCGCCGTGCGCCGTCTGCTGCCACGCCTGCGCGCGCCGCTGTCCGACGACCTCGAAGAGGCTGATGCGCCCACCC
Source organism: Roseateles sp. (assembly GCF_036486225.1). Lineage (GTDB taxonomy): Bacteria > Pseudomonadota > Gammaproteobacteria > Burkholderiales > Burkholderiaceae_C > Roseateles. The sequence continues at coordinate 6,403 of NZ_DASVNZ010000168.1, read as the reverse complement.
GCTACCAATACGAGGTGTGCCAGAGCTGGGCCGAAGGACGCTTCAACGACCTCAAACTGCCGTACACGACACGGGGTCGGGAGGCCTGGCTACGCTTCCAGGCCGTACCGGACAAGCCCGACGACGGCCTGGACCTCGAACGCGCACAAGCGCGCCTGGCGCTGCAGCGCGAGGTGGAGCTGCAGGTGAGTCGCCATGGATTCGTCGCACTCATGGACCGGTACGCCGCCGACGTGCGCGGCCAGGTCCGGCTGCCCGGCGGTGAATGGCGATCGGCGCTGGCACTGGACGAAGCCAGGGCCGCGCTCGCGCGGCGGGCGGTCGTCGAAGGGGGATGGGCCTCCCTGCTCACCGCGTTGCGCAACGAAGCGGATCGCCGGCCCGCCGTCCATCTGCTGCATGCCGACGCGCTGCGCGCCGCCGCCTGGTCCTTGCGCGTCAATGCTGGCGAGGGCAACCTGCCGCCTCAGGTGTTGACGGCCTTCCTCCAGCGCCTGCGGCAGGCCCGGGATGTGCTCGACCAGCACCGGAGCGCGCTCGCCGCGCTGCCCGACTGGCACGTCCTGCGCATGGCCGTGTCCTTCGACCTGGGCGAGCCCGACGCGAAGCGTCAACGCCTGTTCGAGGACGCCGTCGCGCGATTCCCCCGCTATCACGCGATCTATGCCGAACGGCTGCGCCAGCTTTCGCCGGCCTGGGGCGGCAACGAGGACGCCATGCTGGACCTGCTCGATCAGGTCGCCCGGGCCAAGGATCCGGCGGCCGCCGATGAGGGGATGTATGCCCGCCTGGTCTGGGAGGCGGATCGTCTCGGCGTGCTGCTGATGGTGGAGCCGCGCATCGACGCGAAGGCGCTGAACGGCGCGATCGACCGTCTGGCCGAGCGTGACCCGGTCCAGGACAACCTGCAGCCCTTCTTCCTGATGCGATGCCTTCGCGGTGATCGGGCCGGCGCGACGCGCCTCTTCCCGATGCTGAAGAGCAAACGGGCCGAGGGCATCACGCGGCAGTCTCCGGCGCGCGAGCACTACGCCACCTGCCTGGATTGGGTCAAGACGGTGAGGCCGCCCGGCACCCACCTTCCGACCGGCTTCAGCGTCCCCATCACCCGGCGCGGCAAGATGGAGAGGCTCAATGTGGACGACTGAGCGGACGTCGACCCGGGACTCGCGCGGCAGCGCAGCGGTCGAGATCAGGCGCTGAGATCGACGCCCATGCACAGGCGCCTCAACATCGGCACCCACACTTCCTGAGGCGCCGGTTTGGCCAGCTGGGCAAGACCTGGTTCCTTCGGCCAGTCGGCGGCCGGCACTGCGGCGCACAGCAGAGTCCGCAGCCGCGGCCAGCGCTGACGCCATCCTCGCCACCCTTCGACCAGCGTCAGGGATTCCGGCGAGGTCACCAGCAGCAGCCCCATCCCGGAACCCGCCGCCTCCTCGAGCACCGCCGCGAGGTCCTCCACCCGCTCCACCTCGCGGGCATCGAAGCCGCACTGCAGCAAACGCTCCAGCATCGCCTCGCGCACGACGCCGCAGCGGTCCCACACGACCGCCGTCCAGCCCTCGCCGATCCACTCCAGGCCCGGCTGCGGTTGCAGCGCCGGCCATTGCACGTCGGACTCGCGGGCCGCGATCAGCGGCAGATCCGCCGTGAAGCGGCTGCCCTTTCCCGGCACGCTGTGCGCGCTCAGATCGCCGCCCATCGCACGCACCGTCTGCCGGGCGATCGCCAGGCCCAGCCCCAGTCCCGGACGCCCACGCCCCGCCTCGCCGCGCATGAAGGGGTCGAAGATCCGCGCCAGCTCCTCTGCCGCCATGCCCGGTCCCTGGTCGACCACCGACAACGCCAACCGTGTCCCGACCCCGCGCGCGATCAGGTGGATCTCGCCCGGCTGGCTGTACTTGGCCGCGTTGGACAGCAGATTCAGCATCACCTGCCGCAATCGACGCGCATCCAGCTCGACCACCGCCGGCAGCGCCGCGTCGACGTCCAGCACGAGGCGGTTCGTGCTGGCGAGCATCAGCGCCTGCGACTGCAGCGTCAGTTCCTGCAGCAGCCCATGCAGATAGACCGGCGCATCCAGCACCTCGACGTCTGCCTCCGCCGTCGGCTGCCGCGCGAAGCGCTGCAGCTCGTCGATCGTGTCGAGCAGCATCGCCCCGCCGTGTTCCAGCGCCTGACGGGTCGATTCGAATTCCACGCCCGGCGCCAGCCGCCGCGTCAGCTGCACCATCGACGCCAGCGGTGCGCGCAGGTCGTGCCCGATGTGGCCCAGCAGGCGCCCCTTCGCTTCATCGCTCGCTTGCGCATGCGCGCTGGCTCGGGCGAGTTCCGCGGTGCGCTCCAGCACGGCCGTCTCCAGCGCCTGCGCGTGCCGGCGACGCTCGCGCTGCAGCAATCGCAGCATCGTCACCAGCACCGCCGCCGCGCCCGCAGTGCCCACCATCGACGGGGCCAGTTCGATCCAGTCCGCATACGGCAGATAGCCGAGCAGGCTGAAGTAGCGCGGCGCGATGCCCAGCACGACGCCGCCGATCGCGCACAGCCACACGCCGCCCACCGGATCGCCACGCCGCATCGCGCGGAAGCTCGCGATCAGGCCGATCGCCGTCAGCGCCAGATTCGTCGGCGCCGCCATGCGTGTGCCGGTCTGGTAATCCGCCACGATGCACGCCGCCACGGCCACCAGGCTCAGCCCCACCACCGCCACCAGGGCGCGGTGCATCGCCGGTTGCGTCGCTCGCAGCCGCAGCACCGTCGCCAGCGCCATCAGCTGGAACACCGTCGTCAGCGCGCCGGTCGTGCCCAGCGCCCGCTGCGCCCAGTCGGTCGCGTCCGGCCAGAAACGCTGGAAGGCGGTGCCGCGCATCGCCATCTCGTAGACCATCGCGCTGGAGAGGAAGGCCGCGATCCAGGCGTAGCCCCGGTCGCGCAGCGACACCGCCAGACCCGCCGCCAGCGCCGCGAGCGTCAGACCCACGGCGGACAGCATGCCGTCGCGCCACACGCGCCATTGCTGTTCCTCGATCAGCGCCTCGGCCACCCAGAGCGTCGGCTCGATCGACAGCGCGCCGCGGCTTGCGGCACGCAGCTGGAGTTCCCAGACCTCGCCGGGCTCGATGCGCGTCGGGAAGCCGCTCTCGCGCAGCGCCAGCGGCCGCTGGTCGAAGGCCAGATCGGTGCCCGCGCGCGCCATCGTCCACGGCGTCGCGCTGCCGTCGGGCAGCAGCCGGCGACGATAGAGCGCCACCGACTCGATGCGCGCCGGGTCCACCATCAGGATGTAGCGCGCCGCCTCGGCGCCGTCCTGGCGCAGCGTCCAGCGCAGCCAGTAGGTATCGCGCGTGTAGCCGGGCGACAGCGCCGCTCGACTGGCAGGGCGCCATCGCGCCGGTCCATCGCGGGACGGCTGCTCAGCGCGTTCGATCCAGAGCTGCCCCTGATCGACGAGGGCGATGCGTCCTGGATCCGTGCCATGCAAGGCGATCACCGGCTGGTCAGGCGCGGGCCCTGCATGAGCGATGGCGAAGGCCATCTGGGCGACCAGCGCGACGACCCACAGGCGCCAGCCAGCCATCAGGGCTCCAGGGTGTCGGAAGCAGCGCCGTCCCGCGCCCGCAACGCCGTCCGGTAAGCCTGCGGGCTGAGCCCGTTCCGTTCCCGGAAGGCGGTCGCGAAGTTGCCGGCGTTCGCATAACCCACGTGGAACGCGACGTCCGCGATGCTCATGTCCGTGTCGGCCAGCAGCCGCTGACCAGTGCGCACGCGTTCGTCGCTGATGTAGCCGGACACCGTCTGCCCCAGTTCCTCGCGGAACAGCGCCAGCAGGCGCCTTCCGGTCAGTCCGACCTGCCGGCCGATCTGGTTCACCGTCAGCGGCTCGACCAGGTGATCGCCGATGTACTTGCGCGCCGCGGCCAGCAGACGCTGGTCGGGCGTGCCGACCTCCTCGACCGGCGCCGCCTCGACGTCGTCCGCGACCTGCGGCCGACGCGACGCGGCCAGATGCAGGTGCACCCGCACGCGCGCGAGCACCTCCTGCGGATGGAAAGGCTTGCTGATGAAGTCCACGGCGCCGTTGGACAGGCCCTCGATCCGGCTGTCGACGTCGTTGTGGGCGCTCAGGAAGAGCAGCGGCACCTCGCGCGTCGCCGGGTCCGACTTGAGCAGCCGGCACAGCGCAAAGCCGTCCATGTCGGGCAGGCCGACATCCAGCAGCGCCAGGTCCGGTGCCAGTCCTTGCGCCTTCTGCAGCGCCACCTTGCCACTCTCAGCGAAGGTCAGGCGGTAGAGCGGATGCAGCAGCGCGGTCAACCAGCGCAGGTCCTCGGGCTGGTCGTCCACCAGCAGCAGCAACGGGCGATGGATCGCGGGAGCGGGCGCGGCACGGGACATCGGCGGATTGTCCGGGCCGACCCGGCAAAACGCGCCCGCAGGGTCGGGTCCGGTGGGCGCCCAGCGATCAAAACGCCCATGTGGGGGGGAGGAAACGAGGCGGAAAAACTACCGGATTCGGGCACGGCCTGACCCCCGCCACCGCCCTTGAACGAATCGCCAAACATCGACGGCGAATTGCAAGAACTCCGGACCGTGGCCGCACGGGATAACCGCGCCCTTGCTACACACAACCGGAGATTGGGAATGAAGTACAGCACGTGCCGAGGTGCGGCCGGCCTGGGGCTGAGTCTGATGAGCCTGTCCGTCAGCCTGGCCTGGGCGGCGGCGCCGGACGCCGGCCAACTGCTCAACGAGCAGCGCCGCCTGACCCCGCCTGCGCAGCGCGGCGACCTGGACAAGGCGCCGACCGTCAACGCGCCGCTGGGCGACGACCAGCAGGCGGGCCTGCGCGCCCGCGTCGACCGCATCCGCTTCACCGGTGCCGAGGGCCTGATCCCCGAGCCCGAGCTGCAGGCGCTGGTCGCCGACGCCAAGGGCCGCCAGCTGTCGCACAGCCAGCTGCAGGCGCTGGCCGCCCGCGTCACCGCCGCGCTGCAGAAGCGCGGCTTCGTGCTCGCCCGCGCCTACCTGCCCAGGCAAGACCTGACCCAGGGCGAGCTGGAGATCGCGGTGCTGTCGGGCCGCCTGCAGTCCGGCGCGAACCGCGTGCGGGTGACCGGCGCCGACGAGTCGCTCGCGCCGCGCCTGGGCGCGATCGCCGATGCGGCGCTGGCCGCCGGCCCGGTGCGCTACGAACAACTCGAACGCGCGCTGCTGCTGATCAACGACGTGCCCGGCGTGCAGGCCCGCGCGACGCTGGAACGCGGCGACGAGCCCGGCACCAGCCGCCTCGACGTCCGCGCCGAGACCGGCCGCGCCTGGGCGCTGGACGCCTCGGTCGACGACTACAACAACCGCTACACCGGCCAGTGGCGCGTCGGCGCCGCGGCTTCGCTGATCCGTCCGCTCAACCGCGAGGACCTGCTGCAGGCCAGCGTGTCGCGCACCGACGGCAGCCGCCAGGCCGCCCTGGTCTACGGTTTCGCCGTCGGCGCCTCGGGCCTGCGCGCCCAGCTGGCGACGACCTGGCTCGACTACCACGTCGGCGAAGAACTCAGGCCGCTGGATCTGCGCGGCACCGCGCGCACCGTCTCGGCCAGCCTGAGCTATCCGGTGCTGCGCAGCCGCGAGCGCAACCTGTGGGTCTCCGCCGAAGGCGAACAGCGCACGCTGGTCGACGACGCGCTCGGCCAGACGCTGCGCGATCGCCGCCTCAACCGGCTGTCGGTCAACGTCTACGGCAACGCCTGGGACAACGTGCTGGGCGGCGCACAGAACGACTTCGGCCTGAGCGTCACCACCGGCACCGTCACGCTGCGAGAGGCGGCCGACCAGATCGCCGACGCACTGACCGCCCGCACCTCGGGCAGCTACGACAAGGCGACCTGGCGCGTCTCGCGCCTGCAGACGGCGCAGGCGCTGCCGGGCTGGGGCCTGTTCGTCGGTGGCTACGGCCAGATGAGCGCGCGCAACCTGGATTCGTCGGAGAAATTCCTGCTGGGCGGACCGTCGGGCGTGCGCGCCTACCCGGTGGGCGAGGCCAGCGGCGACAACGGCTGGATCGGCACCGCCGAGCTGCGCCGCGAGTTGCGCCTCGGCAACGGCCTGGCCGCGCAGCTGATCGCCTTCGCGGACTACGGCCGCGTCGAGCAGCACGAGCGTCCCTGGACCGGCGCGCTGGCGGGCCAGCCGAACTCCTACGGACTGGGCGGCGCGGGACTGGGCGCCAACCTCGCCGGCGAGCGCTGGACGCTGCGCGCCAGCTGGGCGCATGCGGTCGGCCACAACCCCGGGCGCACCGCCGCGGGCCGCGACGCCGACGGCCGCGACGACCGCCAGCGCTTCTGGCTGCAGGCCTCCTTCCACTATTGATCGCCGCCGCGCCCGACCGTCAGCCCGCCTGCGA
>NZ_DASVNZ010000167.1:0-15512 GCF_036486225.1 Roseateles sp. | reverse complement strand
GGGCCAGTGGTCCGGCCTCGACGCGGCCGTCCATGGCCTTCTGCGCCAGGCGCATCGCCTGGATGCCGAGCCACGCGCCGCTGCCTTCGTCCCCGCCGATCCAGCCCCAGCCGCTGACGCAGACCAGCGAGCCGTCCGAGCGCAACGCCTCGCCCACCGTGCCGGTGCCGGCCGCGACCACGCCGCCGGGCCGGCCCGCATGCGCGCCGATCACGGTGGTGGTGCCGTCGTTCACGAGTTCGATGTGGGCGTAGCCGGGTTGCTGCGCGATGAAAGCCTGTGCCTGGGCGGCGACGCCGGCGCCGGAAAGGCCGAGTCCGATGGCGGTCTCGCCGAGCGGCAGTCGATCGATGTTGGCCTTGGCCGCTGCTTCCTGCACGGCCATCTGGATGTGGCGCCAGGCCTGGGCGATGCCCTGCCCCAGCGCCGACGGTCCCGCCCAACCCTGTCCGAGCAGCTGTCCGTGGACATCGCTCAACCGGACTCGCGTGCCGGTGCCACCGCCGTCCACGCCCACCAGGAAGCGGACGCCCGCGAATCGGGCTTGCAGAGGAGCGGACCAGGCGTCCGCCAGGGGGTGGCTTGTCATGATTAATACCAGTTTAGTACCAAAAAACGCAGAGCGTCAATTGGTAGCGCACTGGACTTAACCCTGATGCCGAAGCCCCTTTCAGAGGGGTTGCGTGGTTATGACCACCAACGTACCAGTTATGGCTCTGCAGGAAATCGGGAGGACCACGTAGCAGGCGCACCGCCGATCCCCTCTTGCTCCCTCTCCCGCTTGCGGGAGACAGTGGAGATGAGGGCCAGCGGCCGCGGCAGTACGGTCAATCCAGGGACCAGCCTAACTCGATGCCCTGCCCTTTGAGCCAGTCGCTCGCAGCCGAGAAATGCCCACAGCCGATGAACGGCGCAGGACCGCGCGTGGCCGAGAGCGGCGACGGATGGTTGGCCTGCAGCACCAGATGCTGATGGCCCGCCGCCTCGATCAACGGCGCCTTCGCCTGTGCATGAGCCCCCCAGAGGAGGTAGACCTTGGGGGCCGGGTCTTGCGCGGTCGCAACAATGAGCGCGTCCGTGAGCGACTCCCAGCCCTTCTTCGCATGCGAGGCGGCGGCGCCGTCCTCGACGGTGAGGCTGGTGTTGAGCAGCAGCACCCCGCGCCGAGCCCACTCGCCGAGGTGGCCCGACATTGCCGGCTGCTGCCCCAGGTCGCGCTGCAGTTCCTTGAAAATGTTGCGCAGCGAGGGCGGCAGCTTCTCCCCCACCGGCACGGAGAACGACAGTCCCTCCGCCTGCCCCGGCCCGTGATACGGGTCCTGGCCGACGATGACGACCTTCACGTTCGTCAGCGGCGTGAGGCGCAGCGCACGCAGCGGATCGGGCGGATAGATCACCGCGCCTTCGGCGAGGCGCGTCTTCAGCAGCCCTTCGATGCGCTGGCCGTCGGCACTCACGCGCCAGGCGTCGATGAGCGGCTGCCAGCCGTCACCGGCCGACCAGTCGAGGGTCTTGAGCGTCGCACTCATCAGCGGAACAGCGCCGACAGCGCCGCGCCCGGATCGGGCGCGCGCATGAAGGCCTCGCCGACGAGGAAGGCGTTCACCTGCGCGTCGCGCATGCGCCGCACGTCGTCGGGGCCGAGGATGCCGGACTCGGTCACCAGCAGGCGGTCCGCCGGCACCTGCTTCAGCAGCCCGAGCGTCGTGTCCAGCGTGACCTCGAAGGTCTTCAGGTTGCGGTTGTTGATGCCGACCATCGGTGTCTTCAATCGCAGCGCGCGTTCCAGCTCGGCGCCGTCGTGCACCTCGACCAGCACGTCCAGACCGAGGCCCAGCGCGCAGTCCTCGAGCTCGGCCATCAGTCCGTCGTCCAGGCTCGCCGCGATCAGCAGGATGCAATCCGCGCCCATCGCACGCGCTTCGTAGACCTGGTACGGATCGATCATGAAGTCCTTGCGCAGCACCGGCAGCGCGCAGGCCGCGCGGGCCTGCTTCAGGAACTCGACCGAGCCCTGGAAGTGCGGTGCGTCGGTCAGCACGCTCAGGCAGGCCGCGCCGTGCTGCGCGTAGCTGCGGGCGATGTCGGCGGGACGGAAGTCCTCGCGCAGCACGCCCTTGCTCGGGCTGGCCTTCTTCACCTCGGCGATCACGCCGCTGTGTCCGGCAGCGATCTTGGCGCGCAGCGCGTTCACGAAACCGCGCGTCGGCTCGGCGCGCGATTCGGCTTCGGCACGCAGCGCGGCCAACGGCACGCGCGCCGACGCAGCGGCGACTTCCTCGCGCTTGACGGCGTTGATGCGATCCAGGATGTCAGACATACGATTCTCTTGATTCAGGCGGTGGCGGCCGCCTGCTGCTTCGTCTCCGCGACGAACTGGTCCAGCTTGGCGCGCGCGGCGCCGGTCTCGATGGCGACGCGCGCCTTCGCGATGCCGTCGGCGATCGACTCGACGACGTTGGCCGCATACAGCGTCGCACCCGCGTTCAGCAGCACGATGTCGCGCGCCGCGCCGGGTTCGTCGCCGAGCACGCCCAGCAGCACCTGGCGACTCTCCTCCGGCCCGCTCACACGCAGGTTGCGGCTCGCGACCATCGGCATGCCGAAGTCCTCGGGGTGGATCTCGTACTCGCGGATCTCGCCGTTCCTGAGCTCGCCGACCAGCGTCGCCGCGCCCAGCGAGATCTCGTCCATGTTGTCCTTGCCGTAGACGACCACCGCGTGCTGCGCGCCCAGGCGCTGCATCACGCGGACCTGGATGCCGACGAGGTCCGGATGGAACACGCCCATCAGGATGTTGGGCGCGTCGGCCGGGTTGGTCAGCGGCCCCAGGATGTTGAAGATCGTGCGCACGCCCAGCTCCTTGCGGACGGGCGCGATGTTCTTCATCGCCGGGTGATGGTTGGGCGCGAACATGAAACCGATGCCGGTCTTGCGCACGCATTCAGCCACGGCCTGCGGCGGCAGCGACAGCGTCACGCCGAGCGCCTCCAGCACGTCCGCGCTGCCGGTCTTGGACGACACGCTGCGGTTGCCGTGCTTGGCGACCTGCGCGCCCGCCGCGGCCGCGACGAACATCGAGCAGGTCGAGATGTTGAAGGTGTGCGCGCCGTCGCCGCCGGTGCCGACGACGTCGACCAGATGCGGGCCGGCCTCGATCGGCACCTTGACGGAGAACTCGCGCATCACCTGCGCGGCGGCGGTGATCTCGCCGATGGTCTCCTTCTTGACGCGCAGGCCGATCAGGATCGCCGCGGCGGTGACCGGCGAGATGTCGCCGCTCATGATGCGGCGCATCAGCGACAGCATCTCGTCGTGGAAGATCTCGCGGTGCTCGATGACGCGGGTCAGCGCCTCGTTGTCGGTGATGGGCATGAGGACCTCCCGCTCAGGCGTTGAAGAACCGGCGCGTGGCCGCAACCGCGCGGTCGACGCCTTCGGCGTCCACATCGAGGTGGGTCACGAAGCGCAGCTTGTACAGCCCGGTCGTGAGCACGCCCTCGGACTTCAGATGCTCGACCAGCTTCGCGGCGATGCCCTGGTCGACGTCGCAGAAGACGATGTTGGTCTGCGGCGCTTCGACCGTGAGACCCGGCAGACCTTGGAGGCCTTCGGCGAGGCGCTTGGCCAGCGCGTGGTCCTCGCCCAGGCGCTTCACCTGGTGATCGAGCGCGTAGTGCGCCGCTGCCGCAAGCAGCCCGGCCTGGCGCATGCCGCCGCCGAGCATCTTGCGCCAGCGGTGCGCGCGCTTGATGAGCTCGCGCGAGCCGCACAGCACCGAACCGACCGGCGCGCCCAGGCCCTTCGAGAAGCAGACCGACACGCTGTCGAAGTGCGAGCAGATGCGCCTGGCCGCGTCGTACGGATCGCTGCCGTCCTGCGCCGCGACCGCCACTGCCGCATTGAACATGCGTGCGCCGTCGAGGTGGTGCGACAGACCGTGGCGCTTCGCCAGCTCGGCAGCCGCGGCGAGGTAGTCCATCGGCAGCACCTTGCCGCCGACCGTGTTCTCGAGCGCCAGCAGCCGCGTGCGCGCGAAGTGCGCGTCGTCGGGCTTGATGTTGGCTTCGATGTCGGCCAGCGGCAGCGAGCCGTCCGGCGCGTGGTTCAGCGGCTGCGGCTGGATGGAGCCCAGCACCGCGGCGCCGCCGCCTTCCCAGCGGTAGGTGTGGGCGTACTGGCCGACGATGTACTCGTCGCCGCGCTGGCAGTGCGCCATCAGCGCGCAGAGGTTGCTCTGCGTGCCGGTGGGCATGAAGAGCGCAGCCTCGAAACCGAGCCGCTCCGCCAGCGCCGCCTGCAGCGCGTTGACGCTGGGATCGTCGCCGAAGACGTCGTCGCCCAGCGGCGCGACGGCCATCGCCGCGCGCATGCCGGCGGTGGGCTGGGTGACGGTATCGCTGCGCAGATCGACGATCGCGCCGATGTTGCCGCCGCGCTGACCTGCTGCCTTGCTGCCTTCGTTCATCGTGCCAACTCCAGGAAGTTCTTGAGCATCGCGTGACCGTGCTCCGAGAGGATGGATTCGGGATGGAACTGGACGCCCTCCAGCGGCGTCGCGGTGCCGGCCAGCGCGCGGTGACGCACGCCCATGATCTCGCCGTCCTCGCTGCGGGCGCTGATCTCCAGCTCCGCCGGGATCGTCGATTCCTCGATCGCCAGCGAGTGGTAGCGGATCACGTCGAAGCGGTCGGGCAGTCCGCTGAAGACGCCCTGCGTGTCGGTCGTGATCGTCGAGGACTTGCCGTGCATCTGCACCTTGGCCCGGACGATGTTGCCGCCCAGCGCCGCGCCGATGCTCTGATGGCCCAGGCACACGCCCAGGATCGGCAGCTTGCCGATGAAGCGCTGGATCGCCGGCACGCAGACGCCGGCTTCCTTGGGCGTGCACGGACCGGGCGAGAGCACCAGATGCGTCGGGTTGAGCGCGGCGATCTCGTCCAGCGTGATCTGGTCGTTGCGGACCGTCTTCACCTCGGCGCCGAGCTCGGCGAAGTACTGCACCAGGTTGAAGGTGAAGCTGTCGTAGTTGTCGATCATCAGCAGCATGTCGTCGCTCCTTCGTTCACTTCAGCTTCAGAAACCTTCTTCGACCAGTTCCGCGGCGCGCAGCAGCGCGCGCGCCTTGGCCTCGGTCTCCTTCCATTCGAGCTCGGGGACCGAGTCCGCCACGATGCCCGCCGCCGCCTGCACGTAGAGCACCTGGTCCATGACGATGCCGGTGCGGATCGCGATGGCCAGGTCCATGTCGCCGCCGAAGCTCAGGTAGCCGCAGGCGCCGCCGTAGATGCCGCGCTTGACGGGTTCGAGCTCGTCGATGATCTCCATCGCGCGGATCTTGGGCGCGCCCGACAGGGTGCCGGCCGGGAAGCTGGCGCGGAAGACGTCCATGTTGCCCACGCCAGGTTTCAGGAGGCCCTCGACGTTGCTGACGATGTGCATCACGTGCGAGTAGCGTTCGACCGCGAAGGCGTCCGTCACCTTCACGCTGCCGGTCTGCGCGATGCGGCCGATGTCGTTGCGGGCCAGGTCGATCAGCATCAGGTGCTCGGCGCGTTCCTTGGGATCGGCCTTGAGCTCGACTTCCAGCGCCTGGTCCTGCTCCGGCGTGCCGCCGCGCGGACGGGTGCCGGCCAGCGGGCGGATCGTGACCTTGCGGCCGTCGGGCGTCTGCTCCTGGCGCACCAGGATCTCCGGCGAGGCGCCGACGATCTGGAAGTCCCCCATGTCGTAGAAGTACATGTAGGGGCTGGGGTTCAGCGAGCGCAGCGCGCGGTAGAGGCTCAGCGGGGACTCGGTGTAGCGCTTCTTCAGCCGCTGGCCGAAGACGATCTGCATGCAGTCGCCGGCGGCGATGTAGGCCTTGGCCTTGTCGACGGAGGCGAGGAAGTCGGCCTTGGCGAACTCGCGCTCGACCGGATGGGCCTGCGCGCGCGCCACGCGCGGTGCGGCGACCGAATAGCCCAGCTTGTCCTTCAGCTCGGTGAGGCGCTTCTTCGCCTTGAAGTAGGCCTCGGACTGGCCGGGGTCGGCGTACACGATCAGGTAGAGCTTGCCCGACAGGTTGTCGATGACGGCCAGTTCCTCGCACTGGAGCAGCATCACGTCGGGGGTTGGCAGGCCGCCCTCCGGCGTGGAGTCGGCCAGGCGCGGCTCGATGTAGCGCACCGCGTCGTAGCCGAAGTAGCCGGCCAGGCCGCCACAGAAGCGCGGCATGCCGGGCCGGAGCGCGACCTTGAAGCGTTGCTGGTAGGCCTCGATGAAGGCGAGTGGATCGCCCTCGTGCGTCTCGATCACGGCGCCGTCGCGGATCACGCGGGTGACGGGGCCTTCGCTCTTCAGCACGGTGCGCGCGGGCAGGCCGATGAAGGAGTAGCGGCCGAAGCGCTCGCCGCCGACCACGGATTCCAGCAGGAAGCTGTGGCGGCCCGGGCCGTTGCCGGCGCAGAGCTTCAGGTAGAGCGAGAGCGGGGTCTCGAGATCCGCGAAGGCCTCGCTGATCAGCGGGATGCGGTTGTAGCCGTCGGCGGCCAGGCTTTGGAATTCCAGTTCGGTGATCACGTCGTCAAACCTCTCGTCGAATGCGGCGTGTCGTCAGTGACGCTGGGCATCACGACGCGCGCGCAAGCGCTAACTCAGGTCGCCTGTTGGACCTGCCCCGTACGGTAGGGTGCAGAGGATGTGTGACGGTTCCCGCGTCCGGGGGATAGGGGTGGACGGCGGGTGGCAAGCATCAGGCGGCTTCAGGTGAAGTCGAACCAGGATCGCCAGGGCCAGGCTCCCCGGTCGTTCGACCCCTTGATGTGCTTGCGCGTGATAAACATGGTGCGGATCAGTGTAGCAGGCGGCATGGGCAGGAGGATTCCCGGAGGCCCGGCTTCGCATGGCTGTCGGATACTTCGCGTCAGAGTCGACCGTGGAGTCGGCCGATCCTTCCGGAGGGAATGGAGACACATGTCCAAGCGCAAAGTCCTGATGACCGCGGGTCTGCTCGCGGCCGCGTTGTCGACGCCGATCGCGGCCTCGGCCCAGTCCACGCCTGCGGCGGCTTCCGCGGCCACTGCGGCAGCCGCCCCGGCGCCGATCGAACTCGCCGGCGTCAAGTACGACGGCACGGCCGAGGTGGCCGGCCAGAAGCTGCAGCTCAACGGCGCGGGGATCCGCTACAAGGCGATCTTCAAGGTCTACACGGCCGGCCTGTACATGAACGCGAAGGCGACGACGCCGGAGGCCGTGCTGGCCAACACCGGGCCAAAGCGCATCCACATCCAGATGCTGCGCGACATCGACGGCGAGGAGCTGGGCAAGCTCTTCACCAAGGGCATGGAACAGAACGCGACGCGCGAGGAGTTCGGGCGCTCCATCGTCGGCGTGCTGCGCATGTCGGAGATCTTCGTGCAGAAGAAGAAGCTCAAGACCGGCGAGAGCTTCGGCGTGGACTACATCCCCGGGACGGGCACGGTGGTCTTCGTCAACGGGCAACTGATCCCGGGCGAGCCGATCAAGGGCGAGGACTTCTTCAACGTGCTGCTGAAGATCTGGCTGGGCAAGTCGCCGGCGGACAGCGACCTGAAGGTCGCGCTGCTGGGCGGCGCCAAGGCCGTGGCGAGCAACCGGAACGCGGCGGGCAGCGGGCGCTGAGGCGCCCCTCAGCCGAGCAGTTCGTCGAGCCGGTCGATGTAGCGCTCGGCGGGCACCTCGCGGATCAGTTGGCCATGGTTGTAGCCGTAGCTGACCAGCGCGATCGGGCAGCCGGCGGCATGCGCGGCGCGGGCGTCGTTGCTGGAGTCGCCGATCATCCAGGTCGTCGCGGGCGCTGAACCGAGCGCCTCGCAGGTCTTGAGCAGCGGCATCGGATCGGGCTTCTTGCGCTCGAAGTCGTCGCCGCCGAAGACGCGGTCGAAGTAGCGGTCCAAGCCCTTGCGCTTGAGCAGCTCGCGTGCGAATGCCGCGGGCTTGTTGGTCAGGCAGGCCATCGGCAGGCCGAGCGCCTTCAGCGCATCCAGCCCCTCGATCACGCCGGGGAACACGTCGGCGTGCTCACCGTTGAGCACCTCGTAGTGGCGCTGGTAGAGCGCCCAGGCCTGCTCGTAGTGCGCCTGGGGAGCGCCGACTTCGGTGAGCACGCTGCGGATCAGGTGCTCGCTGCCCTGCCCGATCGTGTGCTCGACGAAGTCGCGACCGACCGCGGGCAGGCCCATGTCGGCCAACACGCGGTTCAGCACCGCGACGAAATCGCCCAAGGTGTCGACGAGCGTGCCGTCGAGATCGAGCATGAAGGCGGTGGGAGTCGGATCGAGTGCAGGCATGACAGCATCCTAGCCGCGCCTCACCCCTTCTTCGTCGAGGCGACCTCGCCCAGCGCCGCCACCTCGGCGGCCACGTCCGAGACCAACGCCCGCAACCACCGATGCGCCGGATCGTCCCGGTATCTCACGTGCCACGCGATCTCCACCGGGAAGGTGCCCAGATCCACCGGCGACGGCAACACCTTCAAGCGCTTGTCCGACGCCAGCTTCCGGCAGATCTGCGCCGGCAGCGTCGCGCAGTAGTCGGTGACCGCCACCACTTCCGGCACCGCCAGGAAGTGCGTCACCGACACCGCAACCTCGCGCTTCAGGCCCTGCTTCTCCAGCGCCTGGAACAGCCCCACGCGCAGCCGACCCGGCGGCAGTACGTTCACGTGCTTGAGCTGCTCGTACTGCTTGCGCGTCATCTTCCGGTCCACCGTCGGATGCCCCCGCCGCACGATGCACGCCAGCCCGTCGTCCATCACGTGCTGCACCACGAGGTTGTCCGGCGGATCGACCACCCGCCCGAGCACCATCGCGGTCGAGCCCGAGATCACGCCCGTCTCCGCCAGGTCGGTGCCGAACGGCGTCAGCCTCACCGCCATGTTCGGCGCCTGCTCCCGCAGCCGCGCGACGATCGCCGGCACCAGAACCAGCTCGACATAGCTGTTGGGCGCCAGCGTCACCAGCTGCGTCGACTTCGCCGGATCGAAGTCCCGCTGGCCCAGGATCGCCGTGTCCAGGCTGGCCAGCGCGGCCGCAATGATGGGCGCGAGTTCCTCCGCCTTCTGCGTCGGCTGCATGCCGTAGCGCTCGCGGATGAAGAGCGGATCCATCAGCATCGCCCGCAGCCGCGTCAGCGCATTGGACAGCGCCGGCTGCGTGATGCCCAGCCGCTGCGCCGCGCGGGTCACGCTGCGCTCCTCCATCACCGCCAGGAAAACCGGCAGCAGGTTCAGGTCGTATCGCATCCAGCCATGTTGCCCGACGCATATCTGTTGTTCAACGGATAAATTGGATGAATGTGGCGCCGATGTCCAGACTTCGTCCTGTCACTCCCTGGAAAGAACCGCCATGTCCGATCAGAAGCTCTTCACCCCCGGCCGCATCGGCGCGATCGAGGTCCGCAACCGCGTCGCGATGGCGCCGCTGACCCGCTCGCGCGCCAGCTCGGACGGCGTGCCGTCGCCGCTGGCCGTCGAGTACTACCGCCAGCGCGCCTCCGCCGGATTGATCGTGGCGGAGGCGACCAACATCTCCCGCCAGGGCCGCGGCTACGCCTGGACGCCCGGCATCTACACGCCCGAGCAGGTGCAAGCCTGGAAGCAGGTCACCGACGCCGTCCACGCCGAAGGCGGCAGGATCGTGCTGCAGCTGTGGCACGTGGGCCGCATGTCGCATGTGAGCCTGCAGAAGGACGGGGCCGCACCGGTCGCGCCTTCCGCGCTCCAGGCGGGCACCGTCGTCTTCACCGAGGCCGGCTTCGAGCCGCCGTCGGCGCCGCGCGCCCTGGAACGGTCCGAGCTCCCCGGCCTGATCGAGGACTACCGCCGCGCCGCGGTCAACGCCAAGGTCGCGGGCTTCGACGGCGTGGAGATCCACGCGGCCAACGGCTATCTGCTGGAGCAGTTCCTGCGCGACAGCACCAACCGCCGGACGGACCAGTACGGCGGCTCGATCAAGAACCGCGCCCGCTTCGTGCTGGAGGTCGTCGATGCCGTGACCGCCGTGTGGGGCGCGGACCGCGTCGGCCTGCGCCTGTCGCCGCTGTCGACCGCGATCGGCGACACGCCGATCGACAGCACGCCGGCGGAGACGCACGGCTATCTGGCCCGCCAGCTCGGTGAGCGTGGCCTGGCCTATCTGCATGTGGTGGAAGGTCAGCTGCATGCCGGCAACGGCGCGGATGCCTTCGACGTCGAGGCCCTGCGCTACGCCTTCGGCGGCGCCTACATCGCCAACAACGGCTATGACCGTCAGCGCGCGCTGGATGCCACCTCGTCGGGTCACGCCGACATGGTCGCCTTCGGGAAACCCTTCATCGGAAATCCGAACCTGGTCGAGCGTCTGAAGGGCAACCTGCCGCTGTTCGATGCGCCGCAGTCGGCGTACTTCGGCGGCGGTGCGGAAGGCTATACGCAGTTCAGCGCGCAGGCCGCCGCCTGACCAAGGTGAACCCGATCTCCGTCCGGCCGTCCGCCGACTCGACGAAGGTCTCGCCGCCATGCATGCGGGCAACGGCGCGCACGATGGCCAAGCCGAGGCCGAAGCGGTCCCCCGCCTTTGAGCGCGAGGACTCGCCGCGCCAGAAACGATCGAACATGCGCCGGCGGATCTCCTCGGGAATCGGGTCGCCGGGGTTGACCACGACGATCTCCGCGCCGTCGGGCACGCCCTGACCCTCCGGCGCGCGCTCGATCCGCACCGTCAGCGTCGCGCCTTCCGGCGCATGCCGCGACGCGTTGGTCAGCAGGTTCACCAGCGCACGACGGAGCAGCGCGCGGTTGACCGGCAGCCGATGGTCGCCTTCGACCGCCAGATGCTGGTGCTTCTCCTCGAGCAGGATCTCGACGAACTCGCCCACGCCCAGCGCCTCGCCGCGCAGCGACAGCTCGACGAGGTCCGCCGCGGCGTCGCCCTGATCGGCCCGCGCCAGGAACAGCATGTCGTTGATCATCGACGCCATGCCGCGCAGCTCCTCCAGGTGGGACTCCAGCACGTCGCGCATCTCCGCCTCCGGCCGGTCCCGCGACAGCACCACCTCCGCGC
Organism: Roseateles sp.; assembly: GCF_036486225.1. Taxonomy (GTDB): domain Bacteria; phylum Pseudomonadota; class Gammaproteobacteria; order Burkholderiales; family Burkholderiaceae_C; genus Roseateles. The sequence continues at coordinate 4,452 of NZ_DASVNZ010000167.1, read as the reverse complement.
CGTTGATCATGATGGCCAGCGGCGTGCGCAGCTCGTGGGCGACATTCGCATTGAAGCCTTCCAGCTGGTGCCACGCCTCCTCCATCCGCGACAGCACCTCGTTGAAGCGCTGCGCCAGCGGCATCAGCTCGGCGCTGTCCTCGGGCAGCGTGAGGCGGCGCGAGAGCGCGCCGGGCTGGATCACCTCGGCCTCGCGCGACAGCGCCGACAGCCCGCGCAATCCGCGCCGCGTCGCCAGCCAGGCCAGCGCGATCGTGCAGAGCACGCCGGCCACGCCGACCATCAGCCCCGCGTCGTCGTAGGTCGCCAGCATCTGCTGGCGCGGCCGCGGATCCATGCCGATCAAGACCTGCGCGTCCGGAAACGCGGCATGGTCGGGCAGGCGGAAGTGCGCGCCGCGCAGCTCGACGCCGTCCTGCCGCCGCAGCCAGACCTTGTCGCCGTCGCGCTGCACCGACGGCGGCATCGGCTCTGCGCCGTACAGCAGCGTGCCGTCGCGCCCGACCAGCCACACGTTCCACCGGAAGCGGCCGCCGACGCTGGTCGCCGCCAGATGGCGGCGCAGCATCGGCAGGTCCTCCATGGAGCTCGCCTCGCCGATGAAGTGCTTCACGACCTCGGTCTTGCCCAGCAGATCGGCGCGCTCGTCGGCGATCAGCACCTGCTCCAGCGCCTTGTGCAGCAGGAAGCCCGCGGCGGAGAACACCACCACCGCCACCAGCGCCAGCATCAGCACGAGCCGCGCCGAGATGGAGCCCAGCCGACCCCTGCTCATGACGACGGCGCTTCCAGCACGTAGCCCATGCCGCGCACGGTGCGCAGCATCCTGGTCTCGAACGGGTCGTCGATCTTCGCGCGCAGGCGCCGCACCGCGACGTCGACGACGTTGGTGTCGCTGTCGAAGTTCATGTCCCAGACCTGCTCCGCGAGCACGGTGCGCGACAGCACCTCGCCGCGACGCCGCATCAGCAGCGCGAGCAGCTGGAACTCCTTGGTCGTGAGCGCGATGGACTGCCCGCCGCGGAACACCTTTCGACGCGCGAGATCGAGCTGCAGGTCACCGAGCGTCAGCATCGTCTCCGACACGCCGCCGGCGCCAGCGCCGGCGCCCGATCCGGAACGCACGCCGCGGCGCCGCAGCGCGGTCAGCCGGGCGAGCAGCTCCGAGAACGCGAAGGGTTTGACGAGGTAATCGTCGGCGCCTTCCTGCAGCCCGTGCACGCGATCCTCGACGCCGTCGCGCGCAGTCAGCATCAGCACCGCCACGTCCTTCTCCGCCTTGATCGCCTTCAGCACGCTGAAGCCGTCGATGCCCGGCAGCATCACGTCGAGCACGATCAGGTCGTACTCGCCGTTCAGCGCCAGGTGGCGGCCGTCGATGCCGTCGGCCGCCACGTCGACGACGTAGCCGTTCTCCGTCAGCCCCTTGCGGAGGTAGCCGGCCAGCTTCGGTTCATCTTCGACGACGAGGACACGCATCTCTGCTCCTAGGGCGCCGCCGGACTCACTGTCCTGCGGCGGCGCGGGCATCACGGGGCGGATTATCGGCAGCAACTCAGCGCTGGCCCTGCGCGGCCTTGACGATCAGGTCGGCGACCGCCTGCGGCTGCGACAGCAGCGAGACGTGGCTGGCGTTCAGCTCGATCGTCGCGGCGCCCATGCGCTGCGCCAGGAAGCGTTGCAGCTCGGGGTTGATGGTCCGGTCCTGCGTCGACACGGCGTACCAGCTCGGCTTGATGCGCCACGCGGCGGTGGTCGTCTTGCCGCTGGCCACGGCGCGGGCGAAGGGCTGCTGCACGGCGAAGTAGCTGAGCGCCTCGGCGGACGGCAGGTCGCCGGCGAAGTCCTTCAGGAACGCGTCCTGCGACAGGCTGCCCCAGTCGCCGTTCCACTTCAGGCCCGCGCCCGCGGGCGCGGCCGGGAACTTGCGGGTCAGCGCGGGATAGTCCTCGCCAGCGTCCGGCGCGCGCGCCGCGATGTAGACCAGTCCGCTGACCTTGGGGTCGGCGCCGGCCTCGCTGATCACCATGCCGGCGTAGGAGTGGCCGACCAGCAGCGTCGGACCGTCCTGCTGCGCGAGCGCGCGCTTCACGGCGTCGGCGTCGTCCTGCAGGCTGGTCAGCGGGTTCTGCACCGAAGTCACGTGCAGGCCCTTGGCCTGCAGCAGCGGGATCACCTTGCCCCAGCTGGAACCGTCGGCGTACAGGCCATGCACCAGCACGACGTTGTGGACCGCGACCGGCGCGGACTTGACGGTCGCGGCCGCCGCTTGCGGGGCGGACGGCGCGGCGTCGGTCTCGGCGTGCGCGACGCCGAAGGACGCGGTGGCGACGAAGGCGGTGGCCATCAGCTGGCCGAGGAAGGTCTTGCGGTTCATGAGGCTCTTTCGCGTGGAGCGGGCGCCGCCGTCGGCGTCCTGGCTGGTGAGGAGATCCGCAGCGGCCCTGTGCCGACTGCTTGGGATGAACTGTAGGAACCGGGCTCCCACGCCAGACGCACAGCTTCATTACAAGATTGAAATCTTCGGCATGCCGGTCACCGACCGCCTGCGCCGCCGCCTGTCCCGTGTCCATGCGGCATCCGGGACGACACCCCCAACTTCGCAGATTGCCACCCGTTGCACCGAGGCCTAGGCTCGGCATTCCTCACAGCGGGAGACCGCGATGCCCTTCGACAAAGACACGCGCACCAGTGGCATCGCACTCGCCCTCTCGGGCGGAGGCTTCCGAGCCGTGCTGTTCCACGTCGGCGTGCTGTGGCGGCTCAACGAGCTCGGCGTGCTGGGCAAGCTGGCCCGCATCTCCAGCGTGTCGGGCGGCTCGATCGCCTCAGGGCTGCTGGCCGTGCGCTGGCCGCGGCTCGCGTTCGGCGAAGACGGCCGCTCCGCGCATTTCGAGGCCGAGGTCGTCGCCCCGCTGCGCGAGTTCTGCGCGCGCAACATCGATGTCGCCTCGGTCCTGTCGGGCGCGTTCAACCCCTTCCGCTCCGCCGGAGACGCCGTCGCCGACGAGTACCGCAAGCGCCTGGGCCTCCACGTGTCGCTGCAGTCGCTGCCGGACGATCCGCGCTTCGTCTTCAACGCGACCAACTACGCGACCGGCGTCAGCTTCCGCTTCTCCAAGCCCTACGCCGGGGACTACCGCATCGGCCTGATCCCGAAGCCGCGCTTCGACGTGGCCACGGCGGTGGCCTGTTCCAGCGCGTTCCCGCCGGTGCTGGCACCGATCGAGCTGGACGTTCGGCCCGAGGACTTCACCCAGGTCGACGGCGCCGATCTCTATGACCAGATCGACTACCGCCGCCGCCTGATGCTGGCCGACGGCGGGGTCTACGACAACCTGGGGCTGGAGACCGTCTGGGGCCGCTACGAGACGGTGCTGGTCAGCGACGCGGGCAAGCCCTTCGACATCGATGCCGGCATCGGCACGATGGCGCCGCGCCAGCTCATGCGCACGATGGACATCGGCCTGAACCAGGCGCTGGCGCTGCGCAAGCGCATGCTGATCTCGGCCTATGCGCGCGGCGACGCGAAGGGCGCGTTCTGGGCCATCGACACCGACATCGCAGACTACCCGGCGATCGAGGAGGCCGGCCTTCCCGTCGACCCGGCGCGCGTGGCCGATCTCGCGGCGATCCGCACCCGGCTCGACCGCTTCAAGGAGCAGGAGCAGTGCGAGCTGATCAACTGGGGCTACGCGGTCAGCGACGCCGCGGTGAGATCGCGCGCGCCGCAGGTGGCGCTGCGACGCCAGTCCGCGGCGTGGCCTTATCCGAAACACGCGCTGAACTGAGGTCGCTCAACGCAAGCCGCCACCGGACGCCGCGCCATGGCTGACATCTTCCGCATCGAACTGCTGCCGGCACGTCACGGCGACTGCCTGCTGCTCGAATACGGCGACGACGCGCGTCCGCATCGCGTGCTGATCGACGGCGGTCCGATCGGCGCGTACGGCGCGCTGTCGCAGCGGCTGGCCGCGCTGCCCGAGGACCAGCGCGAGCTGGAGCTGCTCGTGATCACGCATGTTGACGGCGATCACATCGAGGGCTGCCTCAAGCTGCTGAACCACCGCGAGCTGGCGACCTTCCGCGACATCTGGTTCAACGGCTGGCCGCACATCGCGCAGCCGCTGAAGGAGCCGCCGCCGCCGCGCCCCGGCGCGCCCCCCGCGACGGGCGCGGAGGTGAACGCCCAGCGCAGCGCGCTGCAGGGCGCGATGATCAGCGTCCGCATCGAGGACCGGCAGTGGAACGCGGCCTTCCAGGGCGCGCCGATCTTCGTTCCGGCCATCGGTCCGCTGCCGGTGCGCGAGCTGCCCGGCGGCCTGCGTCTGACGCTGCTGTCACCGACGCTGGACAAGCTCGAGAAGCTGCGCGCCGCGTGGGATCGCGCGCTGGAGCGCGCCGAGCTGGATGCCACCGATGACGCCGCGCTCAGCGCGCGCCTCGAAGGCC
>NZ_DASVNZ010000147.1:0-12586 GCF_036486225.1 Roseateles sp. | reverse complement strand
CGGCCATACGTATTGCCGCGCTGCTGATCGCCGTCGGCGCGCGGCGGGGGCGGAACTTGGCGGGGAGGGCGGGTGACCATCGTGGCGGGTGTCCGTCGGCGGAAGAAGCGACCAGCGTATTACAGGAACTGGTCGTCGCCGCCGCCGGCGAGCACGATCTGGCCCTCGTCGACGAGGCGACGGACGACCTTGAGGATTACCTTCTGCTCGGCCTCGACCTCGGACAGGCGGACCGGGCCGCGCGAATCCAGGTCTTCGCGCAGCGTCTCGGCGGCGCGGGAGGACATGTTGCGGAAGATCTTCTCGCGCAGCTCCGGGCCGGCGCCCTTGAGCGCGACGATGAGCGACTCGGACTGCACTTCCTTGAGGATGGCCTGGATGCCGCGGTCGTCGATCTTGTCCACGTCGTCGAACGTGAACATGTTGTCCATGATCTTCTGCGCCAGGTCCGAGTCGGCCTCGCGGATGTAGTCCGGCACCGAGGCCTCGACGCTGGTGCCCATCATGTTGATGATCTCGGCCGCGGTCTTGACGCCGCCCAGGTTGGACTTCTTCATCCGCTCGCCGCCGGCCAGGATCTGGCCCATGACCTCGTTGAGGTCCTTCAGCGCCATCGGCTGGATGCCGTCCAGCGTGGCGATGCGGATCAGCACCTCATTGCGCTGGCGCTCGGTGAAGACGCGCAGCACCGAACTGCTCTGGTCGAAGTCCAGGTGCGACAGGATGGCGGCGACGATCTGCGGGTGCTCGTTGCGCAGCAGTTCCGCGACCGAGCCCGGGTCCATCCACTTCAGCGATTCGATCGAGGAGACGTCCGAGCCCTGCAGGATCCGGTCCAGCAGCAGGTTGGCCTTGTCCTCGCCCAGCGCCTTGCGCAGCACGGAGCGGACGTATTCGTCGGTGTCGCTGACCAGGGTGCTCTGGGTCTCGGCGACCAGGTCGAACTTGTCGAGCACGCGCTCGACACGCTCGCGCGGCACGACCTTCATCTTGGCGATGGTCTCGCCGAGCTTCTGCACTTCCTTGGGCGCGAGGTGCTTGAAGACCTCGGAGGCTTCCTCCTCGCCCAGCGACATCAGCAGGATGGCTGCGTCTTCTACGCCTTTGTCGTCCATGGTGGTGTCTCGTTATCGGTCCAGGTGGGCTGCTCGGTCGTCGGGGCTCAGCGGCGGCCGCCGGCGGGCGCGGCCGTTTCCAGCTCCTCGCCGTTGACCCAGGCGCGCATGATGTTGGCCACCGCGATCGGGTTCTCCTTGGCCAGCAGGCGGGCGCGTTCCAGCTTGTCGTTGGAGACCGGCGCCTCCAGGGCCGGCAGGCCGCCGGGACCGCGCGGGCCGCCGAGCGCCAGCTGTTCGTCCTCGACCACGCTGAGCGCGTTGTTGCTGGCAGTGTCGTCCTTCTGTTCGGCCGGCGGCGGGAAAGCCGCCTTGAGAGCAGGGCGAACCAGCCCGAACACGGCGATCAGCGCGACCAGCACCAGGGCGGCGGGCACGGCGAAGTCGCGGGCGACGTCGCGCAGCCAGGGCTGCTGCCACAGCGGCACGTCGGCGTTCTCGATCTTGTCGGACACGAACGGGGTGCTGATGACCTTGATCGAATCGCCGCGCTCCTGCGAGAAGCCCAGCGCCTCCTTGACCAGCGAGTCCAGCTTCTGGATCTCGGTGTCGGACAGCGGCTGGCTGGACGTCTTGCCATTCTTGTCGGTGACGGTCTTCTGGTTGACCACGACGGCGGCGTTCAGGCGACGGATCTGGCCGATCGCGTTGCGGGTGACGCGCACGGTGCGGTCGAGCTCGAACTGCGTGTCGTTGTTGCGGCGCAGGTTCTGCGTGCCGCCGGACTGGCCGGCCGGCTGCAGCTGCTGGGCCTGGCCGTTGATCGGCGCAGCGGCCTGCGGCGGCACCTGGTTGGTGGTCGCGCCGGGCACGCCGGTGGGCACGCCGGCGCTGCCGCCGGATTGTTCTTCGGAGGTCAGGCGACGCACGCTGCTCTGCGTGTTCGGACCCTGGTTGGGCTTGTATTCCTCGGCGGTCGATTCGACCTGGCTGAAGTCGACGTCGGCGGTGACCGTCGAGCGCAGGTTGTCGCGGCCGACGACCGGCTCGAGCAGTTCGGCGACCCGCTTGTTCAGATTGGCTTCGATCTGCTGCTTGTACTGCAGCTGCTGGCTGTCCAGGCCAATGGCGTTGCCATCCGGATTCTGGGAGAGCAGGGCGCCGGTGCTGTCGAGCACGCTGACGGCCTTGGGATTCAATTCCGGCACCGACGAGGACACCAGATGGACGATGCCGGCGATCTGTGCGCGGTCCAGCGTGCGGCCGCCGCGCAGCGTCAGCATGACGGAGGCGCTGGGCTTCTGCTGTTCGCGGAAGAAGCCGTTCTGCTGCGGCATGGCCAGGTGGACGCGCGCGTCGGCGACGTCGGCCATGGCGGTGATGGTGCGGGTGAGCTCGCCTTCGAGCGCGCGCTGGAAGTTCAGCCGTTCGTTGAAGGCGGTCTGGCCGATGGACTGCTTGTCCATCAGCTCGAAACCGACGACGCCGCCCTTGGGCAGGCCGGCCGACGCCAGCTTCATGCGCAGGTCGTAGACCTGGTTGGCGGGCACCATGATGACGCCGCCCGGGTCGTTGCGGTAGGGCACGTTCATCTGCGACAGCTGCGCGATGACGGCGCCGCCGTCCTTGTCGGACAGGCCGGAGAACAGCGGCCGGTAGTCCGGCTTGGCCGTCATCATCGACATCGCCACGATGACCGCCAGCAGCGCGGCCACGCCGCCGCCCAGCATCATCTTGCTCTTGGTGGGCATCGCCGCCAGACGGGCGGGCAGGCCGGCCGGTTTGGCGGTCTGCTGCACCTCGGGGAGTCCGGCGGCGGGGCTGCTCAGGGCGTTGTCCATGGGGTGGTCGTGGTACGGCTGGTGTCGAACGGGGTGCCCAGGCGGACGCCTCGACACAGGACTGGATTATTTCGATGCAGGCCCTCAAGAATGGTAGGAACAGGCCGAAGAAGGCCCCCCAGTTCGGAGCTATGGCCGGCACGCGGATCCGTACGATGCGTTCCGTGGACCTGAAACTCAAACCCTTCGACTTCGCCAACGCGGTGGCACGCGCCGGCCTGACCCCACAAGGTCAGCCGGTGGCCAAGGCCGCGTCGGGTGGCACGAGCTTCGCGGATGCGATGAGCTCGGCGTTGAAGTCCGTCAGCACGCAGCAGAACGAGGCGTCGCGGCTGCAGCGGGAGGTTCAGCTGGACAACCCCACCGTCAGCCTCGAAGAGACCATGGTCGCCATGCAGAAGGCGCAGATCGGCTTCCAGGCGACGCTGCAGGTGCGCAACCGGCTCGTGTCCGCCTATTCGGAAATCATGAACATGCAGGTCTGAGGCGGGCCGGAGGCGCTTCCAGACATCCGATGCACGAACGGAAAAGCCGCCTCACGGGCGGCTTTGTTCATTCTGGGGGCGATGAATCAGAGGCTGCGGCGCATCAGCCGTTCGCGCTTCTGTGCCTGGTCGATGAAGATCTGCAGGGCGCGGGCAGCCGTCGGCGCCAAAGAAACGAACGCGCAGCCGGCATGGCGCGGCGCGCCGTGTTCGCTCTCGGACATGTGCTGGATCCTGAGCAGCGTGGAGAAACTGACTTCGCGCTCGAGCTCCAGCGTGCCGCTGATCTCCTCGCCCGCTTGCGGAGCGGGGACGACGTTCGCCGGCCATTGCAGCGCGATGCCGCCGGCGCTCACGTTCATCACGCGCATGCGAGGGAAGGACGGGTCGGCCAGCTTCAGCGCCGGGTAGAGCTGTCCGGCGGACGCGACCCGGTAGGCCTGCCGCCGCTGGAAGCGGTACAGCCGCAACGGAACCGGGGACCGCAGCACCTCGGCACCGTCGCCGCGGATGGCCACCAGGCCCGAGACGTCGAACTGCAGCTTGATCTTGTCCAGGAACGCGGTGGCCACCAGTTCATCGCTGGCCAGCACCGGCGCGAGCGTGTCGCCGACTTGCGGCGCTTCCATCGTCAGCATCCCGTGCGGCGTGTCCAGCGCCCGCAGCACGGTGTGGATGGCTTCGCCGTCCGGCGTCGACAGCTGGATGCGCGCCTGCGACTGCAGCAGTTCGCGCAGCCAGTTCATGATCTCGCCGGGCGCGTCCATCCGGAAATCGGTGTCCGCGGCGTCGGGGGGGCTAGGGGATAGCTTCAGGTCGCTCAAGGCCAGCATCCGGCAGGGTTCATCGGGAAAATTCTCTCGCATCCCCAAGGCAAACGCCGCGCCAACCCCATCCGTTCAAGGGGCCGGTCGCGGCGCTGTCGTGAGTCCGAGGCCCGGTCGCGTGACCGAAGTCTCGACTCGCGGGGCGGTCGGACGAGGAGCCGATCAGCGGGCTGATCAGTGGACCGTCTTGGACTTGCCCTTCATCAGCTGGTCCAGGTCTTCCAGCCACGGCTCGGCCAGGTGGCGGATCTCGGCGTCGTTGACCAGGATGCGCTGCATGATGCGCGTCTTCAGCTGCGCCTCGTCCGGACCCAGGTTCTGGCTGGACGCCGCATGCTTGAGCTGCGAGATCAGCAGCACGCAGGCGCCTTCGAGCTTCACCACTTCGTCCCAGTTGCCCGAGCGGGCGGCGCTCAGCATGTCGGCGCTGGCTTGTTCGATGGCTTCGTAGTAGCTCAACAGTTGGGTGCTCATGAGGCGGTCCGGAGTCGGGGCGGCGTGGGCGACGGAGGTCTGGGGCTTGGCGGTGTACTTGGACATGAAACTTCTCAAGTCGTCAGGCTGAAGGGTGGTTCCGGGGCTCAGGCCGCGGCGCGTTGGTCGGCGGTGGCCGGGGCGATGCTGGCCCAGGCTTCCTTGATCGGTTGCAGCAGCTTCACGCATTCCTCGACGGCGACGTCGTCGCTGCGAAGGTTGGCATAGGTGAGCCGGGTGCAGATGTAGGCATACAGGTCACGCAGGTCCAGGGCCAGCTCGCCCGACTCCAGGTTCAGGGCCGCTTTCAGGCCTTCGTCCAGGATGCGGACCGCGCGGCTCAGGCTGCGGTTCTTCACTTCGACATTGCCGGAGCGGATCGCGCCGATGGCTTGCGTCATCGAATCGAAGGCGCCGTCCAGCAGCAGGCTCACGAGGCGGTGCGGCGAAGCCGTCATCACGTCCGTTTCCACGCCGACGCGGTTGTACATGCTGCTGGCGCGCTGACCGTGGGAGGCGAAGGGGGAGGAGTTGCCGTACATGATTTGTCGCTGCGATGTGCTGAAGTGCTTGAATCAGTTTTCGGCCCCCGCCTGCCCAACTTGAGCCTCCCCTGTGTCGAATTTGTCTCGAAATTTTGCCTGCGTGAAGAAAAGGAAAAGCCTCCGTGAGGAGGCTTGTCGCTGCTCTTTTCGAAGCGCCGGAGAAGGGCGGCGGCGACGGTCTTGTTCCGACCGCGACCGCGAGCCCGGTGTCAGGCGCTGCTGATCATGCTGGTGATCTTGTTGACGTAGCTCTGCAGGTCGTTGAGCTTGGCCATCTGCGTGTCCAGTGCCGTGTACTGCGCGCGCAGGCGCTTTTCATAGGCGTCGGCGCGGTCGTTGAGCTCGTCGACGCGCTTGCCGTTGGCCGTCACGCGCGACTGCAGGCCGGTGGTCCGGGTCGTGATCGAACCGTCGAAGCCGGTCACCTGGTCGGCAAAGGAGCGCCACCGCGTGGCCATGCCATTGTTGTTCGGGTCGCTGCTGTCCACGCCCATGAAGAGGTTCTTCAGGTCGCCCATGCTGCCGAGCGCGCTGGTCAGCTTGGTGTCGTTGACCTTCATCGTGCCGTCGGCGCCGACGTCGATGCCGATGTCCGACAGCCGGCCGAACTGGCCGCCCAGCGTGCTGCCCGACGCCGTGATGTTGCGCAGCTGGCTCTGCAGGCCGACCGCAGTGCTGTCGCCTTGCAGCGTGCCGGCGGTCTTGTTCGTGTCGTCGTACTTGGTGTCGTTGCGCATCAGCGTCATCAGGCTGTTGTACGACGTGACGAAGTCGTTGATCGCCTTCTTGACGCTGTCCTTGTCCTGGCCGACGGTGATCGTGGACTGCGCGGGAATGATGGTCGCGCCGGTGGAATCCGCCGGGTCCTTGGTGCCGCCCTTGAGCAGGTTGATCGTCAGGCCGTCGACGGCGCCTTCGATGTTGTTGGTGGCGGAACTGATCGCCAGGCCATTGACCGTCAGGTTGGCGTTTTTGGCCGCGGTGTTCTGCGTCATCGACGTGACCGAGGACGTCGGGTCATAGGCCAGCGCGGACAGGCCGCTGGCGTCCGAGCCGTTGCCATCGTCGTCGGCGGTGGTGATGCGGAAGCCGTTCGCTTCGCCGGTGTCCTTGGAGCGGATCACCAGACGCTGGCCGTTGGCGTCGGTGACGACCGAAGCGAGCACGCCGGCGCCCGAGCCATTGATCTTGTCGCGGATGTTGGACAGCGTGTCGGTGGCAGAGATGGAGACGCTCACCGGCGACGCGCCGTTCTTGCCGGTGAAGGTCGAGTTGTCCGAGCTCCACTGGCCCAGCTCGATGGTCATCGACCCCGAGCCGACGGTCGAGTTCGTCGCGAAGGCCTTGCTCGACAGCGATTGCGGCGAGGCCAGGTTGGTCACGCTCAGCGCGTAGGAGCCCGCGCCCGAACCGGCGCCGGCGATGACGGTCGCCATCGAGGTGTCGGAGGACGTGGCGGTCAGCGCCGCCCAGGTCGACGGATTGGCCAGCTTCGCGGCCGCGTCGCGCATCGTGCTGAAGGCGCTCTTGATCTTGCCGTACTCGGAGATCTGCGTCTTGATCGTGTCGGTACGCGTCTGGAGATCGGTGATCGGCTGTTTCTCGAGCGAGACCAGCTTCGTGACGATGCTCTCGACGTCCAGGCCGCTGCCCAGACCGGCCGAAGTGATGGATGCCATCGTTGTTACTCCCTGTGATCCTGGTCAGCGTGACCCGGCTTCCTGCACGGAAGTCCCATGCGCGACAGGGCCTCGCGTGTGTCGCGTGAGGCCCTGTCCTGGATATCGGCCCATGGCGGTCCGACTTTAGGACGGAGCCCGGGCGATCTGATTGCGTTTTTCTATCAGCCCTTGAGCAGCGACAGCACCTGCTGCGGCAACTGGTTGGCTTGCGCGACCATCGCGTTGCCCGCCTGCTGCAGGATCTGCGCGCGGCTCAGGTTGGACGTTTCGACCGCGAAGTCGGCGTCCATGATCCGGCTGCGGGCGGCGGTCTGGTTCTCATAGGCCACCTGCAGGTTGGAGATCACGGCGTCGAAGCGGTTCTGCGTCGCACCCAGCGTGGCGCGCTGGCTGTTGACGGTGTCCAGCGCGGTGTCGATGTTGGCCACGACGGTGGCGATCGCCGCCGCGTCGGCCGTGCGGTCGATGACCGCCCGGCCGGTGCCGTTGGCGTCCGTGCCGGCGACGTTGGTGATCGTCGTGTCTTCCGTCATGTTCGGCGTCGTGACGGTGATCTCGTCGTTGGACGTCGTGTTCGGGCCGACCTGGAAGGTCTGCGGCGTCGACGCATCCTGACCGAGGATGTACTTGCCGTTGAAGGTCGTCCCCGCGGTGACGCGCTGGATTTCCTTGGCGAGCTCGCCGAACTCCTTGTCCAGCGAATCCTTGTCGCTGTCCGCGTTGGTCGCGTTGCGGGCCTGGATCGCCAGTTCGCGCATCCGCTGCAGCGAATCGGCGACCTTGCCCAGCGCGCCTTCCGCGGTCTGCGACAGCGAGATGCCGTCGTTGGCATTGCGCATCGCCACCGTCATGCCACGCGCTTGCGAGTTCATGCGTTCGGCGATCGCCAGGCCGGCGGCGTCGTCCTTCGCGGAGTTCACCCGCAGGCCCGACGACAGGCGCTGCATCGACGTCGCCAGCGACGACTGCGACGAGTTCAGATTGCGTTGCGCGTTCAGCGAGGCAATATTGGTGTTGATGGTCTGTGGCATTGATGCACTCCTGCGGAGATCCTGTCCTGGCTGCGATCCCGGTTAGGTGGGTCGGTTCCCGACCTCACCCGCGGATCCTCGCTGCGCCATCGCAGTCATTGTTTGGATCTGCCGGTTGGACCGGTGGTCGAGCGGTACTACCTGCTCGATGGTTCCCATTGTGCGAAACGTGCTTCAACGCCGATTGGCCGATTAACGGGCGGAAAACCCGCCATTAGCAAACCAATAAAAGAAGGCCCCGCATCGGTCCCGGAGGGACGATGCGGAGCCTTGGGAGGCCCGGCCGCGAAGGCCGGTGCTTGAGGAGACTATCCGTGGAAGGGGGTCAGCTGCGCAGCAGCGACAGCACTTGCTGCGGGAGCTGGTTGGCCTGCGCCACCATCGTGTTGCCGGCCTGCTGCAGGATCTGCGCGCGGCTCAGGTTGGCGGTTTCCGCGGCGAAGTCGGCGTCCATGATGCGGCTGCGGGCGGCGGTCTGGTTCTCCACCGAGACCTGCAGGTTGGAGATGATCGCGTCGAAGCGGTTCTGCGAGGCGCCCAGGACGGCGCGCTGGCCGCTGACCGTGGTGATGGCCGCGTCGATGTTGTCGATCACGGTCTTCAGCGCGTCGGGCGTCGAGGCGTTGTCGATCACGCCACCGGTGACGGCAGTGATCGTGGCGTCGTTGGTCATGTTGTTGGTGACAACGTCCACCGTGTCGTTGGCGCTGGTGTTGGCGCCGATCTGGAAGGTCTGCGTGCCGGCGTCGTCGCCCAGGATGGACTTGCCGTTGAAGGTGGTGCCGCCGATGACGCGGCCGATTTCCTGACCCAGCTGGGCGTATTCCTTGCCGATCGAGTCCAGATCGGACGTCGTGTTCGTCGCGTTGCGGGCCTGGACCGCCAGTTCCCGCATGCGCTGCAGCGAGTCGCCCACCTTGGACAGCGCGCCTTCAGCGGTCTGCGACAGGGAGATGCCGTCGTTGGCGTTGCGCACCGCGACGTTCATGCCGCGGACCTGGGCGTTCATGCGCTCTGCGATCGCCAGACCGGCGGCATCGTCCTTGGCGGAGTTGACGCGCATCCCCGAAGACAGGCGCTGCATCGACACCGACAGCGACGACTGCGAGGACGACAGGTTGCGCTGGGCGTTGAGCGATTGCAGGTTGGTGTTGATGATCTGAGCCATGATCCATTCCTTTAAATTTCAAAGACCTTCTGCGGTCTCGGCGGACGGTTGAATAATCGTCCGACTGAGCCGGACCACGTGGCCCTAGCTGTTGAATGCGGACCCGTTGATGCAGTTATCGGGCCGCGCAGGAATGGACTTGAGGCCTTCTTCAAAAGAAAGCTTGTAACGCCCCATTGCGGGCGTGATGAAGTGGCGGGGAGCCACTGGGCGGGCATTTGCTGCGCGCCGCTCTGAAGCGGATGTAGAGCTGTCTGGAAGACGACTCCGTCAGGCCTGGCGCGGGCTCTCCACGGGGCATGGGGCCTCGCGTCCGCGAACCCCAAGCCCCATTCCGGCCCCACCCTCGCTCGTTGACTTCTCTTTCACCACCACTGCTGCCAGCAGCGCTAGCGTGATGGGGAAAGAGAAGGGGACCGCGTCCCCTTCGAGGATCCTGGCGACCGCTGACGCGTGAGCGTCGGCGGTCTCCTCTTCCTTCTATCAGCGCAGCAGGGCCAGCACTTGCTGGGGAGCCTGGTTGGCCTGCGCGATCATCGCGTTGCCGGCCTGCTGCAGGATCTGCGCGCGGCTCAGGTTGGCGGTTTCCGAAGCGAAGTCGGCATCCATGATCCGGCTGCGGGCCGCGGTCTGGTTCTCGACCGAGATCTGCAGGTTCGACACGATCGCGTCGAAACGGTTCTGCGAGGCGCCCAGCTTCGAACGTTCGCCCGAGACCGTCTTGATCGCCGAGTCGATGTTGTCGATCACGGTGGCCAGGTCGGTGGTCGACGAGGCGTTGGTGATCGCGCCGTTGGTCACGCCGGTGATGGTCGTGTCCGTGGTCATGTTGGTCGTCGTCACGTCGACCGAGTCGTTCGCCGTCGTGTTGGCGCCGATCTGGAAGGTCTGGGTGCCGGCGGCGTCAGCCAGGATGGCGCGGCCGTTGAAGGTCGTGCCGCCCAGGACGCGCTGGATTTCAGAGCCCAGCTGGGCATATTCCTGACCGATCGAGTCCAGGTCGGTCGTCGTGTTCGTGGCATTGCGAGCCTGCACCGCCAGTTCACGCATGCGCTGCAGCGAGTCACCGACCTTGGACAGCGCGCCTTCAGCGGTCTGCGACAGGGAGATGCCGTCGTTGGCATTGCGCTGGGCGACGTTCATGCCGCGCACTTGGGAGTTCATGCGGTCGGCGATCGCCAGGCCGGCGGCGTCGTCCTTGGCGGAGTTGACGCGCAGACCCGAAGACAGGCGCTGCATGGAGACTGCCAGCGAGCTCTGGCTGGTCGAGGTGTTGCGCTGAGCGTTGAGCGACAGCAGGTTGGTGTTGATGACTTGGGCCATGATTGCTCCTAACAGCTATACGTAAATACCGGCAAAAGCGCCGAACCACACATGAGCGCCTGAGTCCTCCGATCCTCCGACCCGCCGTGAGGCGAACCGGCCGAGGATCTCGGATGCTCCTGCTGAACCGCCCGGGCCATTTCCCGGTTCGGTCCCAGTCCGACGCTAGTCAACCGTTGCCGTCCCACCCCTCATCGGAAGCCAAGAACGTCAGGCCTTCTAACCGGACCACGTGCCGCCTGCCTGCTTCGACCTGCCAGCAAGACTGCTTGTCTTTGCTGGCCTGTCGCTGCGTTCAGCAGCCCCGTTGAGTTGGTTATCGGGACCCTCGACATAGAACTTGAGGGCAATTTGTCAAGACTTGTGATCTGTTGATAAGCAGGTCTTGCAACGCGTTGTTTGTCGTTTGACTTCGACCCGGACTCGTGCCCGGGTGTCGGTCTGGCGACGGACATGGGGGTATCTACGGCCTGAATGCGGCGGGATTGAGGGGGAATGCCGGCGCTTTTCGTGTGCTCGATCACGGGGGTGCCACCCTAAAGTGCCTCCTGGCGATGCCGACAAGCGGGATCGCCGCATCCGCCACCTTCGCCGGGACCGGTCTCGGCACGAGACCGGACTCGATCGACGAGTCCCAACGACCATGGAGAGATCTATGCCACTGCAAGCGCAAACCGAGGCACGGTCCGCCGTGTCGATGATCGACGCGTCGATCGACGAACAATTTCACGGAACGATCCGCCCGGGATCCGGCGAGGCCCGCCTCCTGCTGGCCCAGGCACGCAACGCCGCCTACGCGCAGGCCGCGCAGGGTCGCATCGGCGACGGCGTCGCGCTGCTCTACAACGCGCTGGAAATGGCGCCGATGAGCGTCGATCTGCTGTCCGACGTCGGCGCGCTGCTGCTGGCCGCGGGTCAGCTGAAGGACGCCGCGCTCTATGCACATCGCGCGGTCGAGCTCTCGCCGCAACACGCGCCGTCCCTGTACACCCTCGGCTTCGCGCTGTCGGGCCTGGGGGAAGTGAAGGCCGCGATCGAGGTGTTGAGCATCCTCAATGAAGGCCAGGCCCTCGAGATGCTGCGTCGCGATTCGCCGGAACTGATGGCGATCGTCGACTCCGAATTGCTGCGTCTGCAAGCCGCCTGAACGGCCGACGCGCTGTCGTCGCCGGGACGGCCTGACAGGCTGTCTCCCTGAAAAACCGCCGCCGAGCCCGCAACCGCGGGCCTGGTCCGGCGGTTTTCTCATTGGGGCCTGTCAACGTGTAGGAATCAGGCTGACAAGGCGGTCGTCCCGCTCCCTAGCCTGTCTCTGGCGCCACCCTGATGTTGCGAGAACGGGGGTTTCTTCAGAATTCATTCCATCGCAGCAACGCAACCCACCAGGAGCCACCCGATGAACAGCGACCAGATCCTTGCCGAGATCCGCGAAGCCAACCTGTCGTACCTGATGCTGGCTCAAAGCCTGATCCGTGCCGACCGCGAACAAGCGCTGTACCGCCTGGGCATCTCGGAAGAGACCGCAACGCTGCTGAACACGCTGAGCCCGGCGCAGATGATGAAGATGGCGTCCGGCAACACGCTGCTGTGCCGCTTCCGCATGGACGACGACCTGGTGTGGGGCCTGCTGACCTCGCACGGCAAGCCGGCCGCCAACGACAGCGTGTCCCGCCTGCATGCCTCCATCCTGATGGCCGGCCGCCATCAGGAAGCCGCCGCCTGATTCTGTCGATCCAGGCAACTGCCCCAGGCAGAGAAATTGCCGCCCGAGAACATCCGAAAGCAACCGGAGCACCCCATGCGCACCAAGTCCATCCTGACCGAAGCCAAGCAGATCGATCGCGCCGTGACGTTGATCAAGCTGGGCGCGCGCCTGCAAGTGCTGGAATCGGAAACCGACCTGAGCTACGAGCGTCTGCTGCGCCTGTACAAGGAAGTCTCGGGCAAGAGCCCCAGCAAGGGCCAACTGCCGTTCTCGACGGACTGGTTCATGACCTGGCAGCCCAACATCCACGCCAGCCTGTTCCTCAACATCCACGAGTACCTGAACAAGGTCGCCGAGATGGACGAGATCGACGTCGTCATCAAGGCCTACCAGCTGTACCAGGAACAGACGGCGGCCCAGAACCTGGAGCAGCTGCTGTCGGTGACCCGC
>NZ_DASVNZ010000114.1:0-10711 GCF_036486225.1 Roseateles sp. | reverse complement strand
GCGGCCGACGGGCTGGGTCGCGCTGCTGGCGCTCGTCTATGGCGTGCAGACGGTGCTCGCATGGCTGCTGCCGCGCTGGTTCGGCGGCGGCGAGGCCCCGTCCAAGGACCGCGCCGGTCTGAGCGCGCGCCAGTTCATGGTCAGCATCGGTGCCGACCTGATCCTGTTCACGGCGCTGCAGCTGCAGGACCCGGGCGGGCCTTACGGCGCCTTGTTCTTCATGCCCGCGTTGATGGCCGGCGCCTTGCTGCCGCGCCTGCGGGCGCTGGGCTGCGCGGCGCTGCCGAGCCTGGTGCTGCTGACCCTGTCCGGCTGGGCCGTGCTGAGCGAGCGCGACGGCGCGTTGCGCATCAGCCAGGCCGGCCTGCTGGGTTGCGGCCTGTTCGTCGTCACGCTGCTGTCCAACGAGATCGCCTCCCGGCTGGCGCGCGAGGAGCGCGCCGCGCGTGGCAGCCTCGAGTACGCCCGCCAGCAGGCCGACCTGAACCGCCTGGTCATCGAGGAGATGGAGGAGGGCGTCCTCGTCGCGGACCGCCGCGGCCTGGTGCGCACCGCCAATCCGGCGGCGCGCGCGCTGCTGGCCGAGGGCGCCTCGCTGCGCTCGGGTGCGTTCCGGCTCGACACGACGCCGGCCTGGAAACCCTTGCTGCGCGCGATCGAGAAAGCATTCGGGGGCGAGCAGTGGCCCGAACCGGGCCGGGACCTGCTGCTGGACTTCGGCCGCGGCAAGCAGCGCTCGCTGCGCGTGCGCATGCGTTTCACGCAGCGGCCGGTGGACGGCGACGACCTCTGCGTGCTGTTCCTCGAGGACAACCGGATGCTCGAGGCGCGCAACCGCCAGGAGAAGCTGGCGGCGATGGGGCGTGTCTCGGCCGGCATCGCGCACGAGATCCGCAATCCGCTCACGGCGATCGCGCAGGCGAACGCACTGATGGCCGAGGACCTCGCGGACGACCCGCGGCTGGAGCCCTTGACGCGGATGGTGACGTCCAACGTCGAGCGGCTCAAGCGCCTGGTCGACGACGTGATGGAGGTCGCGCCGGGCATTGCGCCCGTGTCGCTGACGCTCGCGATCGCGCCGCTGGTGCGCGAGTACTGCGCCGACTGGGCCACGACGCAGCGTCTGCCCGAGGGCGACGCGAGCCCGCTGCGCATCGAGGTCTGGCGCGACGGATTGCTGGTGAGCTTCGAGCCCGAGCATCTGCGCCGCGTGCTGATCAACCTGCTGGACAACGGCCTGCGGCACGCGCGGCCCGGGCCCGGCGCCTTGCGCGTGCAGCTGGCCGAGTCGGACGAGTGGGTGCGTCTGTCGGTGTTCAGTCGCGCCGAGGCGATCCCGCCCGAGGTCGAGCGGCATCTGTTCGAACCCTTCTTCTCGACGCGCAGTCGCGGGTCGGGTCTCGGCCTGTACATTTGCCGCGAACTTTGCGAACGCTACGGCGCCCGGATCAGTTACCACCGCCATCCCGCCCCTGCCGGCGCCGCGCCGGACGCCGAAGCCAACGAATTCCGCGTGCTGCTGCCGCGACCGGTGACGCCGGCCGGCCTGCTGGCCTCGATCCCGTCCGCGGGACCCGACTCCTATTTCCCCGATACCGAACTCCATGAGCGCTGATCCCCGCCTGCTGGTCATCGACGACGAGCCCGACCTGCGCACCCTCTACGAGATGACGCTGCTGCGCGAAGGCTTCACGCTGGACAGCGCCGGCACCGTCGAGGACGCGCTGGAGTTGCTCGGCGCGCGCCGCTACGACGCGGTGATCACCGACATGCGGCTGCCCGACGGCAGCGGGCTGGACATCCTGCGCTGGCTCGAGCAGCAGGGGCGCAGCGAGCGCGCGCTGGTGATCACGGCCTACGGCTCGGCCGAGAACGCCGTCGAGGCCCTCAAGGCGGGCGCGTACGACTACCTGACCAAGCCGGTCGACCTGCGCCAGTTCCGCATGGTGGTCGCGTCGGCGCTGGGACGCGCGTCCAAGGCCGAAGGTCCGGTGCCGAAGCCGTTCTCCTCAGCCCCGCCGGCCGCGGCGCCGGGGACGATGACGAGTGTGGCGATGGGTTCATCGACGGGTGTGGCGATGAGCGGGTCGCCCGCCGCACAGACGCGCGGCTTGGCCGCCGAAGCGGGAGACGACGGGTTCGCGCCGACCGCGCCGGCGACTTTCGACATGCTGCCCCCGGCGGATGCGCCCAGGCCCGGCACGCCGGAACGGCGCAAGGCGCCCCGCCCGGCGCCGCCGCTGACCGGTTCCACGTCGGCGCTGGCGCGGCTGGTCGGCGATTCGGCCCCGATGCGTCAGGTGCGCGAACTGATCGAGAAGGTCGCGCGCAGCATGGCGCCGGTGCTGATCAACGGCGAGTCCGGCACCGGCAAGGAACTGGTCGCGCGCGCGATCCACGATGTCAGCGCGCGTCGCCCGCACCCGTTCATCGCGGTGAACTGCGGCGCGATCCCGGAGCAGCTGCTGGAGGCCGAATTCTTCGGTTATCGCAAGGGCGCGTTCACCGGCGCGAGCGAGGATCGCGAGGGCTTCTTCCAGGCCGCGCAGGGCGGCACCCTGTTCCTCGACGAGATCGGCGACCTGCCGATCGCGATGCAGTCCAAGCTGCTGCGCGCGCTGCAGGAGCGCTCGGTGCGCCCGGTCGGCGCGGTGTCGGAGATCCCCGTCAACGTGCGCCTGCTCAGCGCCACGCACAAGGACCTGACGGCGGAGGTCGCCGGCGGCCGTTTCCGGCAGGACTTGTATTACCGGCTCAACGTCATCCAGATCCGCGTGCCGCCGCTGCGTGAGCGCATGGAGGACCTGGCGCCCATCAGTGCCCGGATCCTGCTGCGCATCGCCGCCGACGCCGGCGTGGAGCCGGTGCCCGCGCTGACGTCTGCCGCCCTGGCGACCTTGTCGCGCTACAGCTTCCCCGGCAACGTGCGCGAGCTCGAGAACCTGCTGCATCGGGCGCTGGCGCTGTCCAGCGGCGACGGGATCGACCTGGCCGACCTCGGGCTGCCCGACAGCGTCCTGGGCCTGGACGACGCGCCGACCGACACCGCCTTCGGCGGGACCGATGCGTCGCTGGCCGCCGCGCTGCCCGCCGAGGCTGGCCACGGCGCGCCGCTGCCCTCCGACCTGGCCGTCTACCTGGACGAGGTCGAGAAGCAGATCCTGCTGCGTGCCCTCGAACGGCATCGCAACAACCGCACGGCGGCCGGCGCCAGCCTGGGTCTGTCGCTGCGCCAGATGCGTTACCGCATGGCCCGCCTGGCGATCTCCATCGGCGGCGACGAGGCCTGACCTCAATCGAATTCCCAAGGCCCTCGGGCAGCGAGTGCTGGTGGGGCCGGAATGATGCTTGAGGGTCCTGGAGGGAGCCCTCATGCATCGTGGAGAGCCCGCGCTTGGCCTCCCCGCATGCCCCCGCCGCTGGCCCTCACCCCACCCTCTCCCGCAAGCGGGAGAGGGAGTCAGAGCGCCGCAGCACTTCGACCCTTCCCCCGCAATCGGGCAGTCCTGAACGTGCGCCCTCCGACCTTGAAATGCGCGCATTGCGACCATGACCCCACCGCCGGTGGCGGCTAGGGGAAGGTCCTCATCCGGACTTGTCCTACCCCCTGGGGACACCCTGCGAAGTCGTCATCGGATTGCCATCGTCGCAAGCGCAGCAACCATGGGCGTTCGCAGCGCATTCGGTCCGCCAGCCCGCGTGGATCCTGGCGCTCCGGACACGATGCGCGAATCCATCGGGGATGTGCGGGGTCAGGTCTTCCGGCTAGCCCAGCGGGTATCGGACGTCAAGCGGGGAGGACGCTACCGCTAGTTCCTTGAAGGTCCAGTGACCACTAGATATAGTGTTTTGCATGCTATCCTGCTGACTTCGCAAACACGGCGATGAATGCTCCATCAGAAGTCTTGTCCGCAGTGCCGGCCCCCCAGCCGGCGGCGCGGAATCATCAAGTCCAGGCGCATCTTCAGCATCGCGAACACCACCTGACCCCCTGATCGTTTGGCCCTTCGGAAAAGCCGGGCCGGGCGCAGCTTTTTTTGTTTCCAGACCAGAACGAGGAACCCATGCAGACAGTCGCCGCCACACCGACCGCTGAAACGGGCCTGGCGCAGGCTCCCCGCGAGTCCGCCGCCGCTTCGGCCAGCTTCCCGCAGCATCAGATCATCCGCCGCAACGGCGCGGTGGTGCATTTCGAGCCGAGCAAAGTGGCGGTGGCGATGATGAAGGCGTTCCTCGCGGTGCACGGCACCAGCGGCGCCGCCTCCGCGAGCGTGCGCGAGACCGTCGACGCGCTGACCGACTCCGTGACCCGCGGCCTGCTGCGTTCGCGCCCGGCCGGCGGCACCTTCCACATCGAGGACGTGCAGGACCACGTCGAGCTGGCGCTGATGCGCGGCGGCCACCATGAAGTGGCGCGCGCCTACGTGCTGTACCGCGAGCGCCGCACGCAGGAGCGTGCCCGCCAGGGTGAGCAGCAGCAGGCTGCCGTGCTGGAGTCCGGCATCTCGGTGACCGAGAACGGCGTGCGCGTCCCGCTCGACCTGAACAAGCTGGCCGCGCTGATCGCGTCGAGCTGCGAGAACCTGGGCGCCGACGTCAAGCCGGACCCGATCCTGGCCGAGACCAAGCGCAACCTGTACGACGGCGTGCCGATCGACGAGGTCTACAAGGCCGCCATCCTGGCCGCCCGCACGCTGATCGAGAAGGATCCCGGCTACACGCGCGCCACGGCCCGTCTGCTGATGCACACGATCCGCAAGGAGATCCTGGGCGAGGAAGCGACGCAGGCCGAGATGGCCACCAAGTACGCCGACTACTTCCCCGGTTTCATCAAGAAGGGCGTGCAGGCCGAACTGCTGGACGAGAAGCTGCAGCAGTACGACCTGGTCAAGCTGGGCGCCGCGCTGAAGGCCGAACGCGACCTGCAGTTCGACTACCTGGGCCTGCAGACGCTGTTCGACCGCTACTTCCTGCACGTCGACGGCACCCGCATCGAACTGCCGCAGGCCTTCTTCATGCGCGTCGCGATGGGCCTCGCGCTGGGCGAGATCGACCGCGAAGCGCGCGCCATCGAGTTCTACGAAGTCCTGTCGACCTTCGACTTCATGAGCTCCACGCCGACGCTGTTCAACGCCGGCACGCGCCGCTCGCAGCTGTCGAGCTGCTACCTGACGACGGTGGCCGACGACCTGGACGGCATCTATGAGGCGCTGAAGGAAAACGCGCTGCTGTCGAAGTTCGCCGGCGGCCTGGGCAACGACTGGACCCCGGTCCGCGCGCTGGGTTCGCACATCAAGGGCACGAACGGCAAGTCGCAAGGCGTCGTTCCGTTCCTGAAGGTGGTCAACGACACGGCCGTCGCCGTGAACCAGGGCGGCAAGCGCAAGGGCGCCGTCTGCGCGTACCTGGAGACCTGGCATCTGGACATCGAGGAATTCCTCGAGCTGCGCAAGAACACCGGCGACGACCGCCGCCGTACCCACGACATGAACACGGCGAACTGGATTCCCGACCTGTTCATGAAGCGCGTCATCGAAGGCGGCGACTGGACGCTGTTCAGCCCGTCGACCTGCCCGGACCTGCACGACCTGTTCGGCAAGGCCTTCCAGACCGCTTATGAGGCGTACGAAGCCAAGGTCGACCGTGGCGAGCTCAAGCTCTACAAGCGCATGCCGGCCCGCGACCTGTGGCGCAAGATGCTGACGATGCTGTTCGAGACCGGCCATCCCTGGATCACCTTCAAGGACGCCTGCAACATCCGCAGCCCGCAGCAGCACGTGGGCGTGGTGCACTCGTCCAACCTGTGCACCGAGATCACGCTGAACACCAACGACAACGAGATCGCGGTCTGCAACCTGGGCTCGGTCAACCTGTCGCAGCACGTCAAGGACGGCCAGATCGACCAGGAGAAGCTGAAGCGGACGGTGTCGACGGCGATGCGCATGCTCGACAACGTCATCGACATCAACTATTACGCGGTCAAGAAGGCACGCGACTCGAACCTGCGCCACCGTCCGGTGGGCCTGGGCATCATGGGCTTCCAGGACGCGCTGTATCAGCTGCGCGTGCCCTACGCCTCCGACGCCGCCGTCGAGTTCGCCGACCGTTCGATGGAAGCCGTCTGCTACCACGCCTACTGGGCCTCGACCGAGCTGGCCGCCGAGCGTGGCCGCTACAGCAGCTATCGCGGCTCGCTGTGGGACCGCGGCATCCTGCCGATCGACTCGCTGGACCTGCTGGCCGAAGCCCGCGGCGGCTACGTCGACGTGGACCGTTCGTCGACGCTGGACTGGGACGCGCTGCGCGCCAAGATCGCCCGCGACGGCATGCGCAACAGCAACTGCGTGGCGATCGCGCCGACGGCGACGATCTCCAACATCATCGGCGTCGACGCGTCGATCGAGCCCTGCTTCGGCAACCTGTCGGTGAAGTCCAACCTGTCGGGCGAGTTCACCGTCGTCAACGAACACCTGGTCCGCGACCTCAAGAAGCTGGGCCTGTGGGACGACGTGATGGTGATGGACCTCAAGCACTTCGACGGTTCGCTGCGCCGCATCGACCGCGTGCCTGAGGAACTGAAGCAGCTCTACGCGACCGCGTTCGAAGTCGACACCGTGTGGCTGGTGGAAGCCGCTGCGCGCCGTCAGAAGTGGATCGACCAGGCGCAGAGCCTGAACATCTACATGGCCGGCGCGTCGGGCAAGCGCCTGGACGACACCTACAAGCTGGCGTGGCAGCGCGGTCTGAAGACCACCTACTACCTCCGCACGATGGGTGCGACGCACGCCGAGAAGAGCACGGTGCAGAACGCCGGTCAGCTCAATTCGGTGAGCAGCGGTGGTGGTGGTCTGAGCGCTGCGCCGACCGCGGTCGCGCCGATTTCCGTCGCTCCGATCGCTGCATCGACGGCACCGGATCTCGGCAATGCGACACCGGCCACCGACGTCACGTTCTGCGCGATCGACGACCCCGGTTGCGAGGCCTGCCAGTAATCGAAACAGGAGGTGTCGGCGTCCAGCGCCGACACCTCCGACGCTCGCGATGCGAGTGTTCATCGATGTTTGCGGCGATCGGCGGTTTTCTCCGCGACGCTTGCAAGCGATCGATGAACGCTTGAAACGACGCCCCGCCGCGCTCATCAAGAGGCGCGCAGCACACGGTCCCACGCAGCAAATGCGATGCGGACCAGCAACAGCGAAGCGGCGTCAAAGTCAAGAAGTCCTTTGTGTTTGAACACAACACTCCGATAATCCGCGACCATAGGAAGACCACCATGCTGGTTTGGGAAGAAGACCGTAAATCCTCGAGCAACGCGCCGCAGTCGGGCGCATCGATCAACGCAGCGACGCCCGCCGTCGCGCGTGATGCCGCCACCGCCGCGGCTGGCTCGGTGTCCTCTTCTGCGTCGTCCTCCGCGGCTCCCGTCGCCGATGCCGTCGAGCGTCGCGTCAACGTCGCCGACAAGCGCATCATCAACGGCCAGACCGACGTCAACCAGCTGGTGCCGTTCAAGTACAAGTGGGCGTGGGAGAAGTACCTCGCCACCTGCGCCAACCACTGGATGCCGCAGGAAGTGAACATGTCGCGCGACATCGCGTTGTGGAAGGACCCGAACGGTCTGACCGACGACGAGCGCCGCCTGATCAAGCGCAATCTCGGCTTCTTCGTCACCGCCGATTCGCTGGCCGCCAACAACATCGTGCTGGGCACCTACCGCCACATCACGGCGCCCGAGGCCCGCCAGTTCCTGCTGCGCCAGGCCTTCGAGGAAGCGATCCACACGCACGCCTACCAGTACATCGTCGAGTCGCTGGGCCTGGACGAGAGCGAGATCTTCAACGCCTATCACGAGGTGAAGTCGATCCGCGACAAGGACGAATTCCTGATCCCGTTCATCGACGCGATCATGGATCCGAACTTCGTCACCGGCACGCCCGAGAACGACCAGACGCTGCTGAAGTCGCTGATCGTCTTCGCCTGCCTGATGGAAGGCCTGTTCTTCTACGTCGGCTTCACGCAGATCCTGGCGCTGGGTCGCCAGAACAAGATGACCGGCGCGGCCGAGCAGTACCAGTACATCCTGCGCGACGAGTCGATGCACTGCAACTTCGGCATCGACCTGATCAACCAGATCAAGCTCGAGAACCCGCACCTGTGGACGCCTGAATTCCGCGCGGAGATCAAGGCGCTGTTCCAGAAGGCCGTGGAGCTCGAGTACCGCTACGCCGAGGACACCATGCCGCGCGGCGTGCTGGGTCTGAACGCGGCCATGTTCAAGGGCTACCTGCGCTACATCGCGAACCGCCGTGCGACGCAGATCGGCCTGGAACCGCTCTTCCCGAACGAAGAGAACCCGTTCCCGTGGATGAGCGAAATGATCGACCTGAAGAAGGAACGCAACTTCTTCGAGACGAGAGTGATCGAATACCAATCGGGCGGCGCCCTGTCCTGGGACTGAGTCCCGGTGCGGAGCGACCCTCGAGCATTGTTTGTTGAAGAAGAGATCAAGATTGGCGATGCACCCTGAGACCGACGCAGAAGCGGCTCAAGCGCATCGCACCCCGATTCACCGCACCGCGGAGCGCAACTCCCGCGCGTCGTGGGCGGTGAATACCTGCACCGGCATCAACCGGTTGATGACGGGCAGGGCTATTTCCACTTGATCAAGGAGAACTGAAATGGCAACTGCGAAGAAGGCCGCTCCGGCCAAGAAGGCGGCTCCGGCCGCGAAGAAGGCTGCTGCGAAGAAGGCTCCGGCCGCGAAGAAGGCAGCCCCGGCGAAGAAGGCTCCGGCCGCCAAGAAGGCCGCTCCGGCCAAGAAGGCTGCTGCGCCGGCGAAGAAGGTCGCTGCGAAGAAGGCAGCGCCGGCGAAGAAGGCCGCGGCTCCGAAGAAGGCTGCTGCTGCGAAGAAGGCAGCGCCGGCGAAGAAGGTTGCAGTGAAGAAGGCTGCACCGGCGAAGAAGGTGGCTGCCGCCAAGAAGGCTGCACCGGCCAAGAAGGTCTCCGCCGCCAAGAAGCCGCCGGTCAAGGCCACCGCCAAGGCTGCGAAGCCCGCTGCGAAGCCTGCCGCCAAGAAGGCTGCTGCGCCGGCGAAGAAGGCCGCTGCTCCGAAGAAGGCTGCCCCCAAGGCTGCTGCCGCTGCGAAGCCTGCTGCCAAGCCCGCTGCGAAGCCGGCCGCCAAGAAGGCTGCTGCGCCGAAGAAGGCTGCCGCCAAGCCTGCCGCTGCCCCTGCCGCCAAGCCTGCCGCTGCTCCGGCACCGGCCGCGAAGACCGCGCTGAGCCCCCAAGCCGCGTGGCCCTTCCCGACTGGCAACAAGCCCTGAGCTTGAACGATGACCGGGCCTTCGGGTCCGGTCCTCTCCAAACCCGGCCAAGGCCGGGTTTTTTCTTTTGGGCTACGGGTAGAACAGCTCGACCGAGTAGCCGCTGATCTTCTGCGTGCCGCTGTCGAAGACCACCTGCAGCTGCTGATCGGTCCCCGCGGGCAATGCCGTGCGACCGGCCTGCATGTCCGTCGGCGACAGCATGCGACGCACGACGAGCACACCGCTCGCGTCGGTCAGGCTCAGGTCCACCCACGGCTGCGCGACTTCCCAGTTGCTGCGATTGCGCAGGCTGATGCTGAAGCGGTAGTGGTTGCCGGCGCCGGCGGGATTGAGACTGCTGCTCTCCACGCTGAGCGCCTCGATGTGCTGCCAGGGCTTGATCTCCTGACCCATCGCCTGCGCGACGGAGACGAGCATCGGCTTCGCCTCCGGGTACTGCGCGGCGATCGCTTCGCGTGCGTGCCACAGCAGCTGACCCATCAGCCCCAGCGCCAGCACCGTGGTCGCGGCGCCCAGGGCGAGGCGCACGCCGGGACGACCCCAGCGGCGTGCCGATTCGGCCTGGCGCATGAAGCTCGGCAGCTGATCCGGCATCACGCTCGGGGAGCCTTGCGCGGAGGCCGCGTCGGCCATCGCCGCACGGGCGGCCATCAACTCGGACTCGGCGGCCAGCACCGTCATCGTCGTCTCGGGGCTCTCCGTCGGCGCGCGCTCGCGGCGGCGTTTGAACAGCGACCAAGAGCGACGCGGCTTGGCGGGTTTCTTCGGCGTCTGCCTTGCCGCTTCCTTGGCGGCTTCCTTTGCCGCCTTCCTCGCCGCGATCTTGGCGGACTTCGCGGCGCGCTTCGCGTCGGCGATCGTGTCCTCCTCCGCCGCCATCATCGAGGAGCTCGGCTCGAGCGACGGTTCCACGCCCGGCGACAGCTCGTTCGCGCGCAGTTGCGCGGCGGTGGCGGGGCTGAGTGCGAGCGTCACGTCCGGCCGCTCGTCGTCGTCGATCATCGGCGGCGGCAGCTCGTCCTCTTCGAAGCGCATGCCCTTGGGTTCGGGCAGGTGCTCGCGCGGGTCGGGCGCCGCCGGCGCGTCGAGGAAGGGCTCGCGGCGTTCCTCGAACGACGGTTCGTCGAAGCGCGATGCCGAGGCTTGGAAGCGCGCATCGACGACGTCGTCCGTCGGTGCGCTGTCGGGCACGCGACGCGGCGGGGCGAAGGGATTCAGCGACTCATCGTCGGCCGCCATCCAGCCGCTGTCGCGCGGTGCCTGGTGGTGCGTCGGTGGTTCCGGCGCGAAGGCCGGCGCGGGGGCGAAGACCGGCGCAGGCGGCGGCGGCAAGGGTGCGGGCCGGCTCGGTGCGAAGTCGCCGGGATGCGAGGCGTGGGCGGGCG
>NZ_DASVNZ010000077.1:0-4102 GCF_036486225.1 Roseateles sp. | reverse complement strand
GACGCCGGGCCAGGGTGCCATCTCCGACACGACGAGCGCGGCGGACGGACCCGTGGTGGCCTTCGTCGACCAGGCCTTGCGCCGCGCGTACGAGGTCGGCGCGAGCGACATCCACTTCGAATGCGACCGGCAGGGCGTGAGCGTGCGCCTGCGCCGCGACGGCGTGCTGATGCCGCATGGCCGGCTGGCAGGCACGCGCGGCGCGGAGGAGGCGATCTCCCGGATCAAGGTGCTCGCACAGCTCGACATCACCGAACGGCGGCTGCCGCAGGACGGTCGTTTCCGCATCGCGCTGGGCGGTGGCGAGCTGGACCTGCGCGTGTCCATCATTCCGAGCGTCTTCGGCGAGGACGCGGTGCTGCGGCTGCTGGACAAGGCGCAGCTGCGCGATCCGGCGGACCAGGTGTCGCTGGACCTGCTCGGCTTCGACGCGGCGGGCGCCGCCAGCATCCGCGAGCTCGCCGGTCTGCCGCATGGCATGCTGCTGGTGACCGGCCCGACCGGCAGCGGCAAGACGACGACGGTGTACGCAGCGCTGTCGGAGGTCAACAACGGCATCGAGAAGATCATCACGATCGAGGATCCGGTCGAGTACGAGTTGGCCGGCGTGCTGCAGGTGCCGGTCAACGAGCGCAAGGGGCTGACCTTCGCCAAGGGCCTGCGGTCCATCCTGCGGCACGACCCGGACCGCATCCTGGTCGGCGAGATCCGCGACGCGGAGACGGCGGAGATCGCGGTGCAATCGGCGCTGACCGGACACCAGGTGCTGACGACGGTGCATGCGAACAGTGTGTTCGACGTGACCGGCCGCTTCAAGCACTTCGACCTGGACATGTTCGGTTTCATGGCGGCGCTCAACGGCGTGATCGTGCAACGGCTGGTGCGCTGCCTCTGCCCACACTGCGTGAGCGACCGGCCGGCGCAGCCGCGCGAGCAGCAGTGGTTCGTCGACATGGGGCTGGCGCGGCCGGAGACGATGCCGCTGCCCGTGGGCTGCGAGCGCTGCGGTGGCACCGGCTACAAGGGCCGTCGCGTGATCGCCGAGGTGCACACGATCGACGACGGCTTCCGCGACCTGGTCACGACCGGCGCGCCGGTGTCGGCGCTGCGGGAGAACGTCTATCGCAAGGGCGTGAGGACGCTGTCGCAGCTCGGTGCGGACATGGTGAGCCGGCGCGAATCGAGCGCGGAGGAGATCAAGCGTGTGGTGGGCTGGTAAGCGCGCGTCGGCGCGGACGGCGGTCGCCTATGCGGGCGAGCGCGCGGTGAGGCTGTCGCTGGGCGGCGTGCTGCTGGTCGCGGCGGACGTCGAGGGGCGGGACGCCGCGTTGGCGGCATTGGCCGCTGGGATCCGGGAGTTGCCGCGGGGCACGTCGCTGCGCGTGACGGTGAGCGGTGCGGTCAGCACCCCGTTCCTGCTGCCGGAGGTGGCCGGTGTCGCGGGCGAGGCCGATTGGATCGCGATTGCGAGGTCCATGGTCGAGGACCGCGCGGGACTTCCCGCCGACAGCCCCGTTTGGCTGGACGGCGGGCAGTCGTCGCCTCGGATGGCCGTCGCCATCGATGCGGCGTGGCGGGACGCGCTCATCGCGCTCGGCGGCCGCTCGCTGGAGAGCGTGCGCCCCTGGTGGGCGCTGGCGATCGAGGCGGCGGGTTCAACGCTGGCGGCTGGTGCAGCGACGTCCGCGATGGCGACCGTTCTGGCCATTGCGGACAGCGAAGAACTGGTGCTGCTGATTGCCGAGGGCGATACCTATCGCGTGGCCCAGACCTACCCGCTGGACGGCGAGTCCGCATCGGTGGTGCTCAATCGGGCGCTGGTGACGCACGACGTCCCGGCGGCCAGGATCGAGCTGATCGAATTCGACACCGGCGCGCTGCCGGGCCAGCAGGCCGGAGAGGCCTTGCCTTTCCGCAAGGAGATCGCGGCATGAGGGCTCTGAAGGTGGACTTCGCGCCCGCGCGCCGGCCGATCGTGGCGTTGGCGATCTGGGGCGCGATCTGCGCTGTCGCGACCTTGGGCCTTGGCTTTGGTGCTTGGCAGGCGTGGGAGGAGAGGGCCACACGCGTGGCACGGACCGACGCCGATGCTGCCGAGATCGCCCGCCTGCGGGACACGCTGCGCATGCGCGCGGACAAGGCGACGGCCGATGCGGTGCCCCCGACCTATGCGCGCGACGCGCTGACGGTGGTACGCACGGCGGCCTTCCCGATGCAGGCGGTCTTGCGGTCACTGGAAACCGTGGCGGTCGACGGCGTGCGCGTCAGCGGCATCGAGCTCAATGCCCCGCGCGGCGGCGCCGACGTGACGCTGGAGTTCGACGACTACAAGGCGCTGCTCGCCTATCTCGAGCTGCTCAACGAGGGCGAGGGCGTGCAGCGCTGGACGCTGGTGCGCGCCGAGGCCGCCGGCGCGCGGCGGCAGGCGGTGATCCGGTCGACGTGGCCGTGAGGGGCGTTCCGTCATCGGGCGATCAGCGCCCGACTCCGTCGCGCGAGCGTTAAAAACCCCCGCTTCCCGACCTTCCGGAGGGATCACCCCCGGGTTGTCCCGTCGCTGTAACGAAGCGTTGCAAGACTCGCGGCGCCTCCCCAGCACCGGCCTCCCAAGGTCCCGCCCGATGTCTCTCAAACACCGTCTCGCCGTCGTCGCACTCCTGTGCGGCGCCGTCTGCCTGCTGCCGACCGCGCAGCTGGGTTTCAACCTCCTCGATGCCCTGCGCACCGTCAAGGCGCAGCGCGCCGCGCTGCCCGCCAACCAGGCGTGGCAGCGCGTGATCGCCGATCTGTCCGAGCACCGGCTCGCCTCGGCCACCGCGTCCAGCCATCCCGAGCAGGCCGCCGCCCGCGACGCGGCCGCCGCGAAGATCGACAAGGACTTCGAGGCCGTGCTCGCCGAGCTCGGCAACGTGCGCCATGGCGACGCCCTGTCCGAGGAGGCGGGCAAGGCCCGCGAGCAGTTCAAGGCGCTCCACGCGAAGGGCGTGAGCCAGATGCTCCAGGTCCAGACGCCGCAGTACCGCGCGCTGTTCGACGCGATCTTCGATGCCGTCGCGCAGTTGAACGCGCGCTCCGGGCTGCTGATGCAGCAGGACGGCGCGACCTACTTCAACGTCGTCGCCGGCCTGCAGGTCGCGCCGCAGCTGACCGACACGCTCGCCGAGCTCGGCGCGATCGGCGCCGCGGCCGCGGTGGACGACGTCGCCGCCGTGGGCAACGCCGCGGGACGGTATCGCGCGGACCTGCGTCAGCTCAACGCCGCGCTGCGCCAGGCCGCCGTCGCGGACGAGGCGCATGCCGCGGACTACGCGGAAACGCTGCAGCGCGTCGCCCAGCAGCGCCAGGTCGTGCTGGAGGCGCTCGATGCCTCGGCGAAGGACGTGAACTACCCGCTCGATCAACTGGTCGCCACGCTGAAGAAGGGCGCGGTGCTGCAGTCGGAGCTCTCGGCGCGCGTGATGGACACGCTCGCTCAGCGGCTCGACGACAGCGAGTCCGCCGTCGCGCATCGTTTCCTGCTGACGACGATCGTCGTGATCGGCGGACTGATCGCGATGGGCCTGGTGCTGTGGCGCACGCTGCTCGGCGTCTGGCGTCCCATCCATGAGGCGGAGACGCTGACCGAGCGCATCGCGCAGGGCGACCTGACCGCCGAGTCCTCGTGGCACACCAACGACGACCTCGGCCGGATGCTCGATGCGATCCGGTCGATGCGCGACCGGCTGCGCGGGCTGGTGACGCAGATGCAGGTCGCGTCGGGCGAAATCCACGGCGCCGCCGACGAGATCGCCTCCGGCAACCAGGACCTGAGCGTGCGCAGCGAGCAGGCCGCCGCGCGGGTGCAGGAAGCATCGAGCAACGTGCAGCGGCTGTCGGAGACGCTGGACGGCACGGCGCAGGCTTCGGTCCGCACGCGCGGACTTGCCGATGAAGCAAGCGCCAGCGCCGCCGCGGGCGGCCGGATGGTGCAGGGCTTCGTCGACACCATGAGTTCGATCGGCGCGAGTTCCAAGCGCATGTCGGAGATCGTGTCGGTGATCGACATGATTGCGTTTCAGACCAACATCCTGGCGCTGAACGCGGCCGTCGAGGCGGCACGCGC